>NZ_CP039852.1:688750-1033125 GCF_006228385.1 Salinimonas iocasae
TACGCCTGGGTTGAACATTGTGACTGGATGACTGCGCTGATGTGTGGAAAAACCCATCCTTCGCAAATGACGTTCGGACGCTGCGCCACCGGCCACAAAATGATGTGGAACGAACACTGGGACGGCTTCCCGCCAAATGAATTCTTCACGGGGATAGACCCGTTACTTGATGGGTTGGTGGATAACATCAATGCCGATACCAGACCCAGCCATGAAAAAGCCGGCGCGCTAACTAATGAGTGGGCAGAAAAGCTCGGTTTACCTGAAGGTATTGCGATTGGTTATGGCGCCTTTGATTGTCATATGGGTGCCGTGGCGGCAAATGTACGTCAGGGCGTACTGACCAAAGTAATGGGGACGTCTACCTGCGATATCACTGTGACCTCTAAATCTCATCTTGGTGACACCTGCGTTAAAGGGATTTGCGGTCAGGTGGATGGCTCTGTGGTACCAGAGATGATTGGGCTTGAAGCCGGACAATCTGCATTTGGCGATCTGTACGCATGGTTCAAAGACGTGGTCTTATGGCCTACACGCCAGTTGATGAGTGAACTAACAGAGACTGGCCAGCGTGAGCTGGTGGAAAAAATTGAAGAATCTGCCCTGGTTCGTTTATCGGATGCGGCCTCGCTGTTGCCGGTTAAAGAAAGCGACATTGTTGCGCTGGATTGGGTAAACGGGCGTCGTACGCCAGACGCTGATCAAAGTGTTGCTATGGCGATGGCCGGTATAAAAATGGGCGCTGATGCACCTCAGTTGTTTAAGGCGCTGGTGGAAGCCACCGCATTTGGCGCGCGCGCTATCACCGAGCGGTTTGAGCAACAGGGTGTGCCCATCGAATCTGTTGTAACCATTGGTGGTATTTCCAAAAAATCAGACTATGTCATGCAAGTGTGTGCAGATGTCTGGAATTGTCCCATCGATGTGCTTGAAAGCGAGCAAAGCTGTGCACTGGGCGCAGCCATTATGGCTGCCGTGGCCGCGGGGGCATTTGACTCTGTTGAGGCTGCGCAGGCGGTGATGGCATCGCCGGTATGTAAGCAATATACACCGAATGAGCAGCGCGCACAGATTTACGATGTGCTTTATCACAAGTACACGCAACTGGGACAATTTGTAGATGGAGGTAATCCATGAGTTACAAAGAATTAAAGCGTGAAGTATTTGAAGCCAATATGGAGCTTCAGCGCAGAAATCTAGTGATTTATACCTTTGGCAATGTATCGCAGATAGACCGCGACAAGGGTGTGGTCGCGATAAAGCCCAGTGGCGTTGCTTATGAAGATATGAAGCCTGAAGACATTGTGGTCGTCGACCTGGAAAACACGGTAGTGGAAGGCTCTATGCGCCCCTCGTCTGATACCAAAACCCATACGCATTTGTATCGGGCCTTTGACAGCATTGGTGGTGTGACCCATACCCACAGCACTTATGCTACCGCATGGGCTCAGGCTCGCCAGAGCATTCCGTGTCTGGGCACAACCCATGCTGATTATGTGCATGGTGATATCACCTGTACACGCGACCTCACCGATGATCAGGTGAACGGCGACTATGAGGAAGAAACCGGCGTGCAGATTACCGACGCCTATGCAGAGCGTGATCCTAACGCTGCGCCTATGGTGATTGTGGCCGGTCATGCGCCTTTTACCTGGGGTAAAGATGCAGCGCAGTCGGTTTATCACGCTGCATTACTGGAAGAAATTGCCCGGATGGCCTACCTGACAAGAACGTTGGATCCGCACGCAGCCGTGCTCAAGCAGGCTGTGATGGACAAACACTATTTACGTAAACACGGTAAAAATGCCTATTACGGGCAAAGCTAAGCACCGTGCAGAATTGAAGAGGATTTACTTATGACGACGATGACGAAAGAAGTTTGGTTTGTCACAGGCTCACAGCACCTGTACGGCCCGAAGGTATTGGAAAATGTTGCCAGTGACAGTGAAGGCATTGTTAAAGGTCTGAACGGTACCAGCAAGCTGCCGGTGAACCTTGTTTTTAAGCCTGTCGTTAAATCGCCCGAAGAGATTCATGCTGTCTGCCAGCAGGCAAATACTGACAAAAATTGTGTCGGTCTGATTCTTTGGATGCACACGTTTTCTCCTGCCAAAATGTGGATAGCCGGGCTTAATGAGCTCAGAAAGCCGTGGATGCACCTGCATACGCAATTCAACGCTGCGTTGCCATGGGATTCAATTAACATGAATTACATGAACACGCACCAAAGTGCCCACGGCGACCGCGAATTTGGCTTTATCGGTACGCGTATGCGTAAAGAACGCAAGGTAGTTGTTGGTCACTGGGAGCGCTCTGAAGTGCTGGCGCAAATTGATGACTGGTGCCGCGCTGCGATTGGCTGGCATGAAAGCCAGACGCTGAAAGTTGCACGCTTTGGCGACAATATGCGTCAGGTTGCGGTTACCGAGGGTGACAAAGTGGCAGCACAGATCCAGTTCGGCTACGAAGTGCATGCCTTTGGTACGGCTGAACTTGCTGAACGCGTTGATGCGGTTTCCGAGGCAGATGTATCTGCGCAGTTAGATGAATATCACAATGATTACATCATCAGTAATGACACCTGGAAAGATAGTCATCACAAAGCGATGATTGAAAACGAAGCACGTCTGGAACTGGGCATGCAGCGCTTTTTAGATGACGGCAATTTCAAGGCGTTTACTAACTGCTTTGAAAACCTGGCGGGACTGTCAGGTCTGCCAGGACTTGCGACACAGCGTCTGATGTCAAAAGGCTATGGGTATGGCGGCGAAGGTGACTGGAAAACCGCTGCGATGGTTCGCATCATGAAGGCAATGGGCGAAGGACGTAAAGGTGGTTGTTCATTCATGGAAGACTACACCTATAACCTGGGCGACCCTGATCAGGTACTGGGTGCTCACATGTTGGAAATTTGTCCCAGTATTTCGTCAGCCAAACCCAGATTGGAAGTCCATCATCATACAATCGGTGTAAAGTGTGACGTTGGCCGACTGCTATTCACTGCAACACCAGGACCTGCTATTAACGTTTCTCCCATTGATATGGGGAATCGTTTCCGCATCCTGATTAATGAGGTGGATACGGTTGCACCTCCTGCAGAACTGCCGCACTTGCCGGTGGCGTCTGCATTATGGGAGCCTAAGCCTAACCTGTCTGTTGCAGCAGCCGCGTGGATTCACGCTGGTGGCGCGCACCATACAGCGTACAGCCAGGCCGTTACCACTGACATGATTGTCGATTATGCAGAAATGGCTGGCGTTGAAACCGTCATCATAGACCAGGATACGACGATTCGTGGGCTAAAATCTGAACTGCGCAACAATGCGGCATACTACATGCTCAGACAAGGGGTGTAAGTCACCGACAGTCACCAAAAACTGGTGATGGTCCTGACTTGTCATAGTTAACAGAACTGGCCCTGGTGGTCAGTTTTGTTGTTTTTAATTCAATACAATTTTCAGGCAATAATAGCCTGATGGTGGGAAACGATGACAACAAATCTGATTGACCTGAGCGCATACAAAGCCATTATTTTTGATATGGACGGCACCCTGATTGATTCGATGGGAGCGCATATGGAAGCATGGAAGCAGACCTGTGAAAGCTTTGGTATACCGTTCGACCGCGATTACATGTACGGCTTAGGTGGCGTGCCTACCCGTAAAACCGTAGAAATCCTCAATGAAAAACATGGTAGTGATCACAGCCCCGAAGATGTCGCACTGCGCAAGCGGGAGGTGTGGGAGACCATGGATTTAATCCCCTCCCTGATCGCCGAGACTACTGAAATTTTTCACCACTACCGCCCTAAGATGCAGGTGGCGATTGGTACCGGTTCGGAGCGTCCACACGCAGAGCATTTGCTGAATCATCACGATTTGCTTAATAAACTTGATGCCATGGTTACCGCCTCTGATGTAACTCACGGTAAACCGCATCCTGAAACCTTTCTGACAGCAGCCCGACTCATGAATGTTAAACCCGAAGAGTGTGTGGTATTTGAGGATACCGACATAGGTCGACAGGCTGCAGAGCGTGCCGGGATGGCGTGCTTTCTGGTAGTTGACGGAAAAGTTAAACGATAAATCTGACTAGGCTTGCAATATACCTTCATTTTGTAATATAAAAGTATAAATTTTATTAGGGAATTGTAAGTCATGGTGTTATCTGCCCTCGCGCCCCAGCGGCCTCAGTTTTTAACCTCTCATCGTATAGTCGGCGGCATCATTGCTGCCACATTGACACTGACCTTCTATTCCAGCCAGAGTTATGCTCACGGAGCCGATACAATGAATAACCAGCCTTCAGCACAAATGACCCATTACGGTGATATGCCAGACAGCACACCGGTTTATAAAGTAACGTTAAAAAACGGGCAGGGTATTGAAGCCGATGTCATCAGCTATGGCGGTATTATTACCCGTCTGGAAACACCGGATGCAAACGGAAAGTCCGGAAATATTGTGCTGGGAATGGACAATCTGCAGGATTATGTCGACGCGAATCCTTATTTCGGCGCCATTATTGGCCGTTATGGAAACCGCATCGCAAACGGTAAGTTTACCCTGAATGGCACTGAGTATCAGCTTGCTACAAACGACGGAGATAACCATTTGCACGGTGGTGTACAGGGGTTTGACAAAAAAGTCTGGCAAATGGAGCCTTTCGTTACCAAAACGTCTGCAGGCGTGACGCTTACTCTTATCAGTCCGGATGGCGATCAGGGGTACCCGGGCACTCTGAATACACAGGTGACTTATACACTGACCAGCGACAATAAGCTGGACATGGCGTTTATGGCTACCACAGATAAGCCGACGATAGTGAACCTGACACAACATACCTACTTTAACCTGCAGGGCAAGGGAAGCATCCTTGACCATGTTCTGCAAATCAACGGTGATACTTACACGCCGGTTGATAAAGGGTTAATACCTACGGGCGAGGTCAAATCCGTGAAAGGTACGCCGTTTGACTTTACCCAGCCAAAGACAATGGGCAAAGATATTGAAACAGACAACACGCAACTTTCACGTGGACAGGGCTATGACCATAACTTTGTCATTAAAGATTCGCCGGATAGCGAGTTGGTGGAAGCTGCGAATGTTTACGAGCCGGATACAGGTCGCACACTGACCGTGCTGACAGAAGAGCCGGCAGTACAGTTTTATTCCGGCAACTTTCTGGACGGCAACACTAAACAAAGCGGCATGGTTCACAACAAACGTAGTGCCTTTTGTCTGGAGCCTCAGCACAACCCTGACTCACCTAACCAGCCGAATTTTGCCAGCACAACATTAAATCCGGGCGAGGTGTATTCTACCCGTATCGTTTACGCTTTCGGCACCCGCTAGTCAGCATCACTCATGCCTTGTCTGCCGATATCGAAATCGACAGACAAGGTTGTTAAGACAGAGAAATACTCATGAAAACAAACTTTGTTCAGGCTATCTCAGTTCTGTTGTTACTATCTGGCCTGAGTGCGTGCCAGTCAGCTTCAAACGGAAAAACAACAGAAAACGACACAGCTCAAAGCACCGCACAGTCGGATATCCGTAAAAGCGGGACGTTTACAAACCCGTTATTTCCCAATGGGGCCGATCCATGGCTGGAGTATTGGGACGGTAATTATTATCTGACCACCACCACCTGGACTTCAGAACTGGTGATGCGCAAAGCGCCTACCCTGGCAGGGTTGGCTGATGCAACGCCGGTCAATGTATGGTCTTCTACCGACCCTGAGCGCTGTTGTAACTTCTGGGCGTTTGAGTTTCACCGCCTGAAAGGGCCAGACGGCTATCGCTGGTATATGATGTATACCGCCGGTAAGGACGGTACGCTGGACAACCAGCATCTTAATGTACTGGAAAGTGCCGGCGATGACCCTATGGGGCCTTATCAGTACAAAGGCGCGTTGATGCCTGATGTGTGGAATATTGACGGTAATTACCTTGAGCATGACGGTAAATTATATGTCATCTACTCACAGTGGCAGGGCGATCAACAGCTTAATATTATCGCTGAGATGGAGAACCCGTGGACACTGAAAAAAGATCAGGACCATACCATCATTACCCGTCCCGAACTGGACTGGGAGATCAGTGGCCGTAAGGTCACAGAAGGTGCTGAAATTCTGCAGCATAATGGTCGCACCTTTATGACATATTCGGCGAGTTTCTGTAATACGCCGGATTACAAACTGGGATTGCTGGAGCTGGTGGGGGATGACCCTATGAAAGCCAGCGCCTGGAAAAAGTTTGATGAACCCGTATTCGAGCGCACAGAAGAGGTTTTCGGGCCCGGTCACAACGGCTTCTTCACCTCACCGGACGGCAGTGAAGACTGGTTGGTCTACCATGGTAATGATTCCGTTGAGCACGGCTGCTCCGCAACCCGCTCGCTACGCGCTCAAAAATTTGAGTGGAACGATGATGGCACGCCAGATTTTGGCAAGCCATTGACGCCGGGTGTTGTAGTACCACCACCATCAGGTGAAAACGGCCCGTTGGTGACACGTGTACAAGGGCAGCGCTATCACCTGGTTAATGCTACCAGTGAGCTGTGCCTTGATATTTCCCCCGATCCGCAGGACAACCGCGCAATACAGCGCCAGTGTTCAGCGACCAATGGCCAGTGGGTGCTGGATCCTACTACCGATGGCTTTGTCAGACTGGCAAATCGCGAAGACAGTAAATTCCTGGGTGTCGCCGATTGTGCCACCGCCGATAACGCGCGTGTACAGACTGCCGCATGGCGCAATAACTTTTGCCAGCAATGGAAGCTGCAAAGTGGCACTGACGGCAATATTACTATTACCAACCGTTACTCTGAAAAACCGCTTGCAATTGCCGGGTGCTCGGCCGCGGCTAATCAGGCGGTGTTGCAACAAAACAGTGACAGCGCCTGTACACAATGGCAACTTCGTCCCGTAGGAAACGTGGTCATTCTTAGCCAGCAAAGTGGTAAAGCGGTAAGCGTGGCGCAAGACAATAACAATATTGAGCAGCAGGCTTTCGACTATAAAGACAACCAGCAATGGAACGTAGTCCCCACAGATACTGGCTACGTCAGTTTAAAAACGGACGCGCAGGGTAACCTCTGTGTAGGCGCCGATGATAATGCGGTAGTACCCGGTGCCAACCTGTCTATGGTTCAGTGTGATGCCGCGACAGCGCAATGGAAAATCCGACCTGCTGAGGGCGGGGGAGTGATGTTACTCAACCGCTATAACAATCAGGTAATGGGTGTGTCGGACTGTGGTCTGGCTGAAGGTACAAACATTGCCCAACAACCTGATATGAAAACAAAATGTCAGGTGTTTCACTTCAGGTCTCCACAGTAATAGCTGATAGAACGGAAAAAACCGCCTTAGGGCGGTTTTTTTATGTTGACCTCTTACTGGCAGCAGTAAGTATTAACGATGTCTCTGGTATCAAGGAAAAATTTCTGTGGAGTACGACTCTATCCGGATGTGATGTATCTCCAGCCTGCCGGAGCAGACTGGAGTGCATGTCCAAAAGATCAGAACTGATATTTTACACTGGCTGTGTAGTTAAGTGGCGAGCCTGGCATAGTCCACAACTTGTGATAAGAATTCTCAAAATATTCTTCATCTAATACATTGTTGATGTCAACTTTCACACTCAGATTTTGTGTAAGCACCATAGAGGCTGATACATTGACCAGCGTATATGAAGGAAGAATATAGTCGGGGTCCGTGGTCTCACCCAGACGGTCGCCCACATAACGTGCCGTGGCACCCAGATATACTTCTTTAGACATAATGTTCGCGTAATGTTGCAAAGATATATAGCCCGCGTTTTTGGCAACATTAATGAGTCGCGCACCCTTTGGAATTGTGACGCCCCAGTCTGAGTTTATTGATTCATTAGCCGTTTTCGCATCGGTATACGCATAGCCAAGC
This sequence comes from Salinimonas iocasae, assembly GCF_006228385.1. Lineage (GTDB taxonomy): Bacteria > Pseudomonadota > Gammaproteobacteria > Enterobacterales > Alteromonadaceae > Alteromonas > Alteromonas iocasae. Next base: position 696,675 of record NZ_CP039852.1, read on the forward strand.
TCAAGCCGGGTGTTATCGGTTAAATCGGTAGTAAGTTGCAGCTCAATCCCCTGGCTTTCAACTTCACCTAAGGTGGCTGAAAAGCCGGTATTTGGCTCGGCGGTAAGCATATTTTCTTTTTCTGCACTAAACAAAGCAATGCTGCCAGAGAAACGCCCGCCGACATTCTGCCACTTTGCACCCAGCTCGTAGGAAACTGTCTCTTCAGGATCAAAGGCATTTCTGTCAGCGTCTAACCCTGGATTAGGTCTGAATCCTTGTGCATAGCTGGTATAGATATTAACGCTATCGTTGATATCGTAAACAAGACCTAACCGTGGAGAGAACTGAGTTTGATCCTGCTCTTGCGATAATCCGGTCAATTTATTGAGAATTTCCTGATCGAACTTATCTACACGAAAGCCAATCAGAAATTTTGTATTGTTAGTTAGCTCTGCCAGATTCTGGGCGTAAAAACCCTGACCGGTTTGCTTTTCTGCGGTCAACGTTGTTGGCGATACGTCAGGTCTTGGAATCGTGTAATCTGGGTTTTGAGGGTCAATGCTGTACGTCGTGTCCTGCGAGCCCCAGTCTGTACGCCACCGTCTGTAATCGGTATCCAGATGATAATTGTAATAATCTATTCCCATCAGCACATTATTGACAATGGAGCCTAGAGCAACTTCGCCGCTTAGTTCAAAACGCGTAGACAAATCGCGCGCCTGATAGTCACGGGTTCGTCTTTGACGGGAAAGAATGGTCGGATCGGTGTATAATAACTGGCGACCATCAGAAAGCTCAGTGTCTGAGGATTGTCCCTCAAATGATGAATCTCGGTAGTAGAGGCCTGCTAACAGGTGCCAGTCACGATTAAGCGCATGATTCGCAACTAACTGATGGCCCCAGGCTTTGACCTCGTGCGCGCCATCGCGAACATCGCCATAAAAACTTTCTGGCTCAACATTATCCAAGTCGTCATTAAGAACAAATACGCCCCGATCTAAGGGCTTTTCCTGGTCCAGAATTTCCATTTCGTAGGACACATTCGTCGAGTCCGAGATATTCCACAAAAAAGAAGGGTTCAGTGTCAGGTTTTTGAAATAAACCTGATCTCGATAGGTATCAGAATCTTCATAGGAGCCGGTAAGGCGATAAGCGCTCTGCCTGTTCAATCCGTTGGTATAGTCAAACTCAAGCAGCTTTTTATCAAAATTCCCAGCAGTTGCCTGAATATATCCCTGCTCATCAAAGCGTGGTTTCTTAGTGATAATGTTAATAGTCCCGCCTGGCTCACCCTGGCCATAAAGCGCTGAACCCGGGCCTTTCATGACTTCCACTGTTTCAATGTTTACCGTACCTCGGTTACCACTATAACCGCGCACGTTAAAGCCATTAATCAGGTAGCCGGTAGGGTTATTTTCATCGCCTGAAAAGCCACGAATTGCAAAACTATCGAACATCCCGCCGGAATTATTTTGTCTGACGATACTGGGCGAAAAGTCCAGCGCATCAATAAACCGCGTAATTCCTTCATTATCCAGCGTTTCTGCATTAATACGGTCTACTGCTTGCGGCGTTTCAAATAACGGTACATTTCCTCTGAAAGGCTGCCAGTGCTGCCGGACCTCGATATGCTCGATGTCTTCAACAGCATCATTACTGGCCGCATTTTGATTTTGTGCGCTGGCGAACGCGGAGACAAACATAAGAGAGTAAAGAACAGGTGGTTTCATAACTGCTTAATAAATAATTAAAATAGTAGTTAAATGATATAATATAACATTTCATTCGGCAATTGCGGCAACCCATAATCAACTTCTGATTTGTTGATTTCATCTCAAGATAGCTAGTTATCAGCGCAGGGATTAGCACAGGTTTTGTCCGTGCCGATAGATGCGAGAATAGCCGGGTACCAATTGAACAAAATACCCGGCGAGGGAACCTACTATTTTTGAACGATGCCTATGGCCACAGGCGACTCACCGTTTTTGACTGGTGGCGTTTCATTAATCATCAAAATAGTGCCATGGGTGGGGGCAGTTATTGTTTGCTGAATGTTGCCAAAATAATCTGTGACGGTACCCAGCCTGGTCCCGGGCTTCACCTTGTCACCGATTGTCTTTAGGGGGGTGAAAAAACCATCGTGCTCACTTTTTATATACTTTACGTCCTTATAAATGACCGGTTTCGGATGAACAGCACGTTCTCCGGGAAGCATACTCAGAAATATCATTGTGTTTTTAGTAACGTCAAAAGCAAATTCAATGGACTTTTCATCGCGCTGGGCAAGATGGCCTATCTCGGTGGTCAGCCCGGGAATACCGCGCGTCATCGCAGTGTTGGGAAATGACACAGAATTAGCTGGATCCCGTGGTCTGTCTCCGTACATAACGATATGTTGCATACCTGTGGCTTTAGCAAAATCAAAGGTTAGTGCATCAAGTTTTTTGTCGCCGACAAACGGTGAATAAACATGATTGAGTAATTTCTGATTTGAGCTTCCTGAATGCATATCCACAAAAAAATCGATTTTACTGATAAATTCGCGGGTCAGCAGGTCAGCAATCTGTTCCGTCGCTGTGCCCGTTGGGCTGCCGGGAAACTCACGATTAAGGTTCTTTTCATCCTTTGGGTTGAGTGCCAGGCGTCGACCGTGAAAACCGTCCAGATTAGCAAGATGTAAAACGATAACCGTGCCATTTATTGTTGATGCATCAAGTGCTTTTGCCAGCCTTTGTAGCGCAAACATCGAGGGGAATTCATCGCCATGAGTCCCTGCTGCCAATAGTAAAGTGGGGCCTGATTTTGCGCCATTAACAACCGTCACCGGCAATTTTATATCATTGTGTGAAGCGATGTAGGCTCGCTTTTCGCCCGGTTCTGTTGTCTCTCCCATCAGTTCAAAACTATCTTTGGCTTCTGCCTGGGAATAAAAAGCGCAGAGCAGAATGAACATGTATTTCTTTAATATGCGCAGTGGCGGTACGTTTCGCATGTAGAATAAACCTTGTTTGTGATGATGAAGTCCTAAGCGGCCAGTGCCGCCAGGATCGTGAGAATGAAATAAACCAATAATGAGCGACGGTGATTTTTATTAACGCCCGGACTGCTATTAAGCCCGCGGCGACTTATTTGCTATTGCTGCATCGTAATTATCGATCTGCTTTTTTATCGAGGTCGAATTCAGGGCGTTTTTTTAATGCAGCCTCATCGTAGTCAGCATTACCAAACAACAACGGGTAATAAAAGTGACGTAATTCAGCGTGAAAAGCTCGAACGCGATCGTTGTATTGCCAGGCAGCAGTAGCGTCAGTTTCGGCCCAACGAGTAAGCTGACGCTGAAGCAAGGTCGCGGGCGACAATAATGCTACCCATCCTGCTGCCTGATATCTGTCTTGCGCTGTCTGCTGATAGGCCTGTGCCAGGGGCAAAGCTTTCTCATCGCCAACCTGCTGAAACGCGTAATACCATTTCCATTCAAACAGGCTGCTGGTTTCTGTTTTCCCTGTCCATTCCGGATGATTTTTCAAAAATGCAGTCATAGTGGTTTCGTGGGGCAAATCCCATGCGGCGTTTACTGCTTCACGCTGAGTCATCAGCACAGCGCCGCCCTGCGGTCCGTGGTAATAATCTTTAATAAACACATTACCTGCAGAAGGAATAATGAAAGAGGTCAGAAGCCACACACCCAATATACAGGATGCTAATACCGGGGCGGTGGCGTTTACGCGCGAGATCCAATAACAAAGTGCTGCCCATCCCAACAGGTATGCTGCAACGACTACGGCTACCAATAGTGTCAGGCCGGCGGAGACTCCATTAACAACTGCGCCTACAATAAAAGGCAAAACAAGCGCCAGCCATAACAGAGCTACCATAATACCAGTGCGCAGCGGCCATAAATTGTAACGATGTTTTCGGGTCACCATTAAAAAGGCATAGCGACCCGCTGCCCGTTCGCTGGCCCGCAAATCGTGGAGCAATAGAAGCAGCAGTAGTGGTGCAAAAACTGCCACAACAAACGTAAAGTCAATTTTGCCTGCCAGTGCCAATTCCGGGTTTTGCGTATCAGACTCGTGAATCTGCCCTTCCAGCGCCAGCATTCGGATCCGATGCTTCCATGGATATACGTCTCTGACGCCCAACGCTGCAAAAGCAAGCGGGGAGGGCGGCGCATAAGTCAGATGGAACGTATAATAAGCAATATAGCCGTAATCATTGTATTGCTTTGAAACGGCACTTCTGTCCAGTTTGTCAGCCTCAATTAGTCGTTCGATGGTCGCTCGTTGTTGTGCCACCTCAACACTACCTGTCCATACTGCAAACACCGACAGTAAGGTAGCGATAACCAATAACGCGACAACACTCTTTCTGCGAATCAAAAATAATACTTCGCGGCGAATATCTGCCCAGCTCATAATCGTTTACCTAAAAATAGAAGGGTGCTTATCAACGCGCCGAACAACATAATTAATTGCGCTAATGCCATCATGCTGTTGTGAAGTCGCGCACCGGATTCCAAAGGAGTGAATGAAAACTGAGATAGCATTTGCCAGTTATCAGCGCTCACTGTTGCGGCCTTCTTAGCAGCGTTACTGCGGTACTTGTTCGAGTCCTGTTCCAGCGTCATTCCCTCAGCGTGAAGTTTGTTTAACGCCTGAACAAAGTCGAACCGTGCCTTCTCAGCCTGACGAAGGAATAAGTGATAATTTGTAAGGTCAGTCGCCGCCAGAGTCATAGACGCATTCTGAATAGCAATCATGGGCGACAGCCATCCGAAATGACGATAAATGTCAGCCTGATCTGTTTGCTGCTGCATTTGCTTTTGGGCAAATTGGTTTAACACCTTCGTCAGGTTTGCCTCTGATTGTTGGGCAACAATGCCTTTAAAATTAACGGGCAGTTCGTCAACAGATTCCACATTGTATTTAGCCAGTAAGCTTGCTTTTAAGGCGCTGTTTGCCGGGCCGCTGGTATTATGACCATCACCGATCTCGCGCAATTGTTGCAGCACTGCAAAATCCGTTTCTAACTTACCCGGCGAGTGAATAACAACGCTGGCGGTATTGCTGGCAATCCTTGGTATGATTAAACATAGCAGCATCCAAAGTGTGAGTGAGCCACTGAAGCTCAGCGTATTGGAACGTGTAAAGGCTGATATCGGAAGCACGATTGCAGACCAGATAAGCAGATAGATCCAGTAGCTGGCGATAAAGGTAATTGCAGGTAGTATGGCAGCGCCATCCGTCATGCTGATCAATACACCAACCAATAATGGTGTGCTGATAACCAACGCTGCAGAGAAAAGTGCCAGACCTTTTCCGGCAAGTAGCGTGAGTGGAGATACGCCCTGAACATTGAGAAATTCCAAGGTACCAGCTTCCCGTTCCCGGGTTACTGTGCTAAAACCCAGAATGATGAGCAACATCGGCGCTATGACTTGCATAACAAAAGCCGGTGTTAGCGCGCTTATCCAGGTCAGCCCGCTGCTTTGTTTTTTGTCCGCCAGTGTTGCAGAATTTTGACGATGCCCCTCCAAAAACACAGTGTTACCGGTCAAAGCATCGATACCAGGGTCGAGTGTGCCCAATGGTGGTAACCCCCGAAATACATAGTGACCATAATGAATCATTCGGTGTGGATGTCGGTCTGGCTGATCCCTGAAGTTGTGCTCGGCCTCAGACTGCATATGCTCACGCTGATGGGCAGTATCGCTATTGGATGTTCTGGTAATCCAGACTGAGGCTGCTACCAGTGAAAGCGCAATAACAATTACGGCTAAAGATAAGCGCGAGCGTTGCCAATACCGCCACTCGTCGCGCGCAATAATCAGAATTCTGTTGCTCATAGCCTGGCATCCCGAATAAATGCCTCATGAACAACTTCCGAATCGATATAGCCTTCCTCCGGGGCTTCAAACATGCCGACAATCTGTCCATCCCGCAGCAATCCGATGTTATTAGCGACATGACACGCGCCGTAAACATCATGGGTAACCATAAGGATTGTGGAGCCTTGTGCAGAAAGCTGAGATATCAGGCGATTGAATTCATCAATCGCCACCGGATCCAGGCCCGATGTAGGTTCGTCCAGAAATAAAATTGGTGCATCACGTAACAGCGCCAGTGCAATGGCTGTTTTCTGACGCATCCCTTTGGAATATCTGTCAAACTTCGTGTGCCAGGCAGACTCTTGTAAAGCAACCCGCTTAAGCGATGAAGCTATGGCGTCATCGCTTTTGGGCCTTCCGGAAAGAGAAAGAAAATACCGGATGTTTTCAAAAGCCGTCAGGTGACCATAGAGCATAACTGACTCAGGCAGATAAGCGACCTTCTCACGAACTAATTCAGATGAGGTATGTATATTCTGGCCAATCAGCTTTGCCTCACCGGAGGAGGGCTTCATCAACCCCAAAAAGGTTTTCACGGTGGTTGATTTACCTGCACCATTCCCCCCCAGAAGCGCAATTACCTCGCCTTCTTTAGCTGAAAATGAAACGTTATTAAGTATTTTTCTGGAGCGAACCTTCACACACAGATTCGAAGCTTCGATAACCACATCGGACATGTTGTAAACCCAAAGACACATTTTATTTGATATGAAATGTTATATTATAACATTTAATTGTATGAACAAAGAGGTGCTGGAGAGGAATTAAAGTAAAAATGTTGAGTTACCAATCACATAAGATGAACAGCAGGTAGAATTATTAATAAGAGACTAGGGGCCGGGGACTGTAGCTCGGCAGTAAAATATCGTGGAATATAATTATTAACCGATCGAACAAAAAAGAAATAAAGCTAACTGGCTTTAAAAAGAGAAGAAAACGGCAGAGAGGGGCTCTGCCGTCAGTTTTGCTATTTTGACTTACGCTTCGATAAGCCTAATGCCAGCATGACCAGACTGAAAATGCCCAGCGTTGCCGGAGCAGGTACTTCATTAATCTGCGCTGTTAACTCGGCATAAGAATGACCGATGACGATATCGCCATTTAATAAGCCATCCAGGTTACCAATATTGAGGCCCAGACCTGTTAGATCTACAGCATTAAAGCTTAACCGTAACGCATTTACCCCCATGGAGCAGAACATATCTGTACATTCGCCATATTGTTCATTCAGAATAAGGTTTAAACCAGCAATACCACTCACATTCAATACTTCGAAGTTCGGTGACGTCTGAATCAGGCAGTCAGCGTCAACCTGTAATCCTAACGATGCTAAATCCAGTTCACCCAGCCCGAAAAGGTTTATTGATAAATCCTCAACATAGGATGTACCCATTGCATTCAGGCTGCCGTAATCTCCGCTAACCGAAGCTTCCGAATAGATTGTCGAAGATGAAACGTTCACAGCGGTTTCAGTGACAAGCGAAAGAAAGTTAGTATTAAGCACATCCAAATCGAGATCATTGGTAGTCGTGCTGGCAGACGCTATACGAGTACATGCATTACCATCAACATTAGAACTTGCCGATGTACTCAATAGCGTTTCCTCAGCCACTGCAGCGGCCTGTACCTGCAATAATTTCCTATAGAGATACCAACTGTATTGTTAAGTGGTGTTCGGGGAATAGTAATGGTTAAAGCAAAAAGGCGAGTTTCTATCTCGGAGTAATATTTTCGCGAGACGAATAAAAGGCTGAAATGGCCACATGAAAACCATTTCAGCCTTGGCGGGAAATTATTAAAGCGCTACCACTACGATTGATTTTGCTGGTAGTGTGAAGTCATCTGCAGTAGCTTCAAATGCCTTTGGTGTTACAGCATCCTTATTATCGAAGGTATTCTTAGCCGTCATCTCTGCGGCAGTCAGAATTTCACCTTTGAGTGTTTCATCTAACCCACCTGAAACATCCAGCTTGATACTCGCACTATTGTTCGGATCGAGGTTGACCAGAGCCAGGTAGGTGCGGCCGTCTTTACCTTTCGCCAGCGAGCCTGTGACAGCTGGAACGGCCTTACCACCCATGGTGTAGTCAGGAGCATCCAGCGTTAAGGGAATGGAAGTGGCATCCTGAAACACGCTATACATATCGTATATATGATAGGTCGGTGTTTTAAGCATATCCGGGCCGTCGGTCAGAATCATCGCCTGAAGAACGTTAACCATCTGCGCAATATTGGTCATATGCACGCGCTTGGCATACGCATGAAATAAATTCAGATTAACTGCTGCAACGACCGCATCACGAAGGGTATTCTGCTGATATAAAAAGCCGGGTTCACGGCCTTCTTCAGCATCATACCAGGTACCCCATTCATCAACATAAAACCCGAGCTCACCTTCAGGGTCATTTTTATCCAGAATAGCAATATTGTTTTTCAGATACTCGTCCATGCGGTACGTGCGTTCCAGAGTGGCGAACCACATCTTTTCATCAAACTCAGTAGCGTGACCCTTGGTTTCCCATTCATCGTTAGGCAGGGTGTAAAAATGGTAACTGATACCATCCATATCACGCTCAATGTTTTTACTCAAAACATCGGTCCACTGGGTATCTTCAGTATGCCCGCCGCTACCTACTAACAATGGTTTTTTTCCCGGTGGTGTTTTTAGAAACGTCGCGTATTGACGATATAGATCCGTATAGTAATCAGGCTCCATGTGACCACCACAGCCCCAAGATTCATTGCCGATACCAAAATACTTTATGTCCCAGGGTTTATCGCGTCCGTTAGCGCGTCTTTGATTGGCCAGTGTGGAGTTTTTGTCGGAGGTCATATACTCCATCCACTCAGCCATTTCTCTGACAGTGCCACTACCCAGATTACCGTTAATGTAAACCTCGGCACCAAGTAGCTCGGCTAAATCAAAAAATTCATGGGTGCCTACTGCATTGGTTTCCTCAACGCCGCCCCAGTGCGTATTCACTTTGACAGGTCTTTCATCTTTGGGACCAATGCCATCACGCCAATGGTATTCGTCGGCAAAGCAGCCTCCGGGCCAGCGTACCAGAGGCACCTCCATCTCTTTCAACGCATTAATGACATCGTTACGAAAGCCCTTTGTATTGGGTATAGAAGAGTCCGGGCCGACCCATAATCCTTCATAAATACCTCTGCCCAAGTGCTCAGCAAACTGGCCATAAATATCTTTGTTTATGACCGGTCCCTGCTTACTTAAGTCAGCTGAAACGGTGACCTGATGGGTAGCTGCAGTCGCTACACCCGTCGACAACGCCACGCTCAGTAACGAGGCTTTTAAGACTGAAAAGCGCATGTTATTTCTCCTGTGCGGGTTCTGTAATACCTTCGGTACTCATGACAACACGCTTAAGCGTGCCATCATCATTGTAAATAAGCGGGTCTATTGCGACTGAGCGACGAAAGCGACCACCACTTGGTTGATCGCCCTTAGGGGGCAGGGCACCGGTATGGTAAATAAAGTAGTCATTACCTTTATATTCAATGATTGATTGATGGTTGGTTTCTGTATTGCCTGCTACTTCATTCAGAATACCTTTGTATTCCCATGGACCATGAATGCTTTTGCTCATTGCGTAACAAATTTTTTCCGGAAACTCACAGGCATAAGATAAGTAATAGTTTTCGCCTTTTTTATGTACCCACGCAGCTTCAGTAAAATTCGGAACATCAATGACTTTGATCTCACCATCCAGCGCGGTGAGGTTGTCTGTCAGCTTGACGTATTTGGGCACCAGGTTGCCGAAAAACATATAAGTATCGCCGTTATCTTCGGTAAAGATAGCCGGATCAATATCATCCCAGTCGTTGGGTGTTTGGGTAGTCATGTCGTTAGTGACAAGCGCATGGCCGATAGCATCTCTGAACGGTCCCGTAGGCGAGTCTGATACAGCTACGCCAATAGCGAAACCCGGTTTTTCTTCGTTATGCCTTACCGTGGTAAAAAAATAAAACTTCCCGCCTTTTTCAATCATATGTGATGCCCAGGCATCACCTATGGCCCATTTAAAATCGGTGGCCTTCATGATTGGTCCATGTGCTTTCCAGTTAACCATGTCTGTCGAGGAAAATGCGAGCCAGTCGTGCATCTCAAAAAAGACATCGTTATTCGGCGCTTCATCATGACCGGTATACAGATAAACCGTATCATCATGGACTAATGCCGCAGGATCCGCGGTGAAAACCTCTTTAATAACAGGGTTATCTGCCATTACGTGGCTGCTAAACATAATTCCTGCGGCGCATAACCAATGCTTTTTCATCTCTCATTCCTCGCTGCGTTACGATAGAGCCAACAGCGACCACGCGCTACTGTCATCTGAAATGTAAAATACTTTTTAATAGTATTGTACTATCAAGTAAGATGTAAACCGTTTTTATATAATATTGTATTAACAATAGGGCGATGAGCAATATGTTTGGGGACAGGCAATCGCTTGTGCACTTTCTTATCATGCTTTCGCCGTTCTTTCAGTTTCAGACAAAGGGCCGTAGACCTTGTAGTGCAGGCGCTATCTGCTGCGTCTATAAGATTTCGAAGTAGAGAATGCTCAGCCCAGTGCAAACTCTGTAGGTAACACTGCTCTTTCTACTTTCAACTAACGCGACAATCTCAGGTTATGAAATCCGTAAATTCGTTAACGTTTTATTATTGACAGCTCAAATGTAATACAATAATATCAACTCAGAATAACAAATAATTAACAGTAGGGCCCCTGGCCTTAAACACATAAAGTCAGTTCAAACTCAAGCCTTGTACAGAAGTTCAGAACGTTGTTGACTAGGACCATAAGAACCGGAGTAGAAACGTATGTTTAAACGAACACACCTTGCCAGTGCTGTCCTCGTTGCTATGTCCTGCCAATTTGCCTTCGCGCAGGATGATCAGGATGCTCAGACAACCCCGACCCAGGACGGCTCGGACGTTGAAGTTATTGAAGTTTCTGGTGTTCGCGCCAGTCTCAGTAAAGCAATAAACATTAAACGTCAGAACGTTCAAATTGTTGACTCTATTGTTGCAGAAGATATCGGTGAATTTCCCGACAACAATGTTGTAGAGGCGCTTCAGCGTGTTACTGGTATTCAGGTAACTGACCGTGCTTCTGGTGAAGTAAATACAGTCACTGTTCGCGGGCTAACAGACGTGACAACCACAATAAATGGAAGAAACGTATTTACTGCTTCTGGCCGTGCTGTGGCTCTGGCAGATATCCCGGCTGCTTTGCTAAAAACTGTCAATGTATATAAAACACGTTCTGCGTCGCAGATTGGTAGCGGTATTGCCGGTCAGATTGATGTGAAAACACAGCGTCCTTTTGACTTTGATGATCGTACGTTTGTACTTGCCGGCCGCGCTATACATCAGGAACAGGCAGATAAAACGGATCCGCAGTTAAGCTTCCTTGCAACGGATACCTGGGAAGTTGATGGCGGTGATTTCGGCGCGCTGCTTAACGTGTCATATACGCGCACTAATTTCCGTGACCAAAGCATCACTGCAGGCGCTATGTTGCCATTTGCGACAGAAAACCCTTCTGCGCAAAAACTGGATGGTTCTGGCTATGGGCCGTTAGAACGTATTTTCCCAGACCAATGTTCTCCACAATGCTGGTCGCCTGGTATGGAAAACGGCTTGCCATTTGCAGCGGGCTCTACGCTAAACATCAATGGTACAGATGAACCTTATTACCTAAGTCGTGATGCAATATTCGGTTCAGATTTTCAAGGGGAGCGTGAACGTCCCGCGGTCAATTTGTCACTGCAATGGGCGCCTAACGACTATTCGACTTATACCTTCGAAGGCTTTTATAACGGCTATGAACAAGAGTCTTTCAACTCACTGTTTTTTCAGTTCGTAGATTGGTGGGGGGATGTCGATCCTAATGATCCAGTCGGTCTAATCGACGGCACTAATATTATTGAATCGCGTTACGTAAATAATGCGTTTAACTTTACCTCTGGTGATGTAACGCAAAGTGAAACTGACAGCTATTTGTTATCGTTAGGCGGTGACTGGCAGATCAATGACTTTTTAAATGTGAAGTCTGAGGTTTATTATCAAAAGTCTGAGTTTACTACTGAGTTCTTCGCTGTTCGGGGAACAACATCGCAGCCGCGTCTTTATGTTGAAACTAATGATGGTAACGACATCCCTTCGTTAGTGTACGAGAATTCTGATCCAACAAACGCGTCACTTTATAACGTTGGTGAAACATTTGAGAATGGCTCATCGTCGGAAGGTGACTCAATAACATGGACGGTCGATGCCGAGTATTTTGTTGATAACGCGTTTTTCACTAAAGTACAATTTGGTAGTTTCGTAGACCGTAGAACCGCAGAACAGGGTAATTACGACTTTACCGGCGGTGTAATCGGTGGTCTGTTAAGCGACTATGATGAAAACCTGCAGTATCGAAATGAAAACTTTTTCGATGGTAATGCCACATTCCCAGAATCCTGGGTAGCAGCTGATGGTTACTATGCTTTTGCTAACCGTGACAGATATCGTGAACTATCTGGGTTAACGGGTATATATCAGGATCAGTTTGGCCAAGACGCACCTAGAATCAGAACTAATTTTGATATCGAAGAAACCACCATCGCTTTGTATGCCGAAGCAGAATATAACACTGAGCTATTTGGCAAAGTATTAGATGGTGAGATTGGCTTACGTTATGAAATGAACGAAGCTGACATGACCTTCTTTACTCTTGACCCTACGTTGCCGCCGCAAAGCACTGCAGAGCGTGATGATAATACATTGTTACCGAGTCTGGTTGCTCGTTATCATCTTACCGACGACCTGATGGCGCGAGTGGCTTACACAGAAACGATTCGTCGTCCTGCATTTGAGCAGCTAAATGCCTACACCAGCTATCAGCCCGACTTGACAGACGTTGGCTACGGTACTGGTACGGGCGGAAACCCGAACCTTGAACCTGTCGAGTCACAGAATTGGGACTTTGCCCTGGAATGGTATTTCGCGCCGGAAAGCTCGGTATACGCAACATACTTCACCCGCGATATTGAAGGTATCGTATTTGACTCAATCGTGGCTGAGCAATATCAGGGGCCAACTGACGATGCCCCAGGCACTTACATCGTTTCAAAACCGGCCAATACCTCTAACGGCAAGTTAGATGGGTGGGAACTGGGTACTGTGTACTTCCCGGAAAACCTGCCGGGTATGCTGGATGGTCTAGGTGTGCAGGCCAGCTATACTATTCTTGATTCTGAACAAGATATTCCATTGTTCAACGAAGATGGTGGAATTGATGGCTATGACACTCGCCCAATTTTCGGTGTGTCAGATACGTCGTACTCAGCGATACTTATCTACGATAATGAAGAACTGAGCATGCGCCTATCCTATGTATGGCGTGACGACTTCCTCAATAACTATGAAGATCGTTTGTTCGCAAACCCATTGGGCGTATACAGAGAACCTGAAAAATCTATGGACTTCCAGTTGAGTTATGATGCAACAGAAGACCTGACGGTGACCTTTGATGCGACGAATCTGACAGAGGAAATCTATCAGAGTTATTATGAGTACCCAAGTACGCATAATTTTGGAAGCGCATTGTACAGCAGAACTTTTGCACTGGGTTTCCGCTACCGTATGTAGTAAACCTGTTATCGAAAACCCGGCCTTGCGCCGGGTTTTTTTATTAGTATTGGCAGTTAAAGGTAAAACGTTAGCGCTAGGGTAAAAAGAAACAGCGACAATCATTGCGTTTACATTGGTATGATAATAGTATATTTAAAATTAACATTTGGTTTGCAATTTGTTGTAATCCGCCGTTACTCCAGTTAACGGGTAACATCATCATTTCAAATGAACCAGGGATGCGATAGCAGATGGTTCACTAATCGGAACAGGCTGTATGACCACACAAAAACTATCAAAATTAGAAAAGATCGGATTCGGTGCCGGCGATATGGCGGTCAATGTAGTGATCTCATCGATGATGCTGATTATTACGTTCTTCTATACCGATATTTTCGGGTTAAAGCCATCCGATTTGGCCATCATGTTCTTATTGGTGCGATTCATTGATGCTGTCAGCGACCCGCTAATGGGCACCATTACAGATAAGTTTACTACACGATGGGGGCGCTACCGTCCTTACTTTTTATTTTTGTGCGTGCCGTTTGGTATTTCCGTATTCCTTACCTTCAGTACGCCTGATGTTGATTACAACGCCAAGCTGGTCTGGGCTTATTCGACCTATATCTTCGTAACCCTGATGTTTACAGCAGTGACAATCCCCTACATTTCACTGATTGGCGTTATGACCGCAGACCCAAAAGAAAAACTGTCTGCCAACGGATATCGTCTGTTTTTTGCCAAGGTAGCCGCCTTTCTTGTCACTATCATCGTGCCCAAATTGGCAGGTGCCGATTACTGGGACGGTAATATGGCAGAAGGCTACCGTGCAGCGATGGGATTAATGGCGATACTTGCGGTGTTCATGCTGCTGTTTTGCTTTTTTACCACCACTGAGCGACTTGAGCACAAGGTTGATGAAAAACCCTTTAAAGAGCAACTGAAGCTTCTGTTAAAGAATGACCAGTGGATGACACTTTGTGGAGTTTGTGTATTAGGCACTATTGGTTATGTAGTGCGTGGTTCCGTCGCTATCTATTACGCTAAGTATTATCTGGGCGGCGGGCCTGATATGCAGGCTAACTTTATGGCGACTGGTGTAGTAGCAGCTATTCTGGCGATGGTCGCTTCAACCTGGATTACTAAACGCTGGTGTAAGGTCAAACTGTTTCGCTTCAGTCAGATGGCAGTGGGTATTTTAAGTGCCATTATGTTTTTCAGCGTAGGTCAACAGGATGTGCTACTGGCCTTTGTTCTGTATTTCCTCATCTCGTTTGTTGTGGATTTACATGCGCCCATTTTCTGGTCTGCCATTGCCGAGGCGGTTGACTACGGCCAAAGCAAAACCGGCAAGCGTGTAGCTGGCTTATCATTCGGTGGTATTTCTTTTTGCCAGAAAGCCGGAATGGGTCTGGCAGGGGCGATGGTCGGCTGGTTGCTAACCTATTTCAATTACGAAGCAGAGCAGGTTCAAAGCGAATTTACATTAACCGGCATTGCGTTAATGCTCACCATCATTCCAGGCTTATTCCACTTTTTAGTGGGTTTGCTGATGAATCGCTACCGGATTACCGACCAGGAATATCAACGGCTTGCCCTGACCTTGGATGCTGTAAACGAGCACCCTGAAGTAGTCGATGATTTACAAAATTCCGCTGCCGTGGCAAAGGGTCATCAGTCATGAATAAGTCTATTTTGGGCCTGGTTATGAAGCGTCGCTTACTATCCGTCGCGATAGGTAGTGCCATGATAATGGGCTGCCAGCAATCCGCGACGCAGGAACCTCTCACCAGCAATAGCCACAATTCGGCAACGCATCAGCAGGCAGCGATTAACCCCGTATCGAACGCACAACAGGCGTTTGCGTTAAGTCAGGTGTCACTTACCGGGGGGCCCTTCTGGCATGCACAGCAGACCAATATCGATTACTTACTGGCGATGAAGCCAGACCGTCTGTTAGCGCCATATTTACGCGAAGCTGGCCTTGAAACTCAGGCGGATAGCTATGGGAATTGGGAAAATTCCGGACTGGACGGGCACATCGGCGGGCATTACCTGTCTGCGTTATCATTGGCATGGGCGGCAAGTGGGCAGCAGGCACTTAAAGATCGACTTGATTATATGCTTGATGAGCTTGTCCGAGCGCAGGAAGCCAATGGTGGCTATTTAGGTGGAATACCAAATGGTCAGGCTATGTGGCGTGAAATCCGCCAGGGCAATATTAACGCTGATTTGTTTTCATTAAATGACCGGTGGGTGCCGTTATATAACATCGATAAGCTATTCCACGGCCTGCGTGATGCTTACCAAATCGCTGGTAGTGATAAAGCTAAAACTATGTTGCTCGACTTAGGGCAGTGGATGCTTTCTGTTACTGAAAATCTAAGCGATGAACAAATTCAACAAATGCTTTATTCGGAGCACGGCGGGCTTAATGAAGTATTTGCCGATATGGCACTGATTAGTCAGGACCGGCGATATTTGCATCTGGCTCGTCAATTTTCCCACCAAACGATACTGAAGCCGTTAACGCAAAATAAAGACAGATTAACCGGACTTCACGCGAATACGCAGATCCCCAAAGTAATTGGCTTTTTAAAGGTTGCGGAAACAGCGGATGATGCAGCCTGGGAGGCTGCCGCTGAATTTTTCTGGCAGACGGTCACACAGGAACGAAGCGTATCGATTGGCGGCAATAGCGTTAAAGAACACTTCCACGAAAAAGATGATTTCACCCCGATGGTGGAAGATGTAGAGGGACCGGAAACCTGTAATACCTATAACATGATGAAGCTGAGTAAAATGCTATATCTGCGTAGCGGGGAACCGCGCTATCTGGCGTTTTACGAGCGCGCAATGTACAACCATATTCTGTCTTCACAGCACCCCGAGCACGGAGGTCTGGTATATTTCACCTCAATGCGCCCGGGTCATTACCGAATGTATTCGTCGGTCCAGGACTCAATGTGGTGTTGTGTAGGCTCTGGTATTGAAAATCACAGTAAGTATGGCGAGTTGGCGTATACCCATAGCGATAGTGCGTTATGGGTGAATTTATTTATGCCGGCAGCCCTGAACTGGCAGCAAAAAGGCTGGCGGATTGAGACACAAACGCATTTCCCTGATAGCAGTGATGTCACCATCAACCTGCAAAAGACAGATCCTGGCGCTTCATCATTCACCATGCATCTGAGAAAGCCTGAATGGTTGTCTGATGATATGCAACTTACTGTAAACGGCAAGCCTGCCCAAACCACAACGACCGAAGCCGGCTTTATTACTGTGCAGCGACAGTGGCGGGATAACGATACTATCAGCTTCCAGCTTCCTGCTGAACCTGAGGTAGAGCAGCTGCCTGACGGACAGGATTATTATTCTGTGCTTTACGGGCCGGTCGTTCTGGCGACAAAGGTTCAGGCTTTTGAAAATGAAAACCTGAACTTTGTGGCTGATGATAGCCGAATGGGGCATATTGCTGCAGGGCCGGTATGTCCGCCAGAAGCATTGCCGGTGATGCTGGGCGAGCCTGCATCCTTTCTTGAGGGGCTTAAACGCGCTCCCGGAGACAAGCTGGCCTTTCAGGCATCCACTAACGTGGCGGTGGCCAATCAGCCAGAGCGTAAAAGTACCACGCTGATCCCATTTTTCCGCTTGCACGATAGTCGCTATGAGGTGTACTGGCCGCAATTAAGTGAAAGTGACTTTTCATCATTTGTTGAGAATGCTCAAGCCGAAGCGGCGACAGCCAAAGCGCTGCGCAGTATTACTGTCGATGCAGTCAGTCCGGGTCAGCAGCAACCGGAAGTTGAGCATAACTTTAAGGGGCAGCAAACCCGTGCAGGCGTTAATGACGGGCATCACTGGCGCGACGCTACAGGCTGGTTCAGCTATGCGCTCAATAATGAGGAAGGTCGTGCTAAAACGCTGAGACTGACCTATTTCAAAGGCGACACAGACCGGCAGTTTTCGGTGCTGATAAATGGTCAGAAACTGGCTTCGGTTACCTTGCCAGCCAGCTCAGCCACAGATGCGTTCTATACTGTTGATTACGCGCTTACGGATGCCATGCAAAAAGCCCCGACACTCACTGTCCGGTTTGAAGCGCATGATGGCTCAGTGGCAGGCGGTATATATGGCATTCGCCTACTGTCAGAATAGTCTGATTCAAATAATATTGATGTAATTCAGTAATATGGCAAGAAATAAACAACGTACAAAAGCGAAAGGATCAGCCGGTCAGAATCGCAATATGACCGCGGATTTTATAGCGCGGTATCTCAAACAGGATGATGTCAGGATTACATCGTCCGGGTTGATGTATCGGGTGATAGATGACGCGCAGGGAGAGCAGCCTGAAAGTCATCATATTGTGAAAGTTCATCAGCGAATATTGCTCGCCGACGGCAGTGTCGTTGACGATACCTATAAAAAGGGGCCGCCGGAAAGTTTTATGCTCAGCGAGGCGATAGAAGGACTGCGCGAAGCATTACTTTTGATGCCGGTGGGGGCGCGTTATGAATTCGTTATCCCCCCGGAGCTGGCCTGGGGTAAAAAAGGTAACGGTAGTAAAATTGGTCCGCACGCGGTGATGATAGTCGACGTACGGTTAATTGAGACAGGCACATCTTAATGTCAATCAGACATTCTCGATTTGAGCTGCAATAAATACGCTTTCCTCTGTGTAAGTGTGTGCACACTTCCCTTATAAGTTTTTATATTTTTAACAGACGGCAGGCTCAACCGTTTATTAAGGAGTGACTGACACATTGTCAGGTTTATATAGTTGTAGCAAAGAATAAGCGTTTGCATAAAATCAGTGGGAACCTGCTGCAACCCAAGCTTGTTCGCAGTGCGCTCGTTAAGCACATAGCTGGTAAGTCGCACGGTTTGTTCTGGATTGGCTGATAAAACCTGCTCGTTACAAAGTGTAATAAGACCCTCAAGAATACCGGTTAAAGCGCGTTTTTTTCGCTCACGGCTGTTCATTTCAGGCGCAAATAAAAAATAGTAATCAAATAGTGTCGCGGTATGTAATGTCAATATTGCATGCTTATTGTGCTCAACAAGCAGGTAGTTCGACAGATACGTCAGCTTTTTGTTCTTAACCAGTGAAGGTATATCGATAAACGGGGCGATGATCGATAAGAGTATAGCAAGCAAAGGAAGCAGTAACGGCAGTACACCGGCAGCGTAAAATAATGTGCCGGATGCGCCGACAATTATCGCACTCAGTATGAGTAATTTAACGATGAATTTTTGTTGTGCTGCAGGTGACAATGCAAAGAACGGATGAGCTTCTGGCATCAGAAAATTAATTGCAGGAAAAATCAGACATAACAGAAGTTTATGTCGGCGCGCAGCGTTTGAAAAGCCCGTCTTTTACAACGGGCTAACCATTCTGTTATTTCTGTTGCAGGTTAGTGGTAAGTTTGTCTAAATCGTCCGGGTCAACCTGCGGCCAGTCATTGTCCCAGCTCATCGGGAGAATGCGAAGCTTCTGCACAGCGTTGTCCGCCGTTTCATAGGCGTGAAATACCAGATAATCTGTGCCATCAAATGTATAAGCGGCATTGTGGCCAAGTGCGACCCAGTTGTCAGTTCCTTCCAGCACTAGGGTACCGCCACCTTCATTCATCGGTTTACCATCACGGTCGACATACGGCCCTTCAACATTTTTACTGCGGCCGACGCGAATATTGTACGTACTGTCCATTCCCCTGCAGCACTTATCAAACGAAACGAAAAGATAGTAATAGTCATTCTTTTTAAAGATATAAGGGGCTTCTATCGCGCCCTCACCGGGGTCAGCATCATCATTAGTCTGCCTACCAGGGCGTTTGGCAATGGTGTGCCACTCCTGCGGCTCTGCCAGGCGTGTCATATCATCATCCAGTTTGACCAGCTTAAGCCCGCCCCAAAAGGAGCCAAAGCTCATCCAGGGGGTGCCTTCATCGTCTTCTACAATGGCGGGGTCGATGGCATTCCAGAAATCCCGTTCCGGGACAGATTGCAGGACGATCCCCTGGTCAACCCAGCGATAATTCTCAGCATCCGGGTCCAGCGTTTCATTCACTGTGACGCCAATACCTGACGTGTTTTTGCCAAAGGCAGAAACCGAATAGTAAAGATAAAACTTTCCTTCTTTTTCGTATACATCCGGTGCCCAGAGGTGGCCGCCGAAACCCGGAGCGATTCGGCGCGCCCAGCTTGGCTCATCGGGAAATACGCGTCCGGTTAGCGTCCAGTCTTTAAGATTCTTTGATTCGTAATAGGTAATGCCTGGTCCGGTGCTGAATACATAAAATGTATCGCCTTCCTTTGTCATTACCGGGTCATGCACCTCTACCTGTTTTGCTCCTGCTGAAAATGCGGTAGCAGCCAGAAATAAAGATGTCAGAACATGTTTTTTGAAACTCATCAGCATCGTTATCTACTCGTTTTATTCGATTTTCATTCACAGTTTAACAGGGATTGTGTTAAATATGTAATACAATATTAACAATGTGTTGGCATTTTCTAAAATCAGTATATGCAGATCGCGGGAGGGCGCAAATGAACAAACATACATTAATTTCGACACTGGCAGCATCCTGGTTTACCACATTAGCGGGAAGCCAGGCTTTTGCTAATCAGGTAAATGAAACAAGTAACATAAAACCAATAGACAACCCCATCGTGCTGCAACGCGCTGATCCAATGCTTGTGCATCACCCGCGGACCGGATGTTATACCTTTATCGGAACATCACCGCAGTTTGACAAGATTGAGTTGCGTCAGGCATGCAGTCTCAATGCTCTGAAAATTGCTGAGCCAAAAGCGATATGGGAAAAACATGAAAGCGGCCCAATGAGTGCAAATATCTGGGCGCCGGAACTGCATCGGGTCGATGATAACTGGTACATCTATTTTGCTGCCGGCGAGGCGGAAACACCTTTCAGTATTCGGATGTATGCACTGAAAAATACGCATGAAAATCCTATGAAAGGGGAGTGGGAAGAAGCCGGTCAAATTAAAAGCGGATGGGATTCGTTTGCGCTGGATGGCACCACATTCGAGCATAACGATAAGCGTTACTATGTCTGGGCGCAACAAGATAAAGACAGGTCTTATAATTCTGCATTGTGGATTGCACAGATGCGATCACCAACAGAGTTGATGTTACCGGCAACATTGCTCACTGAACCGACCCTGGACTGGGAGGTACAGGGATACAAAGTAAACGAAGGCGCCGCGTTCATCAAACACAACGACAAAGTGTTTCTGACCTATTCAGCCAGTGCGACCGACCACCGTTACGCAATGGGATTACTTTGGGCTGACGCTGATGCAGACCTGCTTGATGCGAGCCAGTGGCATAAAAAGTCTGAACCGGTATTTGAAACCGATGCTTCAGTGGGCCGTTATGGGCCCGGCCACAACAGCTTTGTCAAAGCGCCGGATGGTAAAACCGACCTGATGGTCTATCACAGTCGTGATTATAAAGCGCTAAAGGGAACGCCACTTACTGATCCTAACCGCCACGCCCGGGTGCGAGTTTTATACTGGGATGACGAAGGGTTTCCGGTTTTCAAACCATCGCTGGCAGATTAGTGAGTCGATGACAGTCAATAAAAAAGCCGCCTCTATGGCGGCTTTTTTTTGACATGTTGATTGCTGTGTTACCAGAAGCGGATATAGATAAATGCGGTAATACCCAATATACCCACAGTATGGATGTAATCCCATTTATCCAGCCCTGCAACAACCTCTTTAAATGTATTGTTACCCAGGGTAGAGAATGTCAGCCCGTCCAAACGTTCACGACTATGGGCTTTGGTTACCATACTGGTACCAATCATAATTATGACCACCAGAACAAACAGCAGGATGCAGTAATACAGCCAGTTCATGGTCACTACCCATTCAAGCGGCGTACCGGCGACACTGTCTTTAAAGGGCAGAAGCGCCAGGCGGAACATGCCCATAACAAATCCTGAGACCAGCCCGACAAATCCGGCGGTGGGGGTAATGCGGGTACTGACCAGGCCAAGTAAGAATACCGCAGCGATACCCGGGGCGATGAGTGACTGAACGGATTGCAGATATTCATACAGCACATCGGCAATCAGACTCATCACCGGAATCCATAAAATACCCAAAACAACAATCACTATAGTAGCAATACGACCCACCCGTAGCAGATGCTTTTCACTCGATTCAGGTTTGAATTTTTTATAAAAATCGATAGTAAAAAGTGTCGCCGAAGAGTTAAACAGCGACGCAAGAGAACTCATTAACGCGGCAACAAGGCCACCGATTACAATGCCTTTGACACCTGCTGGCAATAACTCAGAGACCAGCATGGGAAAAGCCTGGTCCGGGCTGTCGTAAGTGACAATACCTTTTGCATTAAGCGCGTAGGCAATCATGCCGGGCACAAGGAAGATAAAGACAGGCAGCAGTTTCAGATACCCGGCGAACATGGTACCGCGGCGTGCTTCTTTGATACCTTTTGCCGATAAAACCCGCTGCACTATGTACTGATCGGTACACCAGTACCAGAAGCCAATAATAAATGAGCCGAAGATAATACCCGGCCATGGGAACTCAGAATCAGAGGCAGAGCGTATCAGGTGCATCTGTTCTGCATTGAGGCGCTCAACTTCGGACCAGCCGCCGACCTTATCCAGGCCCACTACCAGTATCACCAGCGAACCAATTATAAGTACAGGCGTTTGCAATACCGAGGTCCACATGATGGCTTTCATTCCACCCAGAACAGTATAAATACCGGTGATAATGACCAGCCCCAGGGCAGATATCCAGAAGAAGTCGATACCCCAGATACTTTCGATGCCAAGAATGGTTTTAAAGGCTACACCACCTGCATAAACAGTGACTGCAACCTTGGTGAGTATATAGCTTACCAGGGAGATAACAGACAGGAAGGTGCGGGAAGAAGAGTTATATCTGCGCTCCAGAAACTCAGGCATCGTATATACCTTACTGCTCCAGTAGAAGGGCACAAATACCCAGCCTAAAAGCAGTATAATCCATGACTGCAATTCCCAGTGCGCCAGCGCCATCCCGGACTGTGCGCCCGAGCCAGATAGACCCACAAGGTGTTCAGAGCCAATGTTTGAGGCGAATATTGAAGCGCCGATAACGACCCAACTGGCATTACGACCAGCCAGGAAATAATCGGCAGTGTCCTCTTCTTTCTGGCGCATGGACATAACCACAACACCCAGTAACAGAAGGAAAAAACCGGCCAGAACGAGCCAGTCCAGTGTGCTTAAATCAACCATTTCTTTTCAACTATTAGTTTGGCTTAGCAGCGGTGAATTGTTATTGAAATATTATATTACAAAAGTGGTAAAGAAAAGGGGGTGTTAACAGATAGTTAACCTGCAATGGAAAAGTAGTGTAAAATCATGCGCTTTAGGCTTAAGTGGACCATTCACTGAATCAATGACGCGGTACTGTTATCGGTGTATAGTGAGCACAGAGGCGTTAGGGGAAAAATATGGCTCGAATTGAAAATCTGAACCTTTCACAGCGAATGACCAATGAATTGGGCAAAGCGATTGTGAAGGGTGTCTACAGTCCGGAAACCGGATTTCCAACAGAAGCAAAATTATGTGATGAATATGGCATTAGCCGCACGGCAGTGCGTGAGGCGGTTAAAATGCTTGCCGCTAAAGGTCTGATATCGTCTCGTCCAAGACAGGGCATTCGCGTGGAAGCGGCTGATCGGTGGAACCTTTACGATACCAACGTATTGAGCTGGATGCTGGAAAGCAGCCCGTCTTTGTTGGTCTTAAAAGAATTTCTTCAAATGCGACTGGCTATTGAACCGCAGGCAGCGGCGCTGGCTGCCAACGCGCAGAACAGCGAAGCAATTGAGAACATTAGCATTGCGCTTGAAAAAATGCGCCGAGCGGTTGAGAACGGTGAAGGCAGCATGCACGATGCAGATTTGCAGTTTCATACCGCCATATTACAAGCCTCCGGAAACCGGTTTTTTTATCAGTTGCGCGAATTCATTACCACCGCCCTGAACGTCAGTATTCAGCATACAACACCTGCCAAAAGTAATAATAGTGCCATCGTTGAAGAGCACGAAAAGGTGTATAACGCTATTGCGCAAGGACATGCAGAGCGGGCTAAAAATATGATGACCTATCTGATTGATGAAGCGATGACCGTGATTGAAAGAGAAATCGCCGAAGCATAATCGACAAGCACATCAAAAGTAACAATCGTTAAGTCAGGCGTGAGGTAAGTAATGACTGAGCATTGTCAGCAGACTACACATTATCCCAGTCTAGTTGGTAAACGGGTTTTTATCACTGGTGGTGGAACAGGCATTGGCGCTGAAATGGTGCGCAGATTTGCCTTACAAGGTGCACTGGTAACCTTTGTAGATATGGCTGAAACGCCCAGCGTTGAACTTGCCCGCGAGCTATCACAGTACAATGTTCGCTTTGAGCAATGTGATTTGCGTGACATTGCGCATTTACAAAGCATTATCCAGCAGACCGGCCGTGAGCAGGGCCCGATTGGTGTGTTAATAAATAACGCTGCTGATGATACGCGACACAATATTGATGAGGTAACCGTTGAATACTGGGATGATCGGCTCGCAGTAAATTTACGCCCGAGTTTTTTTGCCGCCCAGGCGGTGAGCGAGCAGATGAAGCAAATTAACGGTGGCTCTATTATTAATATGGGATCAGCCAGCTGGCGGATTAAGCAAAGCTGCATGCCGGCCTATACCTCTGCTAAAGCCGCCATTGAAGGTATGTCACGTTCACTGGCCAGTGCATACGGTCAACACAACATACGGGTAAACACACTCGTGCCCGGCTGGGTGATGACAAAACGACAAATGAGTCACTGGCTTGATCCGGAAGTGGTTGAGACTGTGAAGCAGCAACAGTGTATACATCAGACGCTCAAACCGGCGCATATTGTTAATGCTGCGCTATTCTTAGCCGCCGATGACAGCAGTATGATGACAGCGCAAACACTCACTATTGATGCAGGCTGGACTTAAACTCCTCTATTGACGTATTGGTAAATTTCGTTAACGATAGATAACTATAAATGTAATATAATAGTTATATTAAGGTCGCTAGCGATAAATTTACCGCAGAGGATATAGACTGCTTGCTGAGTTTTTTTTGTATTTACCTCATCCTGATCACCGGAGCATGTCTACAGGGGGTGATAGGTTTCGGGCTGGGCTTATTATCAGCGCCCCTGGTCTACTTTTTGATGCCGGAACTTGTTCCCGCCCCAATGATTCTCAATGCGCTTCTGCTTACTTCATTACTATCGGTCAAATACCGGGCTGAGATTGATGTTCGCCATACCGGATTTTCAGTGTTTGGTGGCACCATCGGCGTCCTGGTCGCCGGCACCGTCATGTACTATCTCGATGCTGCGCAATACCAACTTTTATTTGGTGTATCTATTCTTATCGCAGTGGGCTTATCAGTACTGGGAATGACCCCACGGGTCTCCGCCTTGACTAATATCATCGCCTCATCACTTTCGGGCTTTTTAGGTACTACAACATCGGCTGGTGGTGCGCCGATGGGTTTACTTTATCAGTCAGCAGAGCAAAGCAAAATTAAGGCAAACCTGAGTGTATTTTTTGTTTATATCAATTTGTTCGGCATTTTTGTTCTATGGTGGACCGGACGTGCAACGCAAAGTGATTTCATTCTTTTTCTTAAATGTATTCCTGCCATTTTAATTGGCTGGGCGCTGTCATATTTTATCAGTAAAAATATAAACGAAGATCGCATCAGGCAATTGATTTTACTGGTTGCCAGTGGCTCTGCACTGGTTCTAATTATGGCAGCTGTAAGCAACGCTAACGGATAGATTCACCATAACTGTGCTAGCATAACATCATGGTAAATGTAGATTTAATCACAGTATTGAACTGTCAGTGTGAGCTGGGTGAGGGGGCGTATTACAGCCACCGATTGCAGCGCGCGTTCTGGGTGGATATTTACGGCTGCCGAATTCACTCCATGGACTGGCAATCGCAGCAGACAAAAACTACTTCTGTCCCGGAGCCAGTATGCTGGATAAAGGAAACCGCGGAAGGACAGCTTATTGCAGGCTTTGCTTCGGGCATCTATACGCTGGATAAAAATCTGCAACCACAGACATTGGTATGGCAATTACCTGAGAAGGAAAAACACAACCGGCTAAACGATGCAAAAGTCGATCGGCAGGGAAATCTATATTTCGGCACGATGGACAAGTCTGAGCAAAGTGAATCCGGACATCTGTATCTTCTTAATAAAGTTAAAGCTGCGCAAATTATTGATTCCGGATACGTTGTAAGTAACGGGCCCGCCTTTGATCCCGCTGGAAATATCATTTATTCGGTATCTTCCAAAGAGCGTATCATCTTTGCGGTCACGCTTGATGAGAATCAAAACGTAAAATCCAAAAGGCCACACATTCATCTTTCACCCTCGCAGGGATACCCTGACGGGGTTACTGTTGATGGCGAAGGTAATTTGTGGGTGTGCGCCTGGGATGGCAATGCCATATTAAGGTTTGCGCCGGATGGCACACTGCTTCAAACCCTTCGGTTCCCCGTTCCCCGCGTGACCAGTATTGCGTTTGCGGGGCCTCACCTTGACCACATTATCGTAACATCTGCTCGAACTGGTCTTGATCAATACTCTTTGGACCTGGCGCCACAAAGCGGTAATACGTTTTTATTCAAAACGGCACCAATCGGCATTGCTGACAAGCCTGCCAATATCACTGGGGCGTAAGCGAGCCAGATAATTTGTTCTCACATTCCTAAAAACCCGACCAGTAAATTCGATGTTGTGATGGTGTAAAAAGCGTTGTAAAGTAATCGTTAAATTGTAATACAATATGACATCTAGCGTATTTAAGGATTTACTATGCAGCAAAGAATGGGGTGGCTAACATTCCTGGCCGGATTCGCAATAGCAGGCTGCTCGAGTCAGGAAGCGGCCACACAAGAAAGCTTTGAGGCCAGACAAATTAAAGAGCGAAAAGACGATTTTGCATTTGAAAATGACAAGGTGGCTTTTCGAGTTTATGGACCAGCTCTCGCTGGGGCAAATGAAAACAACGGTACCGATTGCTGGTTTAAAAGAACAGATAAACCGATAGTTAATAAGTGGTACGAAGCGCATTTTGAGGGTACTTCTTATCATGAAGATCACGGTGAGGGATATGACCCATACCATGTGGGAAGCTCTTTAGGGTGCGGGGCTGTCGCGCTCTGGCAACCCGGTCAGGATGATAAACTTGTACAACCTAACGTTTATCAATCTTTTAAAGTGCTTGAAAAATCTGATGAACAAGTTTCATTTGAGCTGACTTATCGTTGGGAAGAGCAGAACATTGAAGAAGTTAAGCGTGTCACGCTTAGCCGCGGCAGCCAATTGTATAAGGCGCAAAGTCGGTTTACCCAAGATGGTAAGCCCGTAAAACTTAAAGTGGCCGTTGGGGTATCCACGCACGATGGTAAAGCACTGGTAGATGTAAACGATGAGAGAAGTGCGGTCAGTACCTGGGAGAAAATTGACGATAGCCATGTCGGAACAGCGGTTCTTCTTCCACAGACATATACGGCTACTTTCCATGAGCAACAAAGCGACCAAAAAGACCGGTCCAATGCGGTGCTGGTCACTTCCACTAATGACAACGGCGAACTGACATACTATGCCGGCTTTGCATGGGAAAAAGCGCAGGATATAAAAACGTATTTTCAATGGAAGCAATATCTAGCCAACTACCTTGACGAAGCACCTACCGACATCACAATGCAATCGGTCAAGCAATTAACCAAGCAGGTAGCTGACTGGCAGATTGAACATCACGAAGAACAAGGTGAATACAGAGCCATACCGCGCAACCCACCTGAGTGGTCAAACCGCGAACGCTATCACGATCTTGAGTGGCATCATGGCGCGCTGTATGCGGGCATGAATGAATGGCGTAAAGTTGCTGGTGATGCCAGCTATACCGCCTGGCTAAAAAATATTGGTGAAGAAAATCAGTGGGAACTTCATCAACGGCCATATCACGCCGATGATCACACCGTTGGGCAGTTTTATCTTTCTCTTTATAGTGAGTATGAAGACCCAGCCATGCTGAAACCCACAAAAGAGCGTTTTGACTGGATTCTGGAAAATCCAAAAGAAGGTACGCTGGATTGGCTAGCCGAAGATACACACGCGCATGATCGCTGGGGCTGGAGCGACGCGTTGTTTATGGCACCGCCTGTTTGGGCTCGGTTGGCAAAGTTGACCGGTGAAGACAAGTACCTTGAGTTCATGGATCAAGAATACCACGCCACTTATGATTTGCTATGGAGTGAAGAGGACCAGCTGTTCTGGCGTGATTCTAGCTATTTCACGCAGGAAGAAAAAAACGGCGAAGATATTTTCTGGTCCAGAGGTAATGGTTGGGTGTTTGGCGGCTTAGCGCTTATGATCCCCGACTTACCTAAAGATTGGAAAGGACGCGAGTTTTATGTTGATTTGTATAAAGAGATGGCGGCCAAGGTAAAAACCATTCAGCGCGAAGATGGCACTTGGTCAATGGGGTTACTAGGTGGCCGCGAAGGTTATCCTGAAGTAGAAACCAGTGGCACAGCGTTCTTTACGTTTGGTCTGGCGTGGGGCGTTAATAATGGTCTGTTGAATAAAGAAGAGTATCGCCCGGTAATTGAAAAAGCATGGCGTGCATTAAAACTGGCCGTTAATCATGAAGGGAT
The DNA here is from genome assembly GCF_006228385.1 of Salinimonas iocasae. GTDB lineage: Bacteria > Pseudomonadota > Gammaproteobacteria > Enterobacterales > Alteromonadaceae > Alteromonas > Alteromonas iocasae. The sequence goes on from NZ_CP039852.1 coordinate 724,959, forward strand.
GCTTGCCTATGTGCAGCCGGTTGGCGCCTCGCCAGGTGACTCTTTCCCTGATTATACCGAAGTGTATGGCGTAGGCGCATTTTTGGCTGCAGGCAGTGAGCTTTACAAAATGCTTAAGTCAGAAAGGGATAATGCCATTACCGCCGCGTCGCCGGTGACCATGATGGAAAATACAGGATGGTGCTGGTTTCAGGACCCGCGAGCTATCATTCAAAATGGTAAACTCGTTATAGGCGGTGTACAGGGCAATGGAACCGGAGACGCCGTGGTGGGTATCTTCGATCTTGACTCTCAGCAAGTAGATAGCACGTCTGTACTTCATGAGAATTTTGATCACGATGATCATAATTCGCCGGTATTCTATGCCAGACCTGATGGCTCACTATTGACAGTGTATGCGCGTCACAGTACAGAAAATCACCACTATTACCGTATCTCTGAGTCTTCAGATTACTCAGTCTGGGGCGAGGAGCGACAGATCAGTGCTTCTGAACCAGTTACCTACATGAATCTCTTCCACCTGGAAAAGGAAGATAGACTTTACAATCTTTATCGGGGCGTTCAGTGGAACCCTACATTTGTATCCTCCACAGACCACGGGAATACCTGGGGCGATGCTACCCACCTTATTCAGGATGAGCTTGGGGGGACCCAGCGACCATATGCCCGCTACGCTTCGGATAACGAAGATACGATCGGCATTTCTTTTACTGATGCCCATCCGCGAGACTATGGCAATAGTCTTTATTATGCCGCCTTTCGCGAAGGTAAGTTTTTTACAGCGAATGGCGATTTAATAAAGGAACTGAGCAAAGAAGGTCCACTGAAACCTTCAGAGGCAGAGCAGATATTTGCCGGAGGCGAGGGGGCATTCCGGGGCATGGAGCTAAGCGCCAATAAAAGTGCCTGGACCAGCTCCATGGTGCTGGATGACAACGGCTATCCGCATATTGCCTATTCGCTTTATTTGAAAAACAGTGATCAACGTTACCGTATTGCTTCGTGGGACGGCCAGCAATGGCATGATCGTGAAGTAGCACGCGCTGGTGAACATCTTTACCCTAAAGAGGCAAGTTATACTGGCCTTATAACCCTTGATCCTTCAGATCCTTCCCATGTTGTCATTGCCAGCAACGTGAACCCTCATACCGGAGAAAAACAAAGTGGTAACTTTCAGGTATACCGGGCGAATATAGCTTTAGAGGATGATATCAGTACCGTTGAGTGGGAAAAGCTATCTGATAATGAAGAGCACGATAATATACGGCCGCTCATTGTTAACGGAAAAAACAAGAATGCTATTTTATGGCTTTCCGGGACATATAATACCTATACCGATTATGATCTGAATGCGACGGGTATTGTTTACTAAAGGATGACATGCATTCTGGCAGAACAGTTAAACCGAGCAACTGTTCTGCCTTTTTAACAGGTGACTTGAGTTGAAACACGCAGAAAAAATAGTTGTGGTTACAGGGGGAAGTCAGGGCATTGGATTGGCTATCGCTGAGCGTTACGCCGACGAGGGAGCACAAGTTGTCGTAGGTTCACGACATAAGCCGGAAGATCTGCTCCATAAGAATATCCAATTTAAGACCTTAGATGTGACTTGCGAAGAGTCAGTCCACAATATGTTTAATAGTGTAAAAGAGCAATATGGTCGGGTAGATGCGTTAATAAATGCTGCTGGCGTGATGAAGCAGGCGAGTTTTCTTACCACTACTTTAAACGACTGGGAAGCAACACTGCGTATTAACCTTACCGGCACATTTCTAACTAGTCAGTGCGCAGCACATTTAATGAAAGAGCGTGGTGGCTGCATTATAAATATTGGCTCAATAGAGGGTGAGGCTGCTAATGCAGCACATACAGCGTACGTGTCTTCCAAAGGTGGCGTACATGCACTCACCAGAGCTATCGCAGTTGATTTGGGGGGCTACAATATTCGTTGCAACACTATCTGTCCTGGCTGGATAAATACCTCATTAAACCAGTCGTACTTCGAGGATGATACACATCAGCAGAAACTAAATGCGCTGAAAAAGCTCCATCCATTAGGCCGTTTGGGCGAACCCGCAGATATCGCTGCATTAGCATGCTGGCTGGGAAGCGATGACGCGCAATGGGTTACCGGTCAGTCATTTACAATAGATGGCGGGAGGACCGCTAAATTACCTGGCATAGACTGCTGAGCTCCTTACAACCTTCACAACCCTTTAGTCACCCGACCGCATTATATGGTATACTTCTCAGCTTCAGCCTGCTAATGCAGGCTAGCAAATCCAGAACTTTTTGCTTAAAAAGATTACCCCGCTAGATCAAGATTGTTAACAGGCACCCGATATGATGCAGTCACTTGCTGAACACCGTAAATTCTCAGTCGCCCCAATGCTGGATTGGACAGACCGACATTGCCGGTACTTTTTGCGTTTGTTGTCTGGTAATGCACTGCTTTATACGGAGATGGTAACTACCGGTGCGCTGATTTATGGCAAAGGTGATTATCTTGCATTCAACGAGCAGGAGCATCCGGTTGCGTTGCAACTGGGCGGGTCCGATGCCGGTGATATGGCGCGCTGCGCAGTTATGGCGCAGGAACGAGGCTATGATGAGGTTAATATCAATGTCGGGTGTCCCTCAGATCGTGTGAAAAACGGCAGTTTTGGTGCCTGCCTGATGGCACAGCCGGAAGTGGTAGCAGCGTCAGTAAAGGCGATGCAGGCAGAGGTTGATATTCCGGTGACGGTAAAGTGTCGTATCGGTATTGACGATATGGATGAATACCATGCCTTTGCACAGTTTGTTGAAACGGTGGCGAATGCAGGTTGTGATACCTTTATTGTGCACGCCAGAAAAGCCTGGTTGCAGGGATTAAGTCCTAAAGAAAATCGCGAGGTTCCCCCGCTCAATTATCCGCGTGTCCATCAGCTCAAGGCTGACTGGCCGCAGCTTAATATAAGTATAAATGGCGGGGTGAAAACCCTGGATGCGGTAAAGGAGCAGCTCAATCACGTGGATGGCGTGATGATGGGCCGGGAAGTTTATGCAAACCCTTATCTGATGGCTTCAGTTGATAAGGAAATATTCAAAGAGCATAGCACGCCGTTGACGCGCAGAGAGATTGTGCTGAAGATGCAACAGTATATTGAAACTATTGATGAGCCAGGCTTCAAGCCCTGGCATGTTGCCCGACACATGTTAGGACTCTACGCCGGTGAGGCTGGCGGCCGTATCTGGCGACGTTATCTTAGCCAGAACGGGACAGGTAAATCACCTGATCCTTCTTTATTACTTAACGCATTGGACAGCGTTGAAACGGCGCAGGCTAACGTTGCAGCTTTCAATGAGAGTAAGGTTGGTTAAATAGGCTATTCGTAGTGGTCAAGTTGGCTATTTGGTGACCAGTGCCGTTAACCTGACAGCATGAAGAAATGGTTGGTTTTAAATAAGTATTTGATTTTAATTTAAAATACTGGTCTGGCACAGCTTTCGCTATCTTTAAAGTGTTCGCACATTTGCACTTAACCTTTAAAGTAATAGCAAGGAAATCGTTATGAAAGCCCCAGCAATTGTAGTATCAACCCTTATGACCGCAGCACTTGTCAGTACGCCTGCTTCTGCCAACACTATGCCTATCGAGCGCGCTGTTAGTCAAATGGTAGATAAGCTGGTTGCCAATACCGCATACGAGTTAAAACTGGAAGTAACTGAAGCGGTCGCCAATGCAGTATATATGTTTGAACCTGAAAGTTCAGGTACACGCAAAGGTGCGGTTAATGTGACAGAACTTACTGCGTCAAAAAAATCAGACCGCGATGAAGAGCAGGATACACAAGTACAGTAATTCTGGGTGGTCAAAAAAAAGCAGCGATTCGCTGCTTTTTTTGTGCCTGTAACACAGAGGTGGTCGAAAATGCCACCACCATGGTCAATTTGACTATTTATTCTTTCAACGCCCATATGACGCATCCATTATCTACCTAGAAATTCTTAAAATTCCATAAAATACAGTGATTTAAATAATTGGTACGGCAATTGAAGTGTCTTTGCTGTAATCGCAATTCTTTAGCTGATGCATTGAATCGCATTCCAATTATTTTAAAAGGAGATTGCCATGGGCATGTTTTCAAGAATGACTGATATCGTTCACGCCAACATCAACGCTATGTTAGATAAAGCGGAAGATCCTCAAAAGCTTATTCGTCTCATGGTTCAGGAGATGGAAGAAGCACTGGCTCATGCCCGCTGTGTATCAGCGCAGTACATTGCGCAGAAAAAACAGCTTAATCGGAATGCTGATTCACTTAACCGCAGCGCACAGCGCTGGCAGGAAAAAGCGCAGCGTGCTGTTGAAAAAGGTAATGACTCTCTGGCCCGCGCAGCACTAAAAGAAAAGCAGTCTCAGACTCGTCAGTTTGAGATCCTGCAAGAGGAAATTGCGCAGATAGATAGCCAGCTGGATAAGCTCACAGATGACATTGAGCAATTGGGGCACAAGCTTGCCGAAGCGCGTCAAAAAGCACGCATGCTGTCTCAGCGTGAACATACCGTGGCAGCACAGCTTAAGCTGCGTAATCAGGCTCAGCAGGAGAGCGTACAGCGTGCCATGGGCAAGTTCGAAGCTTATCAGCAAAAAGTTGATCAGTTAGAGGCGCAGGTTGAAGCCTACGACCTGGGTAGCGGGTCCGCTTCCCTTGAAGCCCAGTTCGCAGAGCTTGAACAGGACGAGAGCATCGAGGAAGAGTTGGCTCGCATGAAGAAATCCAGAGCCGCGTAATAATTATCCTTAGCAATCAGGAGTCAGATTATGAAGACTGTTAATTCTCAGAAACGAATTTATCGCATCATGCATGAATCGGTTATCAGTGGTGTATGTGCCGGCCTCGCTCGCTGGTTAAGCATCGACGCTGTATGGGTGCGTGCCGCGGCGGTACTGAGCGTGTTTATGTTGCCCGGTATTACTGTGCTGGCATATCTGGCGGCGGTTATTCTGTTACCCCGGTGGTCAGTATGAAAAATTTCTTTCTGGCCGTCGCGATTGCCATAATACTCGCCAGTGGCCTGGGTGCGGCAATATGGGAATGGATGGATATAAACATCTACTTCAGTGATGAACTACTCTCACCCTTTGATAACCTGATGTTGTTTTTAGCACTTGCAGTACTCTTTGTTATAGTAGGCTTTATCGTTGCAATTAGTATGTTCGGTGCAATCATCATAGGTTTAGTCGCTGCTGCGGCTGCGGTATTTACCCTGGGCCTGAGCGTTTTCTGGCCAGTATTGGTGGTAGTGGCTGCAATTGGTATTTGGCGACATCATCAAAAGCGCGCCTCAGTTCGCGCTTACGGCAGCCCACCGTATATACAGGAGTAATCAATCCAGTCACAATGCCCGTAACAACAACGTTAAATTAGCGTTATTGCTTCGGGCATTACTGATATAAAAGGAATATAACATTGGCTATCAAACAGTATCTTAGCGCAAAGTGGATTGGGGCAGCGGCTATATTGCTGTTTGTCTTATTTTGGCTGGTGGGGTGGTATTGGAGCCTGTCCCCGGACACATTCAATGTTGAAAAGCGGGTAACTGCACAGGCAGAAAAAGCCTCCCATGTTGATGTTCCCGGGTACACAATGACCACAAGTCTGATTATTGTTACCGAAACACTGCTCGATAAGCCGGGTGGTTACCTTTCTAATGACATGATGCCACCGGGCGTTCTTCTGGATAATATGCCAAGCTGGGAGTTCGGCGTACTTGAGATGACCCGAGACCTGGCGCTGGCTATGCGAAAAGACTTTTCCCGCTCTCAGTCGCAGTCGATTGAAAACCGCTACATCGCTAAGGCCGTGCCGCAGTTGAATATGGACAACGAAGCCTGGATGTTCCCTGCGGCTGAATCCAGCTACCAGAAGGGTATCGATTTGCTTTACAAATATCGCGCTGAATTGGTCGACACATCGCGCGGTGAAAGTCAGTTTTATACACGCGCCGACAACCTGAGAGAGTGGCTGAAGCTGGTAGAAAAACGCCTGGGTAGCTATTCGCAGCGGTTGAGTGCCAGTGTTGGCTCTTCAAGAATCAATACCGACCTGGCAGGTCAGCGAAGCGCGCGCCAGTCATCGCCAAATATGCAGGAAAAGCACATCCGCACCAGCTGGTGGAAACTGGATGATGTGTTCTACGAGTCAAAAGGCGCCACCTGGGCACTGCTTCATTACTTGCGGGCGGTTGAGGTTGAGTTTGCTGATGTACTGGAGGACAAAAATGCGCTGGTCAGTCTTCGTCAGATCATACGAGAGCTGGAAGCGACCCAGCAAACAGTATGGAGCCCAATGATTTTAAATGGTGATGGCTTTGGAATGCTGGCTAATCACTCACTGGTCATGGCAAACTATATCTCGCGCGCGAATGCTGCGCTTATCGAACTCACAGAATTAATGAACCAAGGATAATCCATGAAAAAATGCATTTCAGCCTTAGCAGTTTTAGGCGTATTTGCAGTAACGCCGGTGTATGCTGATACGATAGCCGGGGTTTATATCGGTGCGCAGGGATGGCAGGCTGAACCGGAAGGCGGCTTTGCTGACTCTCAGAATACAACGAACTTTAACTTTGACGATGATATGCAGGGTTCGGCTTATATTGCAGTTGAGCACCCGGTTCCATTCATTCCCAATGTAAAGATCTCGCACTCAACGCTGGATACTGAAGGTAATACAAGGTTAGACGCGAACTATACGTTTGATGGCAACCTTTATACGGCTGAGAGCACGGTATTTACCAGTGTCGATCTGACCACCACCGATTTTATTCTGTACTATGAATTGTTTGACAATGATATTCTCAGCTTTGATTTAGGTGTGAATGGTAAATACGTAGATGGTGCGTTACTGGTCAATGACTCAGCCAGTAACACGCAAGGTACGGCTGATTTTTCAGGCGTGGTGCCTATGGCATACTCCAGGGTCCAGTTCGGGTTACCTTTTTCCGGGTTAGGCGCTTATGCAGAGGGTAGCTATCTGTCATTTGATGACCATACATTCAGTGACTATCAACTGGCATTGACCTATTCATTTATCGAAAGTCTGGCAGTGGATATGACGCTTCAACTGGGCTATCGCAACGTTGAACTGGATATTGAAGACCTGGACGATGTGTATGCTGATATGTCTTATGACGGCGCGTTTTTCGGACTAGAATTACACTTCTAGATTAAAACGTAACGTTTTAAGCACATTCAGTAATAAAAAAGTAAGAATAATTCTTTTCTCTTCTCTGCAAACCTCGTTAGCCTTAGCATATCAAATTAAGGCTAACGAGTTATGTCAAACGATTCCAATCAAAATTTTGCGCCCCCGGCGGTTTTAAACGAGCAGCAGGTAAATGCGATAACCCAGGCTGTACAAGGGCTTAATCGCGATCAGTTAACCTGGCTAAGCGGCTATATTGCTGGTATGGCTGGTGCTCCTACAGGCGCTGCACCCATGTCAGCAGCACCGGCGGCTCAGGCAGATGTGCCAACACTCACCATTCTGTTTGGGTCGCAGACCGGCAATGCGAAAGGGCTGGCTGAAAGCTTTCAGGGTAAAGCAGAAGAAGCAGGCTTCAGCAGCAAACTGGTTAGCATGGCTGATTACAAGCCCCGGCAGTTAAAAAATGAAACACACGTGGTTGTTTTTGTCAGTACCCACGGCGAAGGTGATGCACCTGACGATGCGATTGAGCTGCACGAGTTCTTGGCTGGTAAAAAGGCACCGAAGTTACCTAATCTAAAATACGCAGTATTAGGCTTAGGCGATAGCAGCTACGAATTTTTCTGTCAGACAGGTAAAGACTTCGACAGTCGTCTGGCTGCATTGGGTGCCAGTGCGATTATTCCCAGAGAAGATTGCGATGTCGATTACGATGCGCAGGCTGATAGTTTTGCGCAAAAACTGGTTGCCTCGCTAAAAGATGAGCTGGTGGCCAGTGCACCGTCACAAACGGTTGCTGCTCAAACAGGCACGGCCGCGCAGCCAGAGTCCTCCGCATATACGAAGAAAGCACCATTTGCGGCAACGTTGCTTGAAGCGCAGAAAATTACCGGTCGCGACTCTGTCAAAGATATACAGCATATAGAAATTAGTCTGGAAGACTCTGGTATAGCCTATCAGCCTGGCGATGCACTGGGCGTATGGTTTGCAAACAGTGAAAGTCTGGTTGATGAGTTGTTGTCTTTGACACAGCTTGAGGGTAGCGCGGAAGTGACAGTTGCTGACAGCCAGATGACACTTCGTGAAGCGTTAATTAACAAGCTTGAATTAACATTAAGCTACCCGAATTTCATTAAAGCCTATCAGCAGGCAACAGCGTCAGCATCTTTGGCTGAATTGATGGAAGATAAGGCAACCCTACGTACCTATATGGCGGACCGCCAGATTGTGGATATTGTTCGCGACCATCCTGGTCAGATTGACGCGCAGGCGCTTGTCGATGCATTACGTCCGCTGACGCCAAGACTTTACTCTATCGCGTCAAGTCAGAGTGAAGTTGAGGATGAGGTTCATCTGACGGTCGCTCACGTGGATTATGAAGCATTTGGCGTACGTCATCAGGGCGGCGCGTCAGGATTTTTATGCGACCGACTGGCTGAGGGTGGCGAAGTAAACGTATTTGTTGAGAAGAACGATAACTTCAGGCTTCCTGAGTCATCAGATACACCGGTTATTATGGTTGGTCCGGGTACAGGTATTGCGCCTTTCAGAGCGTTTATGCAGGAGCGTGATGCCCAGGAAGCGCAGGGTAAGAACTGGCTGTTTTTCGGCAACCCGCATTTCACTCAGGATTTTCTGTATCAGGTTGAGTGGCAGGGTTATGTCAAAAGCGGCCTGCTGGATAAAATCACGCTGGCGTTCTCTCGCGATCAAAAAGAAAAAGTGTATGTACAGCATCGCTTACTTGAGCATGGCGCGCAGGTCTTTGAATGGCTAGAGCAGGGCGCACATTTTTATGTGTGTGGCGATGCAATGCACATGGCTAAAGATGTTGAGGCTGCGCTGATAAGTATTATTCAGGAGCATGGCGGTAAGTCGGAACAAGATGCTAAGGCTTACCTTGTAGCTTTACGTAAAGCAAAACGTTATCAGAAGGATGTCTATTAATGAGCAATGATAAAAAACCATTCATCGTTGAAGGCAAACTGTCTGACAACGAGCGATTAAAAGCAGAAAGCCGTCATCTACGCGGAACCATTGAGCAGGATCTGAAAGATGAGCTGACCGGCGGCTTCACTGCCGATAATTTCCAGCTTATTCGTTTTCACGGTATGTATCAGCAGGATGACCGTGATATTCGACCTGAGCGGGCTAAACAAAAATTAGAGCCTTTGCACAATGTAATGCTACGCGCCCGACTACCCGGCGGCATCATTACCCCTGACCAGTGGCAGGTTATTGATAAGTTTGCAGCAGATCATACTCTGTACGGCAGCATTCGTCTGACTACCAGACAAACCTTTCAGTTTCACGGTGTGCTTAAGCCTGAAATTAAAAAGATGCACCAGACACTGAACAAGGCTGGCATTGATTCCATCGCCACAGCAGGCGATGTAAACCGTAATGTGCTGTGTACCTCTAATCCTATTGAGTCTGAGCTTCACCTGGAAGCTTACGAATGGGCCAAGAAGATAAGCGAACACTTACTTCCTAAAACCCGTGCATATGCGGAAATCTGGCTGGATGGTGAAAAAGTCGAAAGCACCGAGGACGAAGTAGAGCCGATACTTGGCGATAACTATCTGCCACGTAAATTCAAAACAACAGTTGTTATACCTCCACAAAATGATGTGGATGTACACGCCAATGATCTGAATTTTGTGGCGATTGAGGAAAATGGCAAACTGGTTGGCTTCAATGTGCTGGTAGGTGGCGGTCTGGCTATGACCCACGGCGATACTTCGACTTATCCGCGCAAAGCTGATGATTTTGGGTTTATTTCTTTAAAAGATACGCTGGCCGTTGCGGAAGCTGTGGTCACTACCCAGCGCGACTGGGGTAACCGGGTCAATCGTAAGAATGCCAAAACCAAGTATACGCTTGAACGGGTTGGTGTTGAAAACTTCAAAGCTGAAGTTGAGAAACGTGCCGGCATCAGTTTCCAGGAAAGCCGTCCTTATACCTTTACCAGCCGCGGTGATCGTTTTGGCTGGGTAGAGGGCATTGATGGCAAGTATCACCTGACTGTGTTCATTGAAAATGGCCGGATTCTTGATTTTCCTGAGCGCACATTGAAAACCGGGTGCCTGGAAATTGCCAAAATCCATCAGGGAGATTTCAGATTAACGGCTAATCAGAACCTTATCATTGCCGGCGTGCCTGCTGATCAGAAAGACGTCATCGAAAAACTGGCGCGCGAGCATGGTCTGATTGAGGCTGATACATCGCAGCAGATGCTGGACTCAATGGCCTGTGTTTCGTTACCTACTTGCCCGCTGGCAATGGCTGAAGCAGAGCGCTATCTGCCGGAAGCTGTCAGAAGAATGGAAGATATTTTAACAGCTCACGATCTTGCTGATGAAAGTATTATCTTCAGAATTACTGGCTGCCCGAATGGCTGTGGCAGGGCAATGCTGGCGGAAATCGGTTTGGTAGGTAAGGGCCCGGGTAAATACAACCTGCACCTTGGTGGTAATCGTGAAGGAACCCGTATTCCGCGCATGTATCGGGAGAACATTGGCGAAGATGAGATTTTCGCCGAAATCGATACGCTGGTCACAAAGTGGTCTGATGAACGCCAGGCAAAAGAATCTTTTGGCGACTTCGTTATACGTGCCGGCATTATTAAACCTGTAGTGGATTCAGCAAGAGACTTTTATGAGTAGCGCAGATCCCCTTTTACAACAGCCGCTCACTTTGAATGCTGACAGCGCTCAGTTAGATGCGATTAATGCGCATCTTGAGACACTGACTGCTGCGCAGCGGGTAGAGTGGGCGTTGGACAACTTGCCGGCTAACCCCATAGTGTCTTCCAGCTTTGGTGCACAATCAGCGGTTATGCTGCATTTACTGACGCAGCAGCAGCCTGAGATTCCGGTGGTGCTGACGGACACGGGGTATTTATTCCCCGAGACCTATCAGTTTATTGATGATATGACCAAGCGTCTTAATCTTAATTTGCATGTGTACAGTGCTTCGATGTCTGCAGCATGGCAGGAAGCCCGATTCGGCAGATTATGGGAGCAAGGGATGGAAGGCCTTGAGCAATACAACCAGATGAACAAGGTCGAGCCGATGCAGCGCGCGTTAAGTGAGCTGAACGCCGGAACCTGGTTTGCTGGTCTGCGTCGTAGTCAGTCAGATAGTCGCGAAAAATTGCCGGTACTGCAAAAAGTGGGAGACCAGTTCAAGCTTTACCCAATTATCGACTGGTCTAACAAAGACCTGCATTACTACCTGAAAGAGCACGATCTGCCATATCACCCATTGTGGGAGCAAGGCTACGTGTCAATCGGTGACTGGCATACCACTCAATCGCTTCAGGAAGGTATGAGCGAACAGGATACCCGCTTCTTCGGACTCAAGCGTGAGTGTGGGTTACATGAATTTGGTGACGGAATCTGATTACCTAATCATCATATTCAACAAAAAACGCCGGCGACATTAACTGGTACAACGCGGTTAAATAGTCGTCGGTTTGTTTTTTCTCAAACAACCTGAAGAGTTCCGCACCCACCGAAGTAAATTTATAGTAAACCAGTGCAGAGCCTGGTTTTTTCGCTTGCAGCGAATATGATTGCCTGCCACAACGCCAGTGGACGGGTATTCCGGGCGCCAGTTCCGAGCTCTCAATTTCACTGGCAAAGATAAGCTTTAAATCAATCAGCGCCAACAGGTCGGGATAAGATAATCCAAACGAGGAAAGATTAAGTTGCCCGGGTGGCTGGGGACGAAGAATATCGATAACCGCCCGACGCCGGTAATAGCCCACCAGAATGCGCGGGATTGCAGAACGTGCTGGCCAACTGGCTATGCTTACCGCGCGACGAAAAAGCCGGGCGTCTCGTTCAGTTAATAACCGGATTGTCTCTAAACTTCGCAACGAGAAGCTGCCAGGCGCGCTGAGCTCTACCGCAAGTATTTTACCCCATAGTTCCTGCATTGCCGCACTATAGATATTTTCTGCAAGCGCCTGGAATGCGAAGAACCAGTCAGGATCCAGCTCCTTTTGTGGTGACGCTTTGATGCTTACATTTCTGGCAATATTGCCAATACGCTTGAGGTTATTGATGCGGTTGAGGGTCTGTGCTCTCAGTCGCCTGTCCACAGCATAGTTGTCCCCACTATCATCAGGTGTCTGGTCGTTGATATTAATACCGGACAATTCAAACCAATTATCTAATTGAGCCGATCCTGCATTCACAAAGTCAGAAGTGTTTGTTTTTTCATCTGGTTTCTTAAGGTTACTGGTCTTATCAGATACGTTTGCTGAAAAAGGTTTTGATGACATTTGTGTATGCTTTTATCCGGTTTATAAGGGATTTGTCAGGTAATCTTGTTATCTGTGAGCTGCGTCTCTGCACGGCAAACACTATTGCATTGGTTACAAGGCTTTGCAATTTACTGAGCAAGGAGTAGGATTAAAAAATGCGGTAGTAAGGATTTCTCCGATAATGACGCAATCTTACGAAAATGATGAATTAGTCTTTCTGGACGAAGATACAAATAATACGCTTCCGGTCAAAAATTATCAGTACTGGAACATACTGGTGGTGGATGACGACGAGGAAATCCACACAGTTACACGATTAGCTTTAGCGGATTTGATTGTTAATGATCGCAAGCTGAATTTTTTGCATGCTTACACCGCAGAGCAGGCGAAGGATGTGCTGAACGAGTACGGTTCTCAAATTGCTATTATTCTGCTTGATGTCGTGATGGAGACCGATAACGCAGGCCTGAATCTGGTCAAATTTTTGCGCGAATCACTTTCTTTGCAGGAACCCCGGATTGTACTTCGGACCGGCCAGCCCGGATATGCGCCTGAAGAAACAATTATCAAAGATTACGACATTAACGACTATAAAACAAAAACAGAACTCACCCGCAGTAAGCTGGTGACTACGGTTATTGCCTCGCTACGTTCTTACCAGCAAATTCTTACGATTAATCAAAGTCGGGTCGGGCTGCAGAAAATCATTGATTCTGCATCTAACTTACTTGAAGAGCATTCCGTAAAATCATTCTGCGAAGGGGTGGTTACGCAACTGAGTTCGCTTATTGGTCTTGATGAAGAAGGGCTGGTTTGTGCTAAGGCCGGTTCGATGCTGGACAAGGACAGCGAGGAAATCTTTGTTATCGGGGCAGCCGGCAATTTTGCCAGGCTGATTAACCAGCCTGTAAGTCAGTTAAACAACCCAGGTATCAGCGAAAATATCGAACGGTGTTTACGCTATAAGCGACATATTTTTGAAGATGGCACCTCAGTGCTGTATTTACATCGCGCAGGGTTTGAGGCTGCGGTGTATGTAAATATGGAAAAAGAGTTGAACGAGATAGATCGTCAGCTACTGGAAGTATTCTTGTCCAGCATTTCGGTGGGCTATGAAAATGTTCACTTATTTCACCAGCTTCGAAATGCCGCGTTTCGCGACTGGCTAACCAGACTGCCTAATCGAAATGAGTTGATTAATGTACTGGACCAGCATCGCCCCGAGCATCAGGGAGCCAGTGCTGCATTGATTGATATCAGTCATTTTTCAGATATTAACGATGGATTAGGGCAGGAAACCGGAAATTCAGTGCTTCAGGCGGTAGCCAGTCGATTAGAGTCTATGACTACAGACAGAGTCATAAAAGCACGAATCGGTGGCGACGTTTTTGCGCTGGTAGGTCCGCCCGATGAAGTCAATCCGGAAAACATCAATCGTATTTTCCAGTCATCTGTTCAGGCGCTGGACCATAGCATTCCGCTGAATGTGACTATTGGTATGAGCGAAATTCAGGACGATTGTTTTCATGGTCTGGAAGTTTTAAAGCGAACGAATATCGCATTAAATCGCGCTAAGCGACACCATACAGAAAACTTTGCTTTTTATGCCCCGGAGATTGAAGAAAGCACCACGACTCAACTTGGTATGATCAGGAAATTGCGCAGCGATTTTGCTGATACGAAGCTTCAGTTATGGTTTCAGCCCCAAATTGACTTGCGTAGTGGAAGGGTGGCCGGGCTGGAAGGATTGTTACGCTGGCCTGACGGAAAAGGCGGATATATTCCCCCATCTGAATTCATACCTCTTGCAGAATATTCCGGGCTTATTGTTGATATTGGCAGGTGGGTGCTCGAAGAAGCCTGTCGACGCATTAGTCAACTGCGTGAAAATGGTTATGAACAGTTAAGGGTTGCGGTAAACATCTCAATTCCACAGTTTCGCGACAGATACTTTGTTGAAAAAGTAAAAACCGCACTAGACCGGTATAACTGTCCGTCAGGCAGTCTGGAATTAGAAATTACCGAAAGCGTCGTTATGGATGAACCGCAAATTGTCATAGATGCATTGGCTGCACTTAAAGCCCACGGCGTGGCTATTGCAATTGACGATTTCGGAACGGGCTTTTCATCAATGAGTTATTTACAACGTTTGCCGTTAGATCGCTTAAAAGTAGACCGTTCGTTTGTCAACGATATCGTACCGGGTAAAAATGCGGTTATTGCTGAGACTATTGTCAGTCTTGGCAACAAATTAGGTTTGGTGACCATCGCTGAAGGTGTCGAAACCCAGGAGCAGGCTCGCTATATGACCGAGCTGGGGTGTGATGAGGCGCAGGGATATTTATACGCCCGTCCTATGCCTTTTGACGACCTGATGCAGTTTTTATCAGGCCGTCAAGGCTAGTTTTCGAGCAATGCTTGCACCCGCTGTTGCAGCGCTGGAACAAGCGATGACTCGAACCACGGGTTTTTACCTAACCAGCGGTTGTTCCTTCCGGAAGGGTGGGGCGTAATAATGATGCTTTGCGAGGCATGTGCTTCGCTTTGCACCGCCTCCGTAAGCGTTTTATATTTGGGGCAATAAAATTGCTGGGCGTATCGACCCACAAGTACCGTAAGGGAAGGGTTGATGCGGCTAAGTAGCTGATGATGCCACGCCGGTGCACATTCCTTCCGGGGAGGCGCATCAGCACCATTTTTATAGCCGGGAAAGCAAAAGCCCATAGGGATAAGTGAGATAAGCTTTTCATTATAAAACGTATTTGTGTCGATACCCATCCAGCGGCGTAATCGGTCGCCACTGCGATCATTCCATGGTGTCGCGCTGTCATGGGCGAGAATACCAGGCGCCTGGCCGATAATTACGATTCGGCTGTGTTCTGATGCCGCTAACACCGGGCGGGGAGCCTGAGGAAGTGCCGCTTCGCAAAGGGTGCAGGCACGAACCCGGTTCATCAGCGCATCGAAACTTTCTTTTTCATATTTCAAATATTTCACCTGCTGTCACAAAGTTGTCATAAAACTATGATCTTGATTTGATCTCTGGTCGTTTACAGAGTATGCTGTTTCATACAGTAATAAATAGTTATTACGAAGTCAGGAGATAAACATGCGTAAATCATTATTAGGTCTAGCACTGCTTACAACAACAGGCATTGCGCATGCGGAATCCAACGAAAATCAGCTTTTTGATTGCATGGACCGTACGACGTTTGAAGTAAATAGCGAGTGTATGTCCAATCAGATCACCAGCAACATTCGCTTCAAAGAAGCCGAGCAAAAAGTTGTGAACATGGCGAGCGAGTCTCGTGGTGATTACGCTATTGCTACGATGACATTCGATCCGCGTAAAATGCAGATCGATATTGTTGCACATCGCGACGCACTTCAGGCAATGAATCGCGTTTCGACAAAAAACTAATTTTTCCGCA
This sequence comes from Salinimonas iocasae, assembly GCF_006228385.1. Classification (GTDB taxonomy): domain Bacteria; phylum Pseudomonadota; class Gammaproteobacteria; order Enterobacterales; family Alteromonadaceae; genus Alteromonas; species Alteromonas iocasae. The sequence goes on from NZ_CP039852.1 coordinate 740,858, forward strand.
TTACGAAAAAACCGGTCAGTTGACCGGTTTTTTTGTGTCTGAATTCCGGATTAAAAAATCCGGTTAAGCCCGTTCAGTGCAGCCACCCGATAAGCTTCTGCCATAGTTGGGTAGTTAAACGTGGTGTTCACAAAGTAATCCAGGGTGTTGCCATCACCTTTCTGCTGCATGATAGCCTGACCGATGTGCACAATTTCTGATGCACGCTCACCAAAACAGTGTATACCGAGAATCTTTTTCGTTTCCCGATGGAATAGAATTTTCAGGCTTCCTACTGTAGTCGATGCAATTTGCGCTCGGGCCAGATGTTTAAATTGTGCGCGGCCTACTTCGTAAGGTACTTTCTGCTCAGTCAGCTCCTGCTCAGTTTTCCCTACTGAACTTATCTCAGGGATTGTGTAGATTCCGGTGGGGATATCTTCTACCAACCCGGTATTCGCCTTACCTTCAAGCATTGCTTCTGCCGCAAAGCGACCCTGGTTATAAGCTGCTGATGCGAGACTTGGATAACCGATAACGTCACCTACGGCAAAAATGTTGTCTACATCAGTCTGATAGTTTTCATTAACATTCAGCTGCCCGCGACTGTTCGCTTTTATACCTACGGCATCCAGGTTCAGCAAATCAGTATTGCCGGTGCGCCCGTTGGCAAATAACAGGCAGTCGGCACGCATACGTTTGCCTGATTCAAGATTCAGTATAACGCTGTCTTCTTTGCCTTCGACGGACTTGTAGGTTTCGTTGTTACGAATGACCACGCCGTTGTTCCATAAGTGATAACTCAGTGCATCAGAGATTTCGGCATCAAGGAAAGATAACAGTCGGTCCCGCATATTAACTAAATCAACTTTCACACCCATACCCCGAAAGATACTGGCATACTCTGAGCCAACAACACCCGCACCATAGATAATGATAGAGCGTGGCTGATGCTTAAGTGAAAGGATACTGTCAGAATTGTAGATTCGTGGATGGTCAAAATCGATATCACTGGGGCAATAAGGTCGTGAGCCTGTGGCGAGTAACACCTGCGCTGTGGTTAAGCGCTCCTCAGAACCATCGTTGTTAGCAATCTTCAAGGTATTTTTATCCTCGAAGCTGGCTACCCCATAAAACAAGTCAACGCGATTCCGGTCATAGAATGAAGAGCGCAATTTGGTCTGGCTTTGAATCACCCCGCTGGCATGCCGCATAATATCTTCAAACTTAACCTGTTGATTAAGATTATTCTCTGAAAATAATGGCGTGTTGTTGTATTCAATAAGCCGGCTGACGGAGTGACGCAGCGCCTTAGATGGAATGGTTCCCCAGTGTGTACAGCCACCGCCTACAGATTTATAGCGTTCTACTACGGCGACGCGTTTGCCAGCCTTGGCAAGCTGCATCGCGGCACCCTCACCACCGGGGCCTGTGCCAATAACGACCGCATCGTAATTAAAGCTGGTTGGCTTCTTTTTGGTACTGGCTGCTTTTTTTGTCATACCACTCACTCTTTTATTAACGTTACTGCTTGATTTACGCGCTACAGTATCGCCAGATCAACTATTTACCGAGCGCTGCGAGCCATCTTTTGCTTCTTTGACTCTGGTGGCCAGGTTCAGCGTAAAGACGGTGCCACCCCCGTCGGCGGCCGCAACATGAATTTGCCCCTCCAGCACCTGCGTGACCCATTGATGTATCAGGTGAAGACCGAGACCTGAGTTTCCTTTATGCCGACCTGATGTAACAAAGGGGTCAAACAACGTATCTGCAACGGAGGGATCTATGCCATTTCCATCATCTTTAATACTGATTATTACGCGGTCGTCCTGCCTGTTCGCACTGATAGTAATAATGCCGTGTTGTCCCGGTGAAAATGCATGGGTCAGACTATTGTTTATCAGATTTTGCAAAACCTGCGACACGATACCCGGGTAACTGGTCAGATAAATGCTTTTGGGTATGTCCAGTTTTAACTCAACAGGGGAGTTCTTCAACTGTGGGCCCATCGCATTGATGATATCGCTGGCATTCTGAAGTAAGTTAAAATGCGTAATATGTTCACTGCTTCTGTCTACAGATAATCTTTTAAAACGCTTAATTAGCTGGCTGGCGCGCTGTAGGTTACTCAATGCCAGTTGTATCGATGTATCACTTTGCTGAAGAAAATCATCCAGTGCAGATTTACGTAAACCTGACTCAATTTGTTTCTTTAAATCATGCAATCTGCTTTGCTGACTGCTTACTGACATAATAACAGCGCCCAGTGGCGTGTTGAGTTCATGTGCCACACCGGAAACCAACATACCCAGCGAGGCCATTTTTTCTATCTCTACTAACTCTTCGCGAAGCTGCTCTTGGAGTGCCAGCGCTTGCTGCAATTCGGCCTTTTCATGCTTTAGCCTGGTTCCTAACATTTTGATTCGGTAAGACGTAATCAGTTCACGGTACAGTGCAATGGCCCCTATGAGCAAGATAATCGCAGCGGTGATAGAAGCGGGAATCAGCGCCTGTCGGCGAAGTTCGAGATAAAAAGATGCTGGGGTTTCCGCGATAAAGAATAAAGTCTGCGTGCGTTGGGCATCTTCACTTAAGTGAATCGCAAGCTTGCTAATACTAAAAATACGCAAATCCTTCGCAACAAACATTGAGACCGCATTATTTGACGCAAGACGTGCCCATGCGTCTTCTATATCAACGCCAGGTCCGCCGACCTTGCCCGACCAGAGTTTTTGCAATTCAGGATGAAGCACCCATTGTGGGGTATCATCAGCCATAAGTAAGATGGAATTCGGCGACGACAAGCTTTTAAGGAAAATCATCAGTTCGGTTTGCCGGAAATTTACTATCAGAAAACCCTCACCCATTGGATGAGTAGGCGCCGTATGAAGCATCGCCCGAATTGTCGGTTCGTACGGTATTACAACCTGACCATTTTCTTTGTTCAGCGTCATCCTGGACAATAACAGTGTGCCAGGCAAACTTTGCTGGATTGCTTTTACATAGGGGCGGTGTGACTTGTTCTGTAGTTTTTCCTTATCGACCAGGTCAAACGAAAATCCTGAAAAGTTTATGCGTATTTGTTCCTGGCCATCCAGATCTAACCAACGTAATTGCGATACATTCTCGAGTGTTGAGCCCACGCGGCGAAAAACACTAGAAGCAGCCCGGGATGGCTTTTCGTTAAGCAAATCCTGAATGTGAGTATCAAGTAATCGCGTACTGTTCCTAATATCACCTAATTGGCGATTGAATTCGCTGTTGCCCAACGACAGTAAATTAAGGTGTTCGTTATTAAGAGATGTAATGGCGGAACTTATTCTTCTTTCAAACTGAAAAAGACCCGCCAGTAGTGCTAACAACAAGATGGTAGCTACCCACCACCAAATCTGTGGATGAGAGGCCAGTAGTCGCTTAACGCTATGCATTCGTATTGGCTAGTGATGTCGTTGGTTTTGCAGATTTGAAATTAGCTCTGTCAAAGGCATAGGTTCGGAAAACAAATATCCCTGTGCGCAGTGATAACCATTTTCTAACAGTACATCACGCTGCTGCTCATTCTCTACGCCTTCTGCGATAATGTCAGTGTTAAATTCATCACTTAGCTTTTTAATCATTCGGATAACCGCTAACGCATTTTCAGGTTCATCACCAGTTAGCTGTTTTACGAATGTTTGGTCAACTTTCAGCGTATGGGCAGAAAGCTTGGAAATATGTGCAAGAGAGGAATATCCGGTACCAAAATCATCAATACTCACCTTCACACCGCTGTCTGCAATAACTTTTAATACATCCATCACAATCGTGTAATTTTCCATCGCCTGCGTTTCTGTAATTTCTATCTCCAGCAGGCCCGGGTCGATGGTTTTTTCACTCAGTAAAACTTTAAACGCTTCCATAAATAACGGGGTATCGAAATCACGACTGGATACATTGAATGAAACAGGGATACCGATATCACTGGCGACCAGCGTTTTTATGTCTTTAAACACTTGTTGCATGACAAACAAATCAATTTTATTTACCAGGCCTGACGTCTCCGCTACGGGAATGAAAATAGCTGGTGACAGGTCTCCTCTAAATGGGTGCTGCCAGCGCAATAAGGCCTCGGCGCCGACGATTTTACCTGTTCTTAAATCATGTTTCGGTTGATATTTAAGTTTCAGGCCTGACTTTTCGTTCAACGCGCAGTGAAGTTCCTTTAATAAAAGATAGCGTGCACTCAATTCTTCCCGCAGGGTAGGCGAATAGTACTGAAGCGCTGAACCGGCATGGTGACCCGCATGTAGTGTTGCCTCTGCCAGACGTATCGCTCTGTCGGGCTCTTCGTCATCCAGGTCAGCCACATCCAGCACCGCAATAAAACATTCAGATTTGTGTGTTATTCCCTCTAGCTCCAGCGATAATTCGGTGGCATGTTCAAGTTGCACCGTATCGGGCAAGTTAGAACGATGCATAAGAAAGGCAAATGTATCGTCCTCCAGGCGGGCTACAGCAAAGTGGGGAGATAACCTCTGCCGTAGCTGCTCTAATGCCTGCCTTAACATGCCAAGGGCATAGTCAGCGCCCAGTAGAATTTCGCAAGTGTAAAAGTCATCGACTTTTACCAGAACCATTATAGTTTCGTTACGATCAAACGTAGAAGAGTTCTGGAATTGTCTTTGCAGCCAATTACGGTTTGCAACATTTAGATCTGAATCGAAAAAGGCCAGCGACGATAGCTTGTCCATTAGCGCTATGTTCATAAAGCCGTTACTGACATTTTCGCTAAAAACCATCAACAGCGAAATGTGGCTGGATAATAACTTTTGAGGGGATTTAACTAAAAACAGATAATGGTTGTCGTTAACATCCTGCGTAGTGAAGTACAGTGCCGACCAGCTACCATCAAACTTGTGTTCATTCGCGGTGACGGCCTCACTGAATAACGAATGAATTGCACTTTTCTCACTGGGGTAATGTTCCAGCAAGTCTTTAACAGAGCGTTGCTGATGACGCGCGAAGTCACCGGTGGCCGCTACAATCGTGCTGTCTTCAGGTAATTGTTGCGCGTTGCGATAAGCGCACGCTACGCCACCGCTGTCCGGCACGCCGATGATACGCGAAATTTCAGCCAGTACCGTTTTCGTAAATCCATCAATATTGTGGCGGGAGGTAATTGCCTTTGACGCTTCAACAATCATTTGCAGGCCGCGTCGGGCGCTGTTCAGTTCGGTCATCGACTGCCATGTACGAATATTACTGGCAACAATGGTGCGGAGCTTGTCTTCGGTAAGATCGACTTTGTTCCAGTATTCATCAACATCAAAGTCGCGCATGGTATCAAGCCGGGGCGCCATCCCGGGTTGTCCGGTGAGTAGAATTATACGCACCTCATTGTTACCCAGCACATTGCGTATCGTGTTTATCAAAAACAAACCAGCATCGTCTCGCTCCATAACAACATCCAGCAAAATAACAGCGATATCACTGCGTTCTGCCAATATGGCAGCGGCGGAAGTTGCGGAGTTTGCAGTAATACACTCAACAGGGCGATCTTTCACTTTCAGCGCCGCTAACCCATTAAGTAATGATTGCTGGTAGCCCGGATCATCCTCTACGCTAAGGACTGTCCAGGGGGTAGCGTGTTGTTCAGATGACAGTTCAACATGTTCGTCGACGAACTCAAATAGATGGTCTTCACTCATTGATAACCCTGCCTGTAATTCTCATCCGTGCTTCGCCCGTAACATTAACGCTTGGGGCTCGGGAATTATCCGATAGTGGTAAGTCTTGCTGAAATATGAAAAATATCAAATTATTAATCTGTAATGCACGGAATAAATGGTCAGCTAAGTTTGCACATAAATACAGGCCATGCAATAAGTGAAATATACAGGAGCATAAAAAAACGCAACCGATGGCTGCGTTTTTTTCATTACGACATTGAGAAGTTAAGCTGCTGCAGTCTGAGCCACTTTTCCTGCTGAAGTGACAATGCATTTTTCAGCTCTTTGTACGTATAATCGAGTTCAAGCCTTTCCACGCTGCGCTTCAGGCATTTTTGTCTGACACGCATCAGGCGCTTTTTAGCTGCATAGTAGTCCGACATTTTCTGAATGAGCAGGTCATATTCAGACTGAATTTTACTAAGAACCTCATCAGCATTCGGTAACTGAGAAACCCTCGCACTGGCTTTTTGAAACTGCATTGCAGCACGCGCTTTACGTATGCGCTCTTCGGGAACGCGCCGCAGGTTATGAGTCAAACCGACGAAAGACAATCCACGGATTAACCATTTGGTCGGATCAAACTGCCACCAGTGAATACCATTTCTGTAGTCGTACTCAAAAATGTGGTGGTAATTGTGGTAACCCTCACCGAAGGTAAAGAAAGCCAGAACGCCATTGTCTCTGGCCGTGTTTCCATCGGTATATGGTTGTTTACCCCAAAAATGTGCCAGGGAATTAATGAAAAATGTAACGTGGTGAACCATAACCAGGCGAAATACGCCTGCAATCAGGATCATGCCCAGAATATCGCCGTTAAGCCATCCTAATAAACCAGTAATACCGAAGTTTGTCGCAAGTACTAGCGGTAAGTAGTATTTGTGCTGCCACATTACTACGGGGTCTTTCTGCAAATCTTTACAATTGCGGTAATCATCATAGCGATGAGACTGATATTCGCGAAGCATCCATCCTATGTGCGCAAACCACAGACCTCGTTTAGCGGAATAAGGGTCTTTTTCAGTATCATCCACATGACGGTGGTGAATACGATGGTCAGAACACCAGTGCAGAATACTATTTTGCAGAGCCATCGCGCCGCCCATAGCCAAAATTACGCGAACGACAATATTTGCATCATAGGTTTTATGAGACCACAGACGGTGGTAGCCGGCTGTGATAGACATGCCGGTAAAATAAAATAAGACGATAGCGGTCACAATTTCTGCCGTATCAAAACCTATGTAGGTAGCCCAGAGAGGCACACCGATAAACGCAATAGCGCCGGTAATAATAAAGACAAGAATGTTTGTGAGAATTAAAGGTGGTTTTTTCATCGACTACAACTCAGCTTACAAGTGTACGCTAATTTATATGCTACGTGTGCTTTAGTAAAGCCAGAGACCCCTATTTCGTTAAAAAGTATAAGAGATTTAATGTTTGAGGTAGGGTGTCACGCACAAACGCAATCATTTTAAAGTATCGGCGACGAAATGCCTTTTATCAATTAGAATGCAACTGCGCCTCAAAGAAGGAGAGTTATGTGAGCCGTCAGGAGCAAAAACAAAAAACGCGTCAGAGTATTATTCAGGCCGCTTTTTCGCTGTTGGATGAAAACCGGAGTCTATCTGCTATCAGCTTGCGGGAAGTCGCACGCGAAGCCGGTATTGCGCCCACCTCTTTTTATCGTCACTTTAAGGATATGGATGAACTGGGTCTGACGCTGGTGGATGAAGCCGGTCTGGCATTACGGCAGTTGATGAGGCAGGCGCGCAGCCGTATCGCATCCGGTGGGGGCGTAATTGATACATCGGTTGATACATTTATTGAGTTTATTTGTGCTAACAGCAATGTCTTTCGGTTGTTGTTACGCGAGCATACGGGGACATCGGCAGCTTACCGCCTGGCCGTACTCAGAGAAATACAGCATTTTGTGGAAGAGCTGACCGACTATATTGCCGATCAGCAAAAACTGGAACACAGTATTGCAGGTCTTCAGGCGGAAGCGATGGTTCGCCTGGTATTCAGTGCCGGCGCCGATACCCTTGAAGCAGAAGGGGGAGCCAGAGCCGAGATTGGCGAACGTGTTAAAGCACAATTACGCTTTGTACAAATGGGCGCGCGCGCCTACCAGTCCCGTCACCTATCTTAACGACGAGTCAGTCTGACGCCCGCTTCAATATGATGAGTAAAGGGAAACTGATCGAACAAAGCTGCATCGGCAATATCATGGGTCTGCGTGAGAGTCTTCAGATTATCAGCCAGCGTTTCAGGGTTGCACGATATATAGATAATATCGTCATAATCCTGAATCATTGCCAGTGATTCGTCATCTAAGCCTGCTCTGGGGGGATCCACAAGTACTGTACCGAAATCATAACTCTCTAAATCTATCCCCTCCAGCCGACTGAACGTACGCTCTTTACGCATAGCGCTGGTAAAGTCTTCAGCAGAAAGACGAACAATTTTCACATTGTCGAGGTTGTTGCACTCAATATTATACTGCGCCGCTGCGACAGATGGCTTCGCAATCTCTGTACCGATAACATGGCGAAACTGGCCGGCCATCGGGATAGAGAAATTGCCCGCACCACAGTATAGCTCCAGTAAGTCACGTTGATTATCTTGGCATACAGCCATAGCCCATTCGATCATCTTGCAATTGACCTTGGCATTGGGTTGCGTGAAGCTGTTTTCAATATGCTTGAAATAGTAAGTGGTACCGTTAACAGGCAACGCTTCTATGATAAAGTCATTCCCAATAACTGATTTTTGTTTACGCGCGCGTCCTATAACGCTGACCTTAAAATGCTTAGATAAGGTATCCCTGAGTTTTTTAGCTTCCTCGTGCCACTGCTCATCAAGCGGTTTGTGGTAAAGCAGGCTGATAACCAACTCTTCACTCAGCCCACTAAGATAATCAATCTGGAAAAGCTTTTTTCTTAGTACCGGATTATTCTTGAGCGTTTCAATCAGGACCGTCATCGCGTCGTTGATCGTTTTGCTGGCAGGCGGGAAGTTATCAACACGATACTTTTCTTTGGTCTGTTGGTTAAACATAATGTGATACAGGTCATCACCATCATGCCACACTCTGAATTCTGCTCGCATACGATAGTGTGTTTCTTGCGATTCAAATACCTGAACCTCAGGCGCATTGAAGTCCGATAGCAGCGACTGCAATCGTTCAGTCTTTTCATTTAATTGCTGATGATATGTCATCTCTGCTGATGACTGTGACTGGTTCGCCATGAAACGTCTCCGCATTATGCCGGTAATAAAATAAAGGGGCGCATTGTAGTTGGATTATCCGGGACTGCAATGGATTTGACTATATTTAGGTTAGCAAACGTGCGGGGCGTCATACCGACCATTCGATACTTTTACACTAATAAAAAACCCGGCCTGGGCCGGGTCTTTGTAACTGTTATTCAGCTTCGCCTTTTTCCTTGGCAGGCCTCACTTTCAGTGTTCGCTCGAGAAATACCTTGTCATTGAGCTCATCAATGGCTGAGTCAACATCATCAGTAATGACTTCAATAAAACCGTAACCTTTACGCTTACCAGTTCGACGATCTTTCATTAGTCTGACAGATTGCACATTGATATAACTCTTAAAGTAATCCTTAACCGCTTCCTCATTCGCTTTATAAGGCAGATTTCCCACATATAAGGTTGCTGTTTCTTTTGAAACTGCAGCAGGTGCCTCTTTAGAAGAAGATGTTCCACTTATTAGTGATGCCAGCCATGGCGTAACGATGCCACTAATAAGTAGTGATGCTGCAACAGACAAAGGTAAATTCATTTCCATGTCAGATGACGAGATAACAAAATACCCGGCTGCAGCAAATACTACGCTGATAACAGCGCAATGGATAAAGCCAACTTTCATAAACCTTCCTTAAAATTGTTATTGATAATACTTGGAGGCTGTTCATAGTTTACTCACTTGAAACAATTAGAACAACTTTATGTGTAACATATGAACGAAAGACTTTTTTATGAGCGGCTTTTGTATCGAAAACGAGCGGTTGAGCCGATTATGTAGCGAAGTAGGGTAAAAAGACAAAAAAGGGTTGACGGTTAGCGATTGTCATGTAGAATGCGCCCCACGTTTCGAGAGGGCAATAGCCAAATTGAAGCAGGCAAATTAGAAACGCTTTTTTAGAAAATAATTTAAATTAAGTGTTGACATTAAATGCCGATTGCGTAGAATGCGCATCCCGCTTCGGGGAGAAGCGAAGCAAATTGCTCTTTAACAATTTATAACAAGACAATCTGTGTGGGCACTCGTTAAGAGTGTCAACCGACGATTCATAAAGTTTTTCGATTTTAATTGAAGAGTTTGATCATGGCTCAGATTGAACGCTGGCGGCAGGCCTAACACATGCAAGTCGAGCGGTAACATTTCTAGCTTGCTAGAAGATGACGAGCGGCGGACGGGTGAGTAATGCTTGGGAACTTGCCTTTGCGAGGGGGATAACCACTGGAAACGGTGGCTAATACCGCATAATGTCTACGGACCAAAGGGGGCTTAGGCTCTCGCGCAAAGAGAGGCCCAAGTGAGATTAGCTAGTTGGTGGGGTAAAGGCTCACCAAGGCAACGATCTCTAGCTGTTCTGAGAGGAAGATCAGCCACACTGGGACTGAGACACGGCCCAGACTCCTACGGGAGGCAGCAGTGGGGAATATTGGACAATGGGCGCAAGCCTGATCCAGCCATGCCGCGTGTGTGAAGAAGGCCTTCGGGTTGTAAAGCACTTTCAGTGGGGAGGAAGGCTAAGTAGTTAATACCTGCTTAGATTGACGTTACCCACAGAAGAAGCACCGGCTAACTCCGTGCCAGCAGCCGCGGTAATACGGAGGGTGCAAGCGTTAATCGGAATTACTGGGCGTAAAGCGCACGCAGGCGGTTTGTTAAGCTAGATGTGAAAGCCCCGGGCTCAACCTGGGATGGTCATTTAGAACTGGCAGACTAGAGTCTTGGAGAGGGGAGTGGAATTCCAGGTGTAGCGGTGAAATGCGTAGATATCTGGAGGAACATCAGTGGCGAAGGCGGCTCCCTGGCCAAAGACTGACGCTCATGTGCGAAAGTGTGGGTAGCGAACAGGATTAGATACCCTGGTAGTCCACACCGTAAACGCTGTCTACTAGCTGTTTGCGACTTTAAGTTGTGAGTAGCGAAGCTAACGCGCTAAGTAGACCGCCTGGGGAGTACGGCCGCAAGGTTAAAACTCAAATGAATTGACGGGGGCCCGCACAAGCGGTGGAGCATGTGGTTTAATTCGATGCAACGCGAAGAACCTTACCTACACTTGACATGCAGAGAACTTTCCAGAGATGGATTGGTGCCTTCGGGAACTCTGACACAGGTGCTGCATGGCTGTCGTCAGCTCGTGTCGTGAGATGTTGGGTTAAGTCCCGCAACGAGCGCAACCCTTGTCCTTAGTTGCCAGCATTAGGTTGGGCACTCTAAGGAGACTGCCGGTGACAAACCGGAGGAAGGTGGGGACGACGTCAAGTCATCATGGCCCTTACGTGTAGGGCTACACACGTGCTACAATGGTATTTACAGAGGGAAGCGAGACAGCGATGTGGAGCGGACCCCTTAAAGAATATCGTAGTCCGGATCGGAGTCTGCAACTCGACTCCGTGAAGTCGGAATCGCTAGTAATCGCAGGTCAGAATACTGCGGTGAATACGTTCCCGGGCCTTGTACACACCGCCCGTCACACCATGGGAGTGGGATGCAAAAGAAGTGGTTAGCCTAACTTTTAGAGGGCGATCACCACTTTGTGTTTCATGACTGGGGTGAAGTCGTAACAAGGTAACCGTAGGGGAACCTGCGGTTGGATCACCTCCTTACCGATAACGTCGTTGACGCTCTTGATGTAGTGTTCACACAGATAGTCTTGTTATATAAAGAAGAACGACCGTTTTTATGGGGCTATAGCTCAGCTGGGAGAGCGCCTGATTTGCATTCAGGAGGTCAGCAGTTCGATCCTGCTTAGCTCCACCACTTTGCTCAATGTGATGTTTAACAATGTCAGATTGCAAGCAGTTAAGTGACAGGCAAGGCGACTGAGAAGCTGAGGAAGGAATGTACATCAAGTACATGACTGACAAAGCGCCGAATCAAGCCGACGCATGACGCTTAAATGCGCAGTAAGCTGGAGGCTTGTAGCTCAGCTGGTTAGAGCGCACCCCTGATAAGGGTGAGGTCGGCAGTTCAAGTCTGCCCAAGCCTACCATTTCTTCCCTGCTTTTCGTTATCGAATTGCTCATGTGCTACTTGCACACTACGCAATCCGATGCCTCAATCAGAGAAGAAATTAACTGATTAAACCGGTCAGCACGGATTCAAATCCTAATGAATATTTACTCATTTGAGTAAGCATTGATTAGGGTTTTTTACCCTAAAGCACTAGGGTTGGTTGCTTCGTAACTGATTACCTGGTGTTGCAATCGGCAAGTCCGATTGCAAAATAGTTCTTTAACAATTTGGAAAGCTGATATTAGTAATCAATCAAAATTGAGTAACTGAGAATATCGAAAGATGTTCTCTCAAAGCTACTCTACTTGACTTGAATACTTGTTATCGATTTGATTGATAGCAAGGCAAATCACGATTAGCTTGTCATCATACAGCAGGTGTTAAGTCACCGGCCAAAGCAGAAGTCAAAAGGCTGTTTTGGGTTGTATGGTTAAGTGACAAAGCGTATACGGTGGATGCCTTGGCAGTTAGAGGCGATGAAGGACGTGTAAGTCTGCGAAAAGCTGTGGTGAGCTGACAAAACGCATTTGAGCCACAGATGTCCGAATGGGGAAACCCACCTGTTTACAGGTATCAACAACTGAATACATAGGTTGTTGAGGCAAACGAGGGGAACTGAAACATCTAAGTACCCTTAGGAAAAGAAATCAACCGAGATTCCCTTAGTAGCGGCGAGCGAACGGGGAGCAGCCCTTAAGCATTGAATGAGTTAGTGGAAGCCTCTGGGAAGTGGCGCGATACCGGGTGACAGCCCCGTACACGACGGCAAAATCAATGTGAAATCGAGTAGGTCGGGACACGTGTTATCTTGACTGAAAATGGGGGGACCATCCTCCAAGGCTAAATACTCCTAACTGACCGATAGTGAACCAGTACCGTGAGGGAAAGGCGAAAAGAACCCCTGTGAGGGGAGTGAAATAGAACCTGAAACCGTATACGTACAAGCAGTGGGAGCACCATCACTAAGTGCCTTTAGTGATAATGCTCACAAAGCACAACCAACTGATTAACGAGTAACGTTGACCTGCGCAAGCAGCCAACGGTAAACCTCACCAATCAAGCAGGGTGCTTAGTGATGGTGTGACTGCGTACCTTTTGTATAATGGGTCAGCGACTTATATTTGGTAGCGAGGTTAAGCGTATAGCGGAGCCGTAGCGAAAGCGAGTGTTAACTGCGCGTTTAGTTGCCAGGTATAGACCCGAAACCCGGTGATCTAGCCATGGGCAGGTTGAAGGTTGAGTAACATCAACTGGAGGACCGAACTCACTGACGTTGAAAAGTCAGGAGATGACTTGTGGCTGGGGGTGAAAGGCCAATCAAACCGGGAGATAGCTGGTTCTCCCCGAAATCTATTTAGGTAGAGCCTCGGACGAATTCCATTGGGGGTAGAGCACTGTTAAGGCTAGGGGGTCATCCCGACTTACCAACCCTTTGCAAACTCCGAATACCATTGAGAACTATCCGGGAGACACACGGCGGGTGCTAACGTCCGTCGTGGAGAGGGAAACAACCCAGACCGCCAGCTAAGGTCCCCAAATATTGCTAAGTGGGAAACGATGTGGGAAGGCACAGACAGCTAGGAGGTTGGCTTAGAAGCAGCCATCCTTTAAAGAAAGCGTAATAGCTCACTAGTCGAGTCGGCCTGCGCGGAAGATGTAACGGGGCTAAGCAATATACCGAAGCTGCGGCAATGCGATTTATCGTATTGGGTAGGGGAGCGTTGTGTAAGTGGATGAAGGTGAACTGTAAGGTTTGCTGGACATATCACAAGTGCGAATGCTGACATGAGTAACGATAATGGGGGTGAAAAACCCCCACGCCGGAAGACCAAGGTTTCCTGTCCCATGCTAATCAGGGCAGGGTAAGTCGGCCCCTAAGGCGAGGCAGAAATGCGTAGTCGATGGGAAACGGGTTAATATTCCCGTACTTGTATAATCAGTGATGGAGGGACGGAGAAGGCTAAGCAAGCATGGCGTTGGTTGTCCATGTGAAAGTGCGTAGGCTGAAAACTTAGGTAAATCCGGGTTTTCAAGGCCGAGACACGAGACGAGCTCCCAAGGGAGTGAAGTTGTTGATGCCCTGCTTCCAGGAAAAGCTTCTAAACGTATGATTATGTGAACCGTACCCCAAACCGACACAGGTGGTCAGGTAGAGAATACTAAGGCGCTTGAGAGAACTCGGGTGAAGGAACTCGGCAAAATAGTACCGTAACTTCGGGAGAAGGTACGCCACCGGCGGTGAACGCTTTACGCGGTAAGCTGTTGGTGGTCGCAGTGACCAGGTGGCTGGGACTGTTTATTAAAAACACAGCACTCTGCAAACTCGTAAGAGGACGTATAGGGTGTGACACCTGCCCGGTGCCGGAAGGTTAATTGATGGGATTAGCGTAAGCGAAGTTCTTGATCGAAGCCCCGGTAAACGGCGGCCGTAACTATAACGGTCCTAAGGTAGCGAAATTCCTTGTCGGGTAAGTTCCGACCTGCACGAATGGTGTAACCATGGCCACGCTGTCTCCACCCGAGACTCAGTGAAATTGAAATCGCAGTGAAGATGCTGTGTACCCGCACCTAGACGGAAAGACCCCGTGAACCTTTACTACAGCTTGGCACTGAACATTGAACCTACTTGTGTAGGATAGGTGGGAGGCTTTGAAATGCAGACGCCAGTTTGCATGGAGCCGTCCTTGAAATACCACCCTGGTATGTTTGATGTTCTAACTTAGACCCCTTATCGGGGTTAAGGACAGTGTCTGGTGGGTAGTTTGACTGGGGCGGTCTCCTCCCAAATAGTAACGGAGGAGCACGAAGGTTAGCTAATCACGGTCGGACATCGTGAGGTTAGTGCAATGGCATAAGCTAGCTTAACTGCGAGACAGACACGTCGAGCAGGTACGAAAGTAGGTCATAGTGATCCGGTGGTTCTGTATGGAAGGGCCATCGCTCAACGGATAAAAGGTACTCCGGGGATAACAGGCTGATACCGCCCAAGAGTTCATATCGACGGCGGTGTTTGGCACCTCGATGTCGGCTCATCACATCCTGGGGCTGAAGTCGGTCCCAAGGGTATGGCTGTTCGCCATTTAAAGTGGTACGCGAGCTGGGTTTAGAACGTCGTGAGACAGTTCGGTCCCTATCTGGTGTGGGCGTTGGATGATTGATGGGAGCTGCTCCTAGTACGAGAGGACCGGAGTGGACGAACCGCTGGTGTTCGGGTTGTGATGCCAATCGCATTGCCCGGTAGCTATGTTCGGAACGGATAACCGCTGAAAGCATCTAAGCGGGAAGCCGGCCCAGAGATGAGTCATCCCTGAACTTTAAGTTCTGGAAGGGTTGTTTAAGACTAAGACGTTGATAGGCAGGGTGTGGAAGCGTTGTAAGGCGTTAAGCTAACCTGTACTAATTGCCCGAGAGGCTTAACCATACAACCCAAAGCGGCAAAGTCTGCATGGGTTGTAGACAAGCTAAGTAAAGTAAGAGTAGTTAAGTTACTCAATAGATTGAATATCAGACTTTCCCGAATTGTTAAGTTATCGACGATGTCGGTAACACCGTTTTATGTCTGGCGGCCATAGCGACGTGGCACCACCTGATCCCATTCCGAACTCAGAAGTGAAACACGTTAGCGGCGATGGTAGTGTGGGGTTTCCCCATGTGAGAGTAGCACACCGCCAGACTCCCAATTAAAACAAAAAGGCCATCCCTAACGGGGTGGCCTTTTTGCTTTAAGCGAAGTATGACAAAGCCACTTCGCGGTCATCCGTTCCCGAAGGGGGCGTTCCATGGTCTCGCAGAGCTCGACCGTTCTTCATTCTCGGTATGCCATTGGGCATCCCTCGTTCGCTACGCTCACCATTCATCACCCCCATGTGAGAGTAGCACATCCGCCATGTCTCGCTGTGAAGCAGTCCTATTCTACGAAGAAGCCCACTCAGTCGAGTGGGCTTTTTTCGTTTCTGGGAGTGCAAAAATAAATGGATAACTGAAATTCTCGGATAGCCCTTTCCCTCAGAAAGCACTGGCGTGCTACTCCCTCTTAGCGAAACCTAACCCATCATGCACATTTAACCGACTGGCTCTGCATAGGCACAGGCGTATCAACCCGTCCATGGTGCATCGTCCAGCTCGGCATCCATGCCTCGCGCTCTTAACTCTCGGCGTGCCACTGGCACCCCTCGTTCGCTTTGCTCACCGTTCATCCCCCAGTGTGGGCCCAGCCCCATGTGAGCTAGCACATCCGCCATGTCTCGCTGTGAAGCAGTCCTATTCTACGAAGAAGCCCACTCAGTCGAGTGGGCTTTTTTCGTTTGAGCGTAATAAATTTCAGGCGCAGTCACACATACAATTCAAACCCATCTGACGTCGAGTCAATGTATTCGGACACATCCATGTGGCGTAGTGCCAGGGCGTACGTCCTGTACGCCCGTTCGTTCCTTTTGTGGTGACATTAAGTCACCACAAATTTGCTTCACAAACCGGAGTCTCACCCATCTCTGGTGCATTGTCCAGTCGCGCCATCCTTTGCGCGCCGCTGCGGTTGCTGCGAATGTCCAACGGACAGTCGGTCTACCTTAGCCCAGTGTGGGCCATCCCATATGACAGGTTCGCCAGGAATGAAGCGGAACGTACTTTAGCACGAGACCAACGGAGCGCAGGATAGGGTGCTTTAAATAAAGTAGTATCACCTACACTGCAGTGTCCAGACTTCTTATCCGAAGAAACATCAGAGTCCATTCGATTGAGTGAACCCTTTATATCAGCGCAAAAAAGTTGGGCACTGCTACAGTGCAAAACTTACTTCAAGCATTGACATAAACAGGTGAATTACACGTTTGCGGAGAGTTCCCTAATAACGCTTAGCAATTAATTGCTCTCTGTTTTCGACTGAGTCGGTGGTATATCCGGACGCATGTCATAGTAGCTCATATCAATAAGCGTATTATAAACGCCTTCAATGTTCAGCTCGCGCCATTCATCAAACATCTTAAGATGATTGAATTGTGAAAGCTGGAGTGACTTCTGAATTGATTGCAGGTTATTGCCCTTTCGCATCTGAGTATTAACGCCGGTATACAACGCCTGCAGATAGGCCAGATAGTTTTCTACATCTTTACGGTTTCCGGTATCAGCGTGACCGCCAATGAAAATATCAAATTCGGGTTCCTGGAGTACTGCCTTGGTAGAGGTAATCATACCTTCTATGTCGTACCCCTTCAGATTTTTATAGGGTAGACGATTCAACGTTATCCAGTCGACAGCTAATAACACGTTCGCGGGTTCAAAGCGCATACTAACGGAGCCATAGCCATTATTGCGCCCATAATATTTCAGCTTAACCCTACTATCTGCCAGCTCAACCACAAGTTCGTCTGTGAAGGTCAGGTTCGGATAAGCAGTAGGCAGCTGTGTATTAATGATATTCCGGGCAGCTTCTTTATGTGCGATGACCGTCGTATTTTCAGTGGTTAGATTTTCACCGCCGGCGGTATGATCAATATGATTATGGCTGTAAGCCATAAAGGTAACAGGAACATCGAAGTTTTCTTTTATGTAGCGTTTAAGATAAAGCGCTGACTGTGAATCAATAGGATCCGTTACGAATGCACCTGACTTCGTAATCATAAACGCTGAGTGGTATTTTCCGCTCGTAAAGCGATAGACGTTGTCTTTGATCTGCTGGACCTGGTATTGGCTGTCAGGGCCTGCACAGACGCAAATTGAAAGTGTAGAAAGGTATAGCAGAGCGCAAAGCCGGCGAAGCGTGAACATATTTTTCTCCCTGTATTGTCATCATTTATAACGAAAACAGGGAGCGACTGATCATCAGAAAAAATTGGAGCACTAATTGGCAGCTGTATCGTGTTCGACTTTTGTATTCAGCCGCGTTCTGAAAAACAGCATGGTTTCCAGTGAACAGAAAGACACGAAAGCAGCAAATATTATCTGTGGTTTATCGATAAATTCGAAGACAAAAAATAAGATGCTCGCCATGATTGAAAACAATGCTACGCTCGCATGAATGCTAATCAGCCATTTATGTGTGTCTTTCATATGCCCTCCCTACTAATGCCAGTGAACGTCTAAACCCGCCGAGTATGTGAAAGAAAATTACTTCATATATATGAGCAGATATTACCTTAACTTTTGCAATATGTAGCTATTTAAATACACCGTAATTGAAGAATCATAGTTACGGGCTATAGCTGCAAAAGGTGCAACTTTTTTATTGCAGTACAGCGCTTTCCGTAATTAGAACAAATCCATCTGGTTAGCGGTTATCTGTTCAAAAGATTGATTCACGTAGGGCAGGATACTGTCGGCAATAGGTTTTATTTGTTTGTCGATATAATGTTCATAGTCAAACGGGGAGGTTACATCGTCTGTAGGCTGGGGTCCATCCAGGGTAATAACGTACTTAATTACAGTAGCTCTGAAGACGCTGTCAGTGTGAGCCGCCCCACTGTTGTTGGTCTGAAGCAACAGTGCAGCCTTAACGTGAGGAGGGCGGCTACGCGTGTATTCTGAAAGTGGCTTACGAAGCCTTTTCTGGTAAATCAATTGAGAGTCACATTCTCCCTGGCGAATCGATTTAAGTGTTTGTTTGATAAAAGGCGCTACAGGTTGTCCGGTAAACACTTTCAGGTAAAGGGTCTCCTGAAATAACTTGGCAAGTTTAGTCCAGTCTGAGCGAACACTTTCAAGTCCCTTGAAAACCAGGGACTGCTCATTTTTATCGTTCGTGACCAGGCCGGCGTACCGTTTCTTACTACCAGTAGAGGCGCCTCTGATTGTCGGCATGAAAAATTTGTCATAGCAGGTTTCAAATTCCAGCTCAAGGTAACAGTCCAGCTGATAATTGTGCTGAAGATGATGTTGCCACCGCGCATTTATTTGTTGTTCCAGCACATTGCCAATCTGAACGGCCGCTTGGCGCTCTTCGATTCCGGAAAGAGTAATAAACAAGGAATCTGTATCGCCGTAAATGACTTCGTGACCAGATTCCTCCACCCACTTGGCCGTCGTCTGCATGATTTCGTGTCCCCGCAGTGTTATCGAGCTTGCCAGACGGGGATCGTAAAACGGACAGCCACCGCTACCCAATACACCGTAAAAGGAGTTCATAAGAATTTTAATTGCCTGAGAGCGCGGTGCATCGTTGTTGTTCTTTGCTTCATCCCGCTGGCGCCATAGATTCGCGATGATATCGGGCAGGTAGTGTTTGCTGCGAGAAAAACAGGCACCCTTGAAGCCGGGAATTGCATTTGCTGGTGTCCTCAGGCCTTCTGCCAGCCCCATCGGGTCTATTTTGAAAGTACGAATGATTGAAGGATAGAGGCTTTTGAAATCCAGAACGAGGACATAGTCATATAGTCCCGGTTTCGAATCCATCACGTAGCCCCCTGGTGATGCCAGCCCGCCATCGTCAGGTCGGATCCCACTTATATATCCGCCGCGGTGTAGATGGGGGAGATAGACATTAATAAACGCCGCAACGGAGCCACCGGGTCGCGACATTTCAAGCCCCGTTAGCGTGCTTCGTAATACCAGAAAGTCAATGAAGTTTGTAATATCAGCGATTTGATTAACAAGCTGACAGTCACGATAATTGTAATCGGCCAGTTTGGCCGGCTCTTGTAGATACATCGCTTTGATGGCAGCAAGCTGATCACGCTCTTTGATAAGTTTGCCCGTTTTCAGAAGGCTAGAGGCAACGTCATCCAGTGCGAAGCTGTCAAAGTGATAAGTCATGGTTTTTAATGCTTCAATACCATCAACAACAGCACGTCCTGGTATATCAACCCAGTTCTGCCCATTACTCCAGCTTTTAACCTGCATCAGATTCTGCGCTCTGCCCAGAGCCAGCGATATATTATGCTTCTTAGCGCGTCTGGCCAGTACCGCAAAATCGAACTGTTTTACATTCCACCCTGTTATGACGTCCGGATCGGCAGCTACTACAAGCTCGCAAAGCCGGGTTAGCATTGTTTGCTCATCCGGCACAGACTCAAGTGTGTATGGACTATTTTTTGCCGCAAGCGGTTGGGAAGTGATTAGCAGAACATGATTAATACCAGAACCAGCAAGACCTACAGAGTACAGGTTTTCCTTCTCATCACATTCGATATCGAGACTAAGTGTAGTTAATGCCGGTCGGTATGAAGCCCCTTTAATTTTTGCGTCTGTAAGAACACCTTCGGTAAGTATTGCCTTGTAGCTGACGCTACCATACGCGAACCGCTCCATTAAGAAGCGATCAGTGATCTTAATGTCAGCTTCATAAAGTGTAATTTGTGCATCCTCACACAACCGGCGTAACTCGTAAATTTCATTCTCATTACTGACTTTCAGCAAGCATAACGATTGCTGGCCCAGAGTTTTAAGGTGTGTGGGCGCGGTGACAACAGCCAGGTTACGCCGTTTGATTAGCTGTTCAATAAGATTGCGCTGTGAGTCTTCAGCAAAACAAACATTGTATTGTGGCTCCGAAAGTAAGCAAACGGGACCATTTTCGGTTGCCAGCCATAATTCGATATATTGTTTATCACGAACCCGAAGAAGGCGCCGGCTGAGAATATGGCCTTTACCGTAAACCTCCTCCTGTTCAGCGGGCTTCATTAACGTCGTCTGAGTGACCACTATAGATGCGGATGCGGTCCCGGCCTGCTGCCTTAGCCTCGTAAAGCGCTTCATCAGCCAGCGCCATTAGCGCTGAGGGTGTTTTTGCGTGTTCGCCGCTGATGAGCCCTATAGAGACTGACAATGATAAGGTATCGCGGTTAATCGTAGCCGGTATATCTTTCACCGACTCAGAAAACCGCAGCAGAAGCTTGCGCGCGTCCTCAATAGTGGTGTGCGGAAAAGCAAAAAGAAATTCTTCCCCGCCAATTCTGCCGAGTATGTCGGTATTGCGGAAGGTTTGTCTGGCCAGGGCTGAAAAGCTTTTCAGTACCTCATCGCCGGCCTGATGGCCATGCTGGTCATTTATCTGCTTGAAGTAATCAAGGTCCAACACCGCCAGGCTAATGTGATCATCGTGTCGATGGGCCAGGTTCAGCTGTTGCTCTATATCTTCAAGCGTTTTACGACGTGTCAGAAGACCCGTCAGCCCATCATGATTGGCCAGGTTCTCAAGCCGCTGCTGATGACGCTTACTGATTCGGTGCTGCCAGAACAGTAGCAAGCTGATAATCAGTAGAAGCGTGACCACTATTGCGGTATATCGCTGTTGCTCTCGTTCTTGTTCAAGCTCAGCCTGTTGGCGAAGGTTCTGTTCCTGAAGCAATGCATTTTGGGCGCGCTGCTTTTCTGTATCAAAAGCCGTTTTTAGCTTTATTAATCGCTGGCTGTTTTTCTCACGCTGCAGGCGCTGTTCATCATCGTGCATCGCCAGTAGTAGCGTGTAGGCATCCTCATAGTCATTTCTGGCGGCAAAGGCTTCGGCTTTAAGATGATTGATCTGTATCTGATGAGGTAAAAATGCATCACCCAACGCGATTTTTTCAGCAGCTCTTATCAGTGAAAGGGCAGTTTCATGATCATTCTCAATAAGGAAAATCCGGGCTTGCAGTAATAGCACACCGATTTGCTGGTAAGGATTTTTGGCGTCCTCGAACAATTGCAGTGCGTCATCAAGATAAGATTTAGCCTCATTTAACTGACCACCCTTTATCAGCTGCTCAGAAATCTGTTGGTAGCTGTATGCCGCTCCCTGAATATCCTGTATATCCAGAGCCAGGCGTGCAGACTCAACCAGCAACTGCAGCCCTTTTTCAGTATGCTCAAGCTTAAGGTGGCTACGACCCAGGCCAAACAGTGTGTTGGCTAACTCCAGGCGCTGATCGGTCTGACGATAGTGCGCCTGGGCTTCTTCAAAATAAGGTATAGCCAGTGCCGGCTCGTCTCTGTATTCGTAAACAAGCGCTATCATTCCGCTAAAGTCGGCAGGCGATAAGCGTAATGAGGCTTCTTCAGCAAGTCGGTAAC
This sequence comes from Salinimonas iocasae, assembly GCF_006228385.1. GTDB lineage: Bacteria > Pseudomonadota > Gammaproteobacteria > Enterobacterales > Alteromonadaceae > Alteromonas > Alteromonas iocasae. The sequence continues at coordinate 762,800 of NZ_CP039852.1, forward strand.
CCTTTTGAAAACTGGAGAGGGCTTCGTCTGTTTCACTTAAGGTCAGTCGCATGTAACCAGAAACGCTGTACGCGTAGACCAGTAGCTCATGAGACTGATTTTGCTGCGCCCAGCGAATAGCTTTTGCTACTTCGCGTTCACCTTCCCGTGCTCGTCCGAGACCTTTTAGCGCTTCAGCCCGCGCCAGTTCCAGATAGGAATGCAGCCATGGCTGTTCATCATAGGTAAGCAGTGATAGCCCCTGCTCGCTAACGGTAAGGGCTTTTTCATGCAGCATCAGGGAGGAGTAGGCGCGGCTGATGACAAAATAAAGCCCGGCTTTCAATTCTGGCGCCTGTGCTTCGGCCAGTAAGGGAAGCGCATCATCAATTACCTGCTGCGGATTATCCCTGACCAACACTAACTGCTTTAAGATAGACTGAGGCCAGTCGACATAGCGGCTGACTGCCGCGCTGGCCGACGCCGGTATAAATGATATGACTGAAAAAAAACACGCGAATGCTAAACACAAAGCGCGGAGAAAACGCATCCGGCCACCAAACAAAATCAAGTTACTCACTCGCCACTACACTTCACAGGCGCCTATAATAAGATGTACACCGCTGGCAAACAATATTCGGCGAGCGATTAGTACGCCCGAAGTCCGAAAATGCCTTTCTTCACAAGCCACATTGCAGCGCAGACTGGCTATTTGATCGGTTGACTTGCTAGACCTCTGGCGTATGGTTAACCGAAAATATCACCGGATGGAACGTCAAATGAGCAAGCTTATTCTTAGCCTTGATGGCGGGGGAATTCGTGGTGCTGCCGCCACACAGTTTCTGGCTCACGTAGAGAGAGTCCTGTCAGATGAGCACGGCATCTCAATTCGGGACTGCGTAGACTATTACGCCGGAACCAGTACCGGAGCAATCATTGCGCTGGCGCTTGCCACAACGGATATATCTGTAGCGCAGGTCAACCGGCTGTACAACCATCGAAGTGGCAAAGCTATCTTTGCTGAAAACCGTGGTTTTTTTGAAATTGACGGTATCAATGCGCCTCGCTATGAGGGCGCAGGGAAAACCCGGTTTCTGAAGCGCTGGTTTAATGATGCCACTTTATCTCGAGCCGCTGAACGAGAGCGGCATGTGCTGACTGTCACTTTTGCGGTAGAGCGTCATCAGCCACTGGTAATAAAAAGCCATAATCGTGAACATGCCCGTCTCAAAAGTTATGAAGTTGCTGATTCGACTTCAGCTGCACCAACGTACTTTCCCAGTCGTCCGGTTCAGCTGGGAGAGCCACCTGAGCAACGCTGGCTTATTGATGGCGGCGTTGTTGCGAACAATCCTACGCTGTGTGCAATTGCAGAGGCACAGCAGCTTTGGCCGGACATTAAAACAGAGGACATCACTGTATTGTCGGTTGGTACCGGAAAACGCACGCGAAAAATCAATGGTCCGTCGACCCGGGGGTGGGGTGCTTATCAATGGATCCGCCAGGGGCAGATTATTGATGTGCTATCCGATGAACAACTTGTTGCCTATCAGGCAAAAGCTATCGTGGCAGAAGGGAATTATATACGAGTTAATGCAGCTATGCGTGAGCAGCACGGACTGCCCATGCCGCCCGATGATGCGATGGATGACTATAGTCAAGACAATATTGCGCGGCTGAAAAAAATGGGGGACTTTTGGTTTGAGCAATATGGTGATGCAGTGGTTAGTCTGCTGCTGGGTCAGTATAAAGGCCCTTCACTTGATGCTATCAATCCTGAAACAGGCCGGCCCGGCTAAAGCATCTTTTACTCCCTTGCCGCAAAATTCAAAATGCCAATGAGGCGATGGAGAAACGTCTCAAGAACATATTTTACAAAAGTCCAGTGAGTGCCGGTCGCCCAACTTTGCTTTTACAAGACGATGACTCGCCGTTACCCGGTTACCCACGGCGATACATCGGTTTACAACGTTGTATAGTTAAACCTTACATAGCTACAATTGTGTTTATGTAAAGTGCACTTACATCGCCGAATAAAAATGACAGGTTGAATCTACAGTGATGGGTATACCAAATACTGAAGGGGCAAATTATATGCAGTGCATGGTTAGCACCATTACGGGTGAGATAAAACGCTATATGCCAGTCAGGGAAAGATACTTCATTGCGCAGTTATTCAGGTAAGCGTGAATCAGCAGGTAGTTTGCGAACATGCTGCTATTTAGCCCCCCCCCCAAAAAAAAAGGGCCTTCCCTGGCCCTGGCGGTTTGGTTACTGATCGATTAGATCATTAAAGGCATCAGGGTCTTCAACATCCTGTTGAAGCTCCCGCCCATTTACAGGTAGCGGCTCATCTGTCGGGGCCTGATTAAAGGCCGAGCGAACATACTCAGATGTCGCCACCTGTTGCGCTTCAATGGTGATAGTGATGGTAGCTGAAACCGGATCGTTTACTCCGTCACTCACCGTGTAGACAAAGCTGTCTTCACCCGTTACTTCCTCAGACGGGGTGTACGTAAAACTTCCATCATCTGAAAGTTCCAGCGTACCCTGCTGAGGCTCTTCACCTACCGCGTAGGTAAGTGCATCTCCGTCAGCATCAGTTGCGGTCAGCTCTTCAGAAAATGCGGTATCCACTTGCGTAGTGAAGCTTTCAGAAATAGCTTCAGGCGCCACATTTTCCTGATCCGGCATATCCTCGACATCATTATCGTCATCATCATCAAAACAGCCTGATAGCGAAAGTGTCAGTGGCAATGCCAGTAGTAGTGATAATCGTTTATGCATAATTTCTCCTTATTCCGCAGAACCAGAGATTGGCGTGGTCAGATAAGGGAAGCTTGCATCAAACATAGATGCATCAACCGGCGCACCATCGGTAAATGGCACATTACCAACGGCTGCATCTTCAGGCGCACACAGGCCAAGATCGGTATCTTCACCATTCACTGGCACCGGGTAGCACAGGCGACCCATTACAACGCGTAATGCAATATCAACAACATCATCGCCCGGGCGACGGCCATTGGGGAAGCCCGCAAGATCGTCACCGGCTACGCCAAAGGCTGACTGTTCACCCGCTGGCGTGGCAGGAATGCCGGTGTTAAGACGAAGCATCTCAGACGGCGTTACTGTTGATTGCTGGTTAACGCCTTCAAAACCAGTTAAAAACGCAGTAACTAAATCATTACGCGGGAAGTTTGTAGGAGCCAGTGTGGTTAGCTCTGTACCTAATGTCTGATTCACTGGGTCAAGGAACAGGATGCTCAGTAATTCAGGCAGTACCGGATTAGTCACGTAATCAGCGAACTGACCATCATCTGCCGGCTCTGAGGAAGAAAACTTGTCTTTGTCGCCGATACCAATAACCAACTCATTAACCAGCGGGCTTCCAAGACGAGATACCTGTGTCATTGCACCCCCGGATACAGCTGGCTTCTCATAAGTTGCATTCGGATTCAGAATGCGAGCCTGCGGCAGGCTGGCGGTGGTCCAGCCACCAATCACACCATTGCCTTCACCGGTAACACAAGACGCCGGAACCTCTACCGCAATAGACGTGACATTTTTATCTTTCAAATCATCGTTGGCGCTATCCTGAGTAATCCCGCCCGGGAAACCACCGGCATCGCCTGCACCTGGTGCACTATCGCCTTCAACAGGCACATAATTAACCAAATCAAACGTATCACCAAGGTTAACGACGAACGGATCTTTACGCTGACCTACAAACACACGGCCTTGGGTGTCGCAACCTTCGATGGAGAACATGTAAACGAACTGACTGGCATAATTAGCATATGCATCTGCATCACCAAACGTCTTATCGCCGATATAATCTAATGGTTTTTTGAACATGTCGGAGTCAGCAGGCATTAACGTAGTTCTGCTTCCTGAGCGCATGTCGCCGGAAATCATCTCAATTTCATAGGTTTCCATGAAATTTGCATTTGACGCATCATCGGCTGAAACAGGCCCCACATTTTTGAGGGGTACCTTAATCATTTTTTCTTCGCCATCCGGGCCAACAGGAAGTGCTATACCTTCTCCTTCAGCCCCGAGCGTCTTATCAAAAGTAAATGCAAAACTGATATCTTCAACTGCATCACCATTGTTATCGATATGAATAACGTACTCAGCGGCAGGGTCCATTGGGAAGTAATTAGGGCCACCGTACGCATCCTGCAGAGGTACGTAGTTGGCAATCATGGTTACAAAACCCTCTTTGCCAGACTCATAACTGTTGAACATGTAAAAGTCCGTCGCATCAACAGCCGGCATTTGAGTAAGGTGTGGCGCTTCGCGGTGACTGGAAGCCTGAGCAGATGAAATAACCAGTGCGCTGCTTACTGCGGCAGCAAGGTAAGTGAATCTAAGCATGCGTTTTCCTTTATTTGCTTATGAATTAACCTACCGTACGGGGCCTGATTCGCTTTAGATGCAATAAAAGTAAATAAAATGATTAACAATTATTAATAAACTGTATCAAAGAAAGTGTGTTTTATCCTATAGCTCAGACAAATGACGGTGCTAAAGGGAAACTGTCAGGAATAGTTTACTTAATATACAAAGTAGTGTGTTGCGGCGACCGCACCAAAAAACCAAAGAAGCCGCTCATACCCGATCTTTGTATGAGCGGTTGATACGATCAGGTGGATTCAAGTGTAGCGGTAAACAGGACCTGGGTCGGCTGCCCTGTTGGCGAACCGCCTTTTTCTTCCAGGCTTACAGCCAGTGCTTTGACATTGTTCTGAGTTATCAGTGGATGAACAGAACGTTGCCACACCCCAGACTGAGGGATAACACCCAGAGATACAGGCGCGCTGTTATCATCTGGTACTATCCATAACTCGTAATCTTTGGCGTTTTGTTGTTTTACCCGCTGTGTAGCTTTGACTACCAACTGCTCATCGCTGACCTCAATAAGCCACAGGGGGGCCTGAGATTCGTTGTTAAACACAGCAACGGCAGATGGTGTGATGTCATCCGGTGTAGGCAGCCGTGTCCACAATAACAGTGCAGCTAAAATGAAGGTGGCAGCCAGTCCGCCCCACATCGCCCAGCCTGGCTTGCCGGAAGACGGCTGCGCAGTAGCAGGTTGAGACTGCACACTCGGCGAATCAAATGTGCGTGCTGCGATACGCTTCCACACCTCATCTGATGGTGTCTGCGCGGGAAGTGATACTGATAAAACATTGAGCTGTCTTTCCCAGTACCAAGTGGTACGGGCTACCGCCTCATGTTCCAACATAAGCTTCTGGTATCTGTCCCGCGCTTTACCGCGAAGTGTACCCAGCACATATTCTGCGGCCAGGGCGTGGCGTCGTTCCCGGTTCAGATAGTTCATAATGAAAGACACTGCATTAGGTTATTGAGGCCCCGGCGGATCCAGCTTTTTACTGTGCCTAAAGGGCTGCCGAGATGATGTTTTACCTGCTCATGTGAAAGGCCGTGAAAATACGCCAGAGAAATAGCCTGCCTCTGGTCATTATCTAACTCTTCAATGCAGTGGTAGAGCTTGGTTTGCTCATCTTTAATCTGCGTGTTGTCGCTGATACTGACATCATCTTCTAAGGACTGTTCCGGTCGTACTTTTTTATAACGGATAATATCCAGGGCACGGTAACGCGCAATACTGACCATCCAGGTAAGAACTGTACCCCGGCCCCGATGGTAGCTATCGGCGTGTCGCCATATTTGAACAAAGGCATCCTGCAGCGCTTCTTCTGCCAGATCCCGCTGACGCAAAATCTTCAAAAGCACTGCATACAGATGACGGTGCGTTTTTTCATAAAGACTGGCGAAAGCTTTTTGCTCGCCGCGGCCGATACGGTATAAAAGGGGGAGTAGCTCTTCTTGTTCCATCAATATTCTTAGCCTGTGGCCTGCCTTAGTTGAGAGCTAGGCAGTGCATTAACGACAACCCGATTGATAGCCGGTAATGGTAAGTATAATTATTGTAAATACCTTTCTATCATGATGATGGTTCAGAGACCAGACAAACAGTTTTTATCAGACAGTTATCTAATATGTTGTATTTTACGATACATGTAACGCAGGCAGCGTCAAAGTGGCACTTACAAAAAGCCCAGCTCTGATAACATTGTTGCAATCTTGCGCCTGTCTAGCGGGGTATGGATAAAGGTGATTGTTTCTACACTCAAATGGTGAGGCTGTTCGGGATAAGCGCCGGTATAGCACATAACAATCCGGGGCTTGCATAACGCATGTGTCATGGCTTCTACAACCCTGAAATTATCTGCCGGGGAACGCGATAGATTTAACAGTAATAATTCAAATTCTGCAGTATTGAGCAGAGTGATGGTCTCCTGGCCGCTAACGGCTTCGGTAACATCGAAATGAAGCGAGCGGGGAAGTTGTGTAATGATAGAGGGTTGTGATGCCCGGGAGTCATCGGCAACTAATATTCGAACAGTCATAGTACCTCCACATCAAACTGTTGCTAACTATTAGTATTTGCCAAAATCAGATTACCGCAAGTAACATCTTCAGCTCTTTGCGTTGTAGCGTGGCATGAAAATTTTTATCCGAATGCTAAAGCCGTGAACCTGCCTGCACTGCTTCAAAGTGCTGAAGAAGCGCCGGGGGAATATCTGAAATATTCAGAATGACGCTGGCCGCGTTCAATGCGATTGCCGCTCTGGGCATTCCGAACACCACACATGAAGCTTCATCCTGACAGATAGTAAAGGCTCCCTGATTATGAAGTGACAGTAATCCTTTGGCACCGTCTTTACCCATACCCGTCAACAATACGCCCACCGCGTTGTGCCCGGCATATTTGCTGGCAGACTCAAACATCACATCGACGGAAGGCTTGTGACCGCTGACGCGGGGCGTATCCTGTAATACCGTTCTGTAATCGGCACCGTCCCGCTTTATCGTCAAATGCTGCGAACCTGGAGCAAGATAAGCGGTTCCCGGCAATAAGCGCTCGTTCCCCTGCGCCTCACGCACGTTAACTCTGCTACACGCATCCAAACGTTTGGCAAAGCTGGTGGTAAAGCCTGCAGGCATATGCTGCGTTATTATGGTTGCAGGTGCATTGGCTGGCAGCGATTCAATGATGCATTTAATTGCCTCTGTTCCGCCAGTTGACGCACCAATGGCAACTATTTTTTCGGTACCGGTATAGGTAGTGCGGGGCAGCTTTTGCGCCTGCGGGCGTAAGCGGGGAAGACGAGATGAGGCCGCCGCACGTATTTTGGATACTATTATTGATTCATATTCCTCAATGCCTTTGGCAATATCCAGTCGCGGCTTGGGAACAAAGTCTATAGCACCAAGCTCCAGTGCGCGCAATGTTGCGTCAGCGCCCAGCTCGGTCAGTGTTGAAATCATTACCACCGGTGTAGGCCTTGCCTGCATCAATACTTCCAAAAAGCGCAGGCCATCAACTTTAGGCATTTCAATATCAAGCGTAATAACGTCAGGAGCCAGTTCAATCACCATTGTTCTGGCCGCATAGGCATCCGGGGCTGTGCCAGCGAGCGTAAGTCCTGGTGTTCTTTGAATGATATCGCTGAGCAAACGGCGGATAAGTGCAGAGTCGTCGACGACCAGAACGTTAATTGCCATTACGACTCCGCATTAAATAAATCGAATGGCGTACGTGTCTTTTGCTCTTTGAGTTTGCGCTGATAAGTTGACTCCCGATCCATAATCGTTGTGTTGTGCAAGCGCTTAATCTTCTTAACGCGGACCTCGCCTGATTCAGGGATAAAATATACTTTACGCGGATATTCACCCAATAAGTCGCTCGCCTGTATGGGGATATGTTCTGTTCTAAGGTAGTCGATAACAAATTCTGCGTTTTTCTCGCCCACATTGGAGTGGGTGAGTTGACCCATCACACTGCCGCCACCAAAGACCTTAGCCTGAATATTGCGTCTGTCTGCGCCCAGTCGCACCATATCGTTGATTAGCAATTCCATCGCGTGCATGCCGTAGCGTGCCGGGGCTCCATATTTGTAGTTATCGTCCTGATAGTCTGTAGGTAATAAAAAGTGATTCATTCCGTGCACCTTATTTTTACTATCCCTGAGACAGGCTGCAACGCAGGAACCGAGCACTGTAACTATCATCGTGGCGCTGTTTGATGCGAAGTATTCGCCGGGCAAAATTTTTACTGCCTGACGGCTAAAGCGATTATCGTAATATATGTTAAGCCCGGATAATCGCTCCTGTGCTGCTTCAGCCATTGTGTTTGCCTTTTACGGGCTGATAAGTGGTGTTGCCAACCGACCTGACCAAATGGGGTGCCATTGAGAAGTTCTCAGAGTGCCCCGCGAAATACAGGCCCTGCGCGGGCATTAGTGATACCATCTTTTCCAGTAGCCGTAACTGTGTTTGCTTGTCGAAATAAATCATGACGTTACGACAAAATATAACGTCTATCTGACGTGGCAGCGGCCAGCGTGGCACGGTTAAATTAATTTGCCGGAATTCCACCATTTTCCTCAGCTCGGGAACAATGCGAACACTGCCCGCGTGTTGGTTTTTCCCCCGATGCAGAAAGTGTTTGCACCGCTCAGCTGACAAATGGCGCGTAATTTGGTCTGAATAAACGCCAAGTCGGGCCTTTTCAAGCATATTGCTGTCTATATCAGAGGCGATAATCTTTACGGGCGCATTAAAATGACCAAAATATTCAGCCACGGTCATTGCGATGGAGTAAGGCTCTTCACCAGAGCTACTTGCAGCGCACCAGATGGTGTTGACATCTGGCGTAACACTTAAATGTTGCGCCAGCATTGAAAAATGATGCGGCTCGCGAAAGAACGAGGTCAAATTTGTGGTCAGAGCGTTAATAAAATGCTGCTGTTCACCAGGCGTACGCTTCAGATAACCGAGGTATTCTGAAAAACTTTTTTTTCGTAGCGCTCTGATGCGCCGCACAAGACGACTGTAAACCATGGCATCTTTCGTATCAGCCAGCCGAATACCGGTGATACGGTAAAGCGTTTGTCTTACGTTGTTAAAGTCATCCGGGCTGTAAGAAAACTCTGAGGCTCTGGTGCGCACAGGCGCACCAGGTTGCTCAATAACTTCAGAAACTTTCCCATTCATCGTCTTCAGGCGCCGAGGTTTTTAGCTGAGCCAGTTTGCTCTTTGGACGTGACTGACCAGCGCGGGAAGCAGGTGGAAGGGCCTTAGGCTTTGCTGCCTGAATCTCGCCCGCCGTATCCTCTTCTGATAATTTAAAGGTATCGACTCGCTCAGCAAGTTGTTCAGCCTGCTGCTGCATGCTCTCAGCCGCTGCTGCAGCTTCTTCAACCAGCGCAGCATTTTGCTGAGTCATCTCATCCATTTGCGATACCGCTTTGCTGATTTCATCAATGCCGGTGGCCTGCTCAGCGGAGGATGCGGCGATCTCAGACATAATGTCATTTACCCGTTTAATGGAGGTTACGACATTACCCATTGTTTCACCGGACTGGTTAACTAGCGTATTGCCCGATTCAATTTTACCTACTGAATCAGAAATCAGCTCTTTAATGTCCTTGGCAGCTTCAGCAGAGCGCTGCGCCAGAGTGCGAACCTCTGAAGCTACCACTGCAAAGCCACGTCCTTGCTCGCCGGCGCGCGCCGCTTCAACTGCTGCGTTAAGTGCCAGAATGTTGGTCTGAAACGCAATGCCATCAATCACACCGATGATGTCAGAAATCTGTTGCGCAGATTCGTTGATACTGGACATGGTCTGTACCACTTCCTGAATCACTTTTCCGCCCTTAACGGCAATCTCCGCAGCATCCGAAGCCAGTGAGTTCGCTTGCTCAGCGTTTTCAGCATTCAATCTCACCGTGCCGGTTAACTGCTCCATACTGGAGGCGGTTTCTTCCAGGCTTGAGGCTTGTTGCTCTGTGCGGGTGGACAGATCTGCATTGCCCGTAGCGATTTCACTGGACGCTGACGTAATTGTTTCAACGGCTGTGTTGATGCGCGAAACCGTGCTTCTCAGGTCGCGAATAAAGTGGTTGATGGCTGAACCCAGAACCTGAAACTCACCTTCCAGCTCGTGGTCAATTTCACAGGTAAGATCGCCCTGCGCCAGTTGACTCATCACCGCTTTGATATCATAGATAGCCGTAGTACGGGCTGTGACATCGGTGGCATACTTTACAACACGGAAGGGATTACCGTTCTGGTCAAAAATAGGATTATAAGAGGCCTGTATCCAAAGCTCAGCGTTGTTTTTGCCCAGTCGTCGGAACTCACCTGACTGATGCTGGCCTTTGTTCAGCCCTTCCCAGAACGTGCGATAATCAATGCTGTTGCGCAGTTCACTATCGACGAACATGCTGTGATGCTTACCCTTTATCTCTTTAAGCGTATAGCCAGTCAGGTTAAGGAAGTTTTCATTGGCTTCCAGTACCATGCCGTCCATATCAAACTCGATGACAGCCTGAGATTTACTGATTGCTTCAATCTGGCCGCCATAATAAGCGCTTTTCAGCTTTTCTTGTGTGATATCAATGGCAAATTCGACGACTTTAACCACCTTGCCTTTTGTATCGAGGATGGGGTTGTAAGATGACTGGAGCCAGACTTCTTGTCCGGTTTGCGTTATACGCTTGAACTCACCGGCCTTACGCTCACCCTCTTTTAACGCTTTCCAGAACGCCTGGTAGGCCTCCGGAGCCCGTTCTTTCTCATCAAGCAGGATACTGTGTTGTTTTCCAACTAACGCATCTTTTGTGTAACCACTTAAAATAGAAAAATTATCGTTACAATCAACAAATTCCCCATCCACGGTATATTCGGCCAGAGCCTGTGCATTACTCAAGGCGTTGAGCATACCGCTTTTTACCAGCAGTTCTGTCTGATCAACCCATTCAACCATGGTGCCTATGTTTTCATTATTATGGTCGAACATAGGGTTCAGGGTAAGCTTGAAGTTCAGCGTACCGACTGTAATTGAGGAAACCATCGGTTCTTTGAGCGACGCCAGAATATTTCGCTGATGCGCCGGGTGACGGTGGAACTGGTCAATGTTCTGCCCAACCAGATTATCGGCAGAAAAATTAGGAAGCGCTTTTTGAAGCTCTTCTTCGCTTTCCTTCAATAGTCGCTGGACCGCTTTATTCGCGTAAATAATATTACGATCTTTATCCGCCATCATAATACATGTGGTGGTGGCTTCTAACGATTGCTCAATTCGCAACATTTGTAATTGCTGCGCTTTGATTGCCTCGTTGTTAAATATATTGAACATTCCCATGTTAAAAATCCCCGGCTTGATTATGGGAGTCGAAGAGACCCAGCTCACTACTGGATATCAGGCTTTCAATGTTAACCAAGATCACCATCTCCTCTTCGACAGAAGCTAAACCCTGCAGATATCTGCTATCGAATGCCACACCGAACTCAGGTGGCGGTCTGATTTCGTCATCGTTCAGGCGGATAACATCCGACACGCCGTCCACCACAATACCTACTATGCGATCAAGCACGTTAAGCATGATGACGATGGTGAACTCGTTGTAAACAGGGGTGCCGATGTTGAATTTAATTCGCAAATCGATAATCGGAACGATATCGCCGCGAAGGTTCAGCACACCCTTAATAAAGTCAGGCGCATTGGCAATTTTTGTCACCGGCTCATAGCCTCGAATCTCTTTGACTGCTGTGATTTCCAGTGCGTAGTGTTCGTCACCCAGCACAAAACTGAGAAACTCCTGCTGCGTTTGCAAGTGCGTTTGTTCTGCGGCGTTCATGCCTGCAATTCCTCCTGATAATCGGGACGGCACTGATTTGCGATGGCATCTGCATCCAGTATCATGGCAACTTTGCCATCCCCCATAATTGTTGCTCCGGATATCCCCGGCACTTTTCGGTAATGTTGTTCAAGACTTTTGATAACGACCTGCTGCTGGCCTAACAGGCTATCGACCAGAATGCCGAATTGCTGCTTACCGCTCTCCAGCAGCACAACGATGCCCTGGGTAGGATCCGTTGTTGCGTTATCTACATTCATCAGTTCATGGGTTGCCACAAGAGGCCAGTATTGCTCGCGAATGTAGAGGAGCGTGTCATTGCCCAGTCGTTTGAGCTGCGCCTCGGTTGGCTGAATGGATTCAATAATATTGGCCAGAGGCACTACAAAAATCTGTTCACCAATTGAGACGCTGATGCCATCTACAATGGCCAGAGTAAGGGGGAGATGAATATGGAATGCCGAACCACTGCCAGCTCTGGATTCAATATCAATACGGCCACCGAGCGCTTCAATATTCCGGCGTACTACATCCATTCCAACCCCGCGGCCGGATACGTCGGTGACCTCTGCGGCAGTAGAAAAGCCGGGCTCAAAGATCAGCTGCCAGACATCTGAATCCGGCATGTCCTCACTCACATTAAGGCCATTTTCTTCAGCTTTAGCTAAGATGCGCTGGCGGCTTAAACCAGCGCCATCATCAATGATACTGATAACAATGTTGCCGCCTTTTTGTTCGGCCCGAAGTACCACAGTGCCGCTGGTGGCTTTACCGGCCTGCTCACGCACGTCCGGCATCTCTATGCCGTGGTCAACACTGTTCCTTACCAGGTGAGTCATGGGGTCGACCAGCTTCTCAATCATGCACTTATCGATTTCAGTAGCCCCGCCTTCAATTTTCAAAGTCACTTTTTTGTTTAGCTTAGACGATAGGTCTCTGACAACGCGGGGGAACCGGTTAAACGTCATGTTGATAGGGAGCATACGCATGGACATCGCCGACTCCTGGATCTCACGCGTGTTACGCTGCAGTTCAGAGATAGCCGTCTGCAGTTTTTCACCCAGCGCGCCCTCAATTTGCTCACTAATTAGCGAGAGCATCGACTGAGTGATAACCAGCTCGCCAACCTGATTAACCATGGCATCAATTTTGGCCGTATCTACGCGTATCGATGAAGATTCTTTTTTAGCTGTATCCCGTTTGATTGGGCTGACTGTTGCCTTGGTTTGTAACGTTTTGGCGGAAACCGGCTCCGGCGCTTTTTTTGCAGCATCTGTGTCAAAAAAGCCATAATCCTCCGAGGCTGGTTGCGCTGTTTGGGCATTTTCAGATTCGGTTTCAAACAGGCCAAAGCCATCTGAGTCACTGCTTAGTTCATCAGTGGGGGCTTGCGTTAATGCATCGTCAGGTTCGAAAAAGCCAAACGAATCGTTACCTTCAGTAGCCTGCGGCGAAGTGTCATCTTCAAAAAAGCCAAAATCATCGGCCGTTGGGGAAGATGTTGCAGAAGTAAGGGGAGTGGCATCCGTATTCTGTTCTGTCGACAGCGCTGCCTCAAGCTGAGCCTTCGCTTCATTGATAAGTGGTTCAGGCAAAGCAGTCTGCTCGCGATAAGCCATTAGAATTTGTTTTAATATATCTACGGTTTCAAGCAGTAAATCTACGGTTTGCGTGGTGATACAAAACGTACCATTACGAGCTTTATCGAGTAGATTTTCCATGACATGGGTAACATCGCCAAGCGCATTAAACCCGAATATACCGCTGCCGCCCTTTATAGAATGAGCGGCGCGAAAGATACTGTTAAGCTCTTCGGCATCGGGAGCATCGACATCCAGTGCCATTAACAGTTGTTCCATGTTGTCCAGATGTTCCTGACTTTCCTCGAAGAACACACTGTGAAACTGCTCGATATCTATAGACATATCCGGTCAGGCCCTAACTCAACACTTTACTGGTCACGGTCAGCAGTTTGTCAGGATCGAAAGGTTTGACCATCCACCCTGTGGCTCCCGCTGCCTTGCCCTGTGTTTTCATGCTTTCGCCAGCCTCGGTGGTCAGCACTACAATAGGTGTGCGCGCATAGGCGCTCATTTTACGAAGCTCGCGAATGAGCGTAAGACCATCCATTCTTGGCATATTCTGATCGGTCAGAACAAAATCAAAGCGATTGAATTTACACTGGTCCAGTGCATCCTGGCCGTCCTGAGCAGTAGTTACATCATAGCCAGCAGATTTCAGTGTCATCTCTACTACCTGCCGAATTGAGGCAGAGTCATCAACTGCAAGTATTTTTTTGCTCATAAAGGGATCTCATTAATGAATCAACGATAAATTGAAAAGGGGGTTGTCAGAAAAACTCAATGTCTCCGGCATCCACGCTGGTGGATGACACCGGGTTGTGATCGGGACGGCCTCGCTCAGAAACATGGCCGTGGTAGTCTTTTAGCTGCCGGGCGATTGCTTCAGGCGTATCGCCTGCCTGGATAGCCTGCGTAACGGTATGCAGAATCTCTTTGGTGTAATCAATGTTCTGACCGTTGATATCGCCAAACTGTAAACCGCGAATAGAATCGCCTAATGCTTTATCTAACTGCTGACCGATGGTTTCGAGCGCCAGGGTGGTTTGTGTATCATTTTTAGCTTTGGCAATAATGCGATCCAGCTCTGTCTGAATGTCCCGTTTGGCTTCGACAATATAGCTGGTATCCTGAGAAGCCAGCTCCCTGACATTTTTGGTCAGTTCATTAATCAGCTCGCTCATACTCTCGATTTGTTTTTTAATTACATCACTAAATTGGGTGGAGCGATTTGATAATGCGCGCACCTCGTCGGCTACCACCGCAAAGCCGCGGCCAGCCTCACCGGCACGGGCTGCCTCAATGGCTGCATTTAATGCCAGTAAGTTGGTTTGTGCCGAAATGTCATCAATATCGCCTAACGCTTTCATGACGGTAGGCATGGTTTCATGTACTACATTTACCTTGTCCAGAATGACGCCGGTGCCATTAGAAATAACGTCGGTAGACACCAGGAACTGATTCAGTGACTGCTCGGTACTGTCAGCAAATTGCTGCATACGAGAAGCATACATTTCGTCTGAATCCGCATCTGCGTGAATAAGTTTTGCGATGCAGCTGTTCTGTTCACCTACCATAGTGCGAAGCGTTGTAAATGAGTCACTGAGCGTGTCGATTGCACTGGATTGGGTGCTAAGAACATCGCTTAAATTATTTTCGCAGGTTGAGATGATGCTGGTCAGTTCCTTTTGCATAGGGGCCACATCACATTCCGCGTTTGTTACTGGCTGCGTTTCAACATGGTCTGACTCTGCAGGTTCGTTTCTCGCTGAGAAAAATGTGACAGGCGCCAGCGTACATAACACGGCAGTAGTTATTACCGCCAGATAATCCAGGCCCAGATAAACCAGCACTGCACCAGCGACTATGCCTGCAATAGGAAGAAGCCAGTTCAGTGATGAAGAGAGGGCGTTTTGTTCAGTCCGAATATCTACGATGTTGCCGCTTGTCATGTTGCTACCTGTTGAGCCGAAACTCGTTTATGCGTTCCGATTTTGCGAAATATAAGCATCATTGCTGTACTGACCGACTGGAGTCGGAGACAGGTTCTATAAAGTTATAGACAAGATTTGTAGTATTGAAAGGAGATTAGTGAAAAAAAATTAACTATTTAGCCAGACGTGTTTTTGACGGGTGTTGAGTGTTATAAATATCAGATATTTATGAGGTTGTTGTCAGAAATTTGACGCCCTGCACGTGATGGGCAAGGCGCGTTTATTCAGCGAATAGAGATATGGCTCCTTGGTGAAGCTACCCAAACGCGACGATTTTTTCTTCCCGGGAAACAGGCTGACTCGTCGTGTCTGGCAGGATGATATCCAGCTGAACTGGTAGGTGATCTGAAAGGATCCGGGTGCGGGCATTCTTAAGTTTGCGAACACGCTTCACCCTGATGTCGTCGGTAGTCCAAAGCCGGTCAAGTGAAAACATCGGGAACTGACTGGGAAAGGTCGCTCCCACGGTATGCTGGTTAAGTGTATCATTAAGCTGTTTAAAGGCCGATGTGAAAAATTGCCACTCATTAAAATCACCACCCAATACGAGTGGAGTAGGGTTGACCTTCAGTCTTTGTTCAATATATTCGTGAAGCAGTCCGAACTGCGAGCGACGTTCCTGTTTTTTTAAGCCTTTATGAGTATTAACGACAGTCAGCGGCCCTTTTGGCGTTTCAAGAACCACGGTTTGTATATTACGTGGCTGGAAACCACTCTGACTGACATCCAGTGTCTCGTTACTTATCACAGGGTACCGGGTAAGTACTGCATTACCGTACCAGCCATAATTTTCAGTCAGAGCCGGAGAGGCGACCAACTGATAAATATTGGAGGCGCAAATGTCACGAATATCCTGAGAAACATTTCGCGACTCCGGTCGGGTATCCATTTCCTGCAACAGCACGATGTCAGCATCGCGCTCTGCAAGAAAATTCCCTATCCGGCGATAGTCATGCTTTTTGTCTCTGCCAACACCACTGTGAATATTGTAACTGATTATGCGACACATTCTTCCGCTTTAGCCTTGTTCTGTTTACGTTCCTGATACCAGCGAGCAAACTTTTGTGAACCCCAAATCATCAATCCCCACAGGATTATCCCGCCGGCTAAATAAGAAATGGTTTCAGGTGAAGGATTACGGAAAATTTGTGTAATAGAATCACCTACTAAACCCTTTGCAATCATTGGAGGAAACATTCCCAGGAAGGTTCCCATTAAAAATTGGAACAAGCCGATAGATGAAATACCCGCAACCAGATTTACCAGGCTGAATGGGGCAATCGGTAACATTCTGATGGCGGCGACACCGACGATTCCGCTGCTTTTCAGCTTCTGATCGACAGCATCAACCTTGGGGCCGCCAATCTTTTTAAGACCCGCATTGCCGAGTAATTTACCTACGCCAAACATTGTTGCTGAACTGAGCAATGCGCCCAAAATCCCGTAAATAGGCCCCCAAATCGGGCCGAATACGGCGGCAACCGCAATAGATAATACGGTAACAGGGAAAAACAAAATTCCGCCCACCAGGTAGACAAGCAGTACGGTAGGCAAAGCAAAATAGGTTCCACGGCTTTCTTCTAAGAACGCATTGATGCTATCTGCACTTAACCACGGTATTGCCTGACTGGCCCAGAACATCAGGCCGCCCAGTATCGCGATAATAAGCACGCCAAGTCCTACCATAATGGTCCGGCGGCGAGGGTTACGTACAGGCATTGATGAACCATCCATAGTAGGCATTGCAATTAGCGGTTCTTCCGGGTCAGATAATGAGCGGAAAAGGTTATCTGAAGACGGGTCGGTGAATATTTCGTCATTAACCTGGGTAAGCACATATCCATGAGCCAACTGGCCGGTCATCAACGCGCGCGCCGGATTGTCTTTTTTAAGCAGTACTGCTGTCGCTTCTACGTCGCGCCCGCTGTGCTCTGCCAGTAAGTCATCCCGAACCCGCGCAATCTGGGCTGAATTGTGCTCATCGTTACCGTAATAAACAGTATCGATTTCTGTATCCAGCGTCATTGACCGGTTACTAAGGTTAGAGGAGCCAATGACCAGATACTTTTCATCGATGGTCATGACTTTAGAGTGAATACGCTTATAAGCGGAACGCCCCTGCTCATCCGTTATTGACGAATAAGTCATGATCACCCTGTCAGGATCGATATCTTTGAACAAAATCTTTTTGAATTCGATGCGACTTGCCCAGAATGCCTCACATTCGAACCTGCCTTTGGGCTCATAAGAACTCACTACAATTACGTTCAAATCGGGGCAGGTTTTAAGACGTTTATTCAGCGCTTCTGCAATTTCCTGGCGGCTGGTGAATTGGTTTTCGATGTAGATTACCCGCTCAGCCTGATTAATCAGATCCAGCAGCATGTTACGTACTTCCTGAACCGGCTCAACCTCATCCATAAATGGAATAGTACGCGCCAGGGCGCAGTCTACATTTTCAAACCAGGGTTCATAATCATCCGGCCACGCATCAGGAATGCCATCTTCCAGTTTAATTTTGGCATCTTCACGAAAGTTGATGGGATTAGACTCTGCAACCCGCAACCAACGCCAGCGAACTAACTCTGCAAATTCTTTTACCAGAGGGCCAGAGTATACAGCCTGGACATCGTGCAACGGACCATATTCACCGTCCGGACCATCACGCTCTTCAGACTCAACCGGGTGGTCTCGGGTGTCCCAGCGATTGGTAGACACATCCATACCACCGGAATACACAACCTCGTCATCTATAATGACAATTTTCTGATGCTGGCTGCCGCCCATGGGGATGGTGTCGTCAAGAACGGTTTCAACATTGTCTGGTGTATTTTCATCCCAGACTTCTTTGGCCCACATTTCGCGCTGCGCAAAAAAGGCCAGAGAGGAGTCCCAGCGTAATAGATAAATTTTTAGTTCAGGGTTTTGTTCAGCTTTCCAGGCAAGCAACTCGCTGATGACCGAAGGTGCTTCACTGTTTGCTTCATCTTCACCGCGAATTAGGCGGATACGACTGTCGATATCCCAGCCTACAATAAATATCGAATGTTTTGCTTTTACAATAGAGGAATGAAGCGCTTTATAATAATTCGCGCAATCAATTAGCGGAGCCGCGTAGCTTGCTTTACTACTTACCCAGCAATTCTCTCCCTGTTGAAAAATCGACGCTGATGCCGACATGACGCCTCCTGACTCTCTACGTCGCGGTTAAACAAATATGAGAGTGAGGGTGCAAGAATTGCTCCATAGAGAGAAAGTTGTATCATTTGTCATAACTTCATGAAAATTAATGAATTATTTATTTTGAGTGTAGGTTGTTCAGAAGGCGGCTCTTATAAAACGGGTGAAAGCGTCAGTATGATTGTATAATTTTCCCAGCCCGGATTATCTGTATCGGGGGGAGTGCACCCATAACCAGTTAGGGGAAGGCGGCTACAGGTGCGATAAACTGTTGAATTATAGGGGAAGTACTTCCAGTACGACGACATAGCTTCCGCGTCGTTCGTTTGCAGGCGCTTTCGCTTTTTTATCGCTGTACTCAGCCTCAAGCCAGTACATACCCGGGTCTTCAAACGTTATATCTACGTTACCATTTTTGTCACTGCGAAAAGTCTGAGAATTGTCGGTATCCCGATACTGTTGTCCCTCCCGGACAAGAGTAATCTCAACCCCCTCAGCCCGCTCATTATCGAAAAAGAAACTAAACTGATTCGGCTCAGAGGTATATAAGTCGTTGGGATGCCCCTTAAAACTGAGTGATAACCCCTTGTTATCCTTGTCCTGCGTAACATCACTTGGCGCACCTAACGTGACATAGGTTTCCAGGCGGCGGGACATGTCAATGATATTGAGGTCATCTGCGTCCATCGGCACAGACTTCAGCAGCGCCTCTCGGGTACCGGTTTTCCCGCGGCCAGGCCACATTTGTCGGTTGCCCTCTTCATCCTTCCAGAATGCCATCAGTGAATGGCTGGCATTGTAAACCCGGTACGTACCTTCCTGTTGCAGATGCAAGTCAAAAACACTGCGATACTTCAGGGTAGCACTATTTTCAAGCGATACTGATGTACCGTCGGGTCCCTGAGCATTCAGGCGCTCCAGCGGATAAGCAAAATGGTCTGGATTGAAAATACCATTAGCGATGGCCGCATCAAAGGTGACCCAGGCTTCATCTCCGGAAACAACCGTTGTATTGGGCTTTACCCATACCCGATGAGCTAAGGCCTGTGTACTTAGCAGCGTGACAATCGTTGCCAGCGAAAATGTGAAAACAGCGTTTTTTAAGGTCAATTCTACGGCTCCATAGTTAAAGTAATTTGGCCCAGCTCATGTTTACCACTGCGCGAAACTGTCAGCGAGGTGGTGAGTGGCAGTGTAAGAGGAAGTTTCACCAACTCCCGGCCACCCAGTTCCCGGGCGGCTTCTACAAAAATGAAGTAGTCTCCGGCCTCAAGCGACGTGATATTCTGCATGTGTTCTGACAAATTGACGGACAGCTCGCCGGGATGGCGCGTCGCACCGCTTACCCCATCGATTGGGAGGTCGGCAGAACGGCCACTGCGTCGCCACCATAAGCGCAGGTCTTTAAGCCACTTTTCGCCCTTGTCATTTTCCATCTCTACGTCATACATCACTTTGATATTTATTACCTTCGTATGCCTGCTATCGGCCAGCCAAATCGCCACATACGGATTATGGTATTCTGCTACCTGCTGGCGCGGGACAGTGACTGATAAAGTACCGGATGCCGCGTGGGCCGATGTGCTAAGTATAAGAAGCAGCGCAGGAATGCTGATACCGGCAATAACGAGAGGCCACGTTGATGAGCGCCCCTTCGCATAACGTTTTAAAAGCCACAACCCGGTAAGGCTGAAAAGTAGCGTTGCGATACTGAAAAAATCTATAAACATCTTCCACCAGAAACCGGTATTCCGGCCCTTATGCAAATCATTAAAAAACGCGACCATACCGCGAGCAGTGCTTTCAAAGTACACATCGCCGCTTTCCAGATCGACACTAAACCAGCTGTCTTTACCCGGGCCGGCACGGTTGCCATACAACTCATATTCACTCCACTGTAAGCTGAACTCGCTGGGATCTACGTGTGCATTGTCCGTCATCCAGCGGTTGAATCCGCGGGGGAGGGTGTCACTGTCCCTGGCGCGGCTGAGCGTACTCACCATCGAGTCCGGAAGTGCTTTTTCGACGCTGGTCACCACCGGTTCAGACTCTATAGACGTAGCGTGATTGAGCGTGATGCCTGTTACGGCAAAGACCAAAAGCCCCGCCAAGCAAATTGCAGAGCTTATCCAGTGCCAGGTGCGCAAGTCCCACCATTTGCTGCGGCGGCGTCGTTTAGTCGTCATCGTTGTTCGCCAGCGACCATTGAACTAATGCTGTGTTCGTTTCATCGTAAAGGTGCAGAGGGCACCGGCATAAAAAGCGTATTCTCATTGACAGACACAAATTTTGTTACAAAGCTAAATGATATTTATTCTCATTTATGGTAAAGTTACGCTGTGAATCGGGCAACGTTAAAATACTTAAAGGTTAAGTAAGGGAAACTTAAAAAATGAATAGTAAGCTGACAAAAGCCTTGCAGGTTCTGGCCAGAACCGTTGAAACAGGGAGCATGAGCCAGGCAGCCCTTCAGCTCAACATGACAGCCTCGGCGGTCTCTCAGCAAATAGCCAAGCTTGAACAGGATATTGGTTTGTCCCTGTTTAATCGAAGTACGCGTAAACAAACCCTCACCGAAGCAGGACAGATTTATTACACAACAGCGAAGCAGCTACTGGCGACCGCCGAAGAAGCGCAGCGTCAGCTGGAAAGATTGCAGAATACGCCAAGTGGTCAACTCAAGCTCATAGCGCCGATTGGATTTGGCGGAGGATTATTGAGCCGGCCTATAAAGCAGCTAATTGAAGAGTTTGGTGAAATTGAGATTGATTTAACGCTAACCGACGACCCCGTTGATGTTATTGCAACCGGCGCCGATTTAGCTATTTGTATCGGGCCGCTTTCGTCATCAAACCTGATTGCCCGACACCTTGCGAAATGGGATCTGATCATGTGCGTTGATAACCAGCACCCTTTAGCTACCAAAGGTTGTAATCATCCTGATCATTTGCAGTCGTACAGTTATGTGGGGCACAACAACGTTAGTCGCAGATTTACTCAGATGACCCATCTGCCATCCGGCGCGAGCACCACTCTAAATGCGCCAAGGGTTCGTGTAAACAATATGCAGGCGGTGATTCAGTTGACCCTGGACGGGTTTGGTTATGCCCTTTTGCCTGAACCTGAGGTCCGACATCATTTGCGTAGTGGAAAGCTTGTGCAGTTGATGCCTGACTGGCATATGGGAAGCTATGATGTTTATGCTGTTACACCGCAACGAGACAGCATCGCCGCAAAAACTCAGGCCGCTATCGTCAATTTGAGAAGCTGGTTCGACGACGTTTCTTCAAACAGTATTTCTGCCTGACAAAAAAAGCCCCGAACAGGGGCTTTTTTAACGTCGATACTATTTAAAAATAACCATTAAAAACGGTATTCGATACCCAGACTCGCCTGCTTCAGGTCCGTGTCAAAGTCGGTATCATCAATGTTTTCAGAAAGCTCATCAGCATCCAGGTCAGCGTCATACATCGTGTACTCAGCGTTGACGCTCAGATTGCGCGTAATTGCATAGTTTACCCCCGCACCAATGAACAGACTCTCGTCGTCATAGCTGCCGCCAAATTCATTAATGGCGTAATCGCTTTCCCACCATAATTGACCACCTTTGACAAATAACGCAAAGTTTTCACTGATTGGTAGCATACCCTTAACGGCTGCAGTGTAACCGTCCGTATCAGCATTCGCGATATTCGTTCCATAGTCGCCAAAGTCGATATAACTACCCTCAATGGCTACATAACGGTTAAAACGGTATCCAACCAGTCCCTGCCAGACATCATTGTCATCGTCAAAGTCATCCTGACCGTCTACTTTAAGGTAGCCGTAGTTACCACCTACATAAACACCCTCATGTTTCTGAAGCGTATTTTCTGTAACTTGTGCCATCGCATTTGTTGATGAGAGACCTGCAGTTAAAAGCGCTGCAGTAAGTGTCGCTGATAATTTTGTTGAAGTCTTCATATGTGTCCTCCTGGCAAAATGTAAAATGAAATTACTTACGCATTTATAGGTAATCTCATAAAAACAACACTGATAATCTATCAAAATGTATGCCTGCTAATATTGCCGCACCCGAATTCAGATAATAAGTGCACCACTCATGGTTAACGGGTGATAGATGATCAACTGCCTGTTGGTGGTATTCTAAAGTCGCCAAACAATTAGAGTATTACCATGAGTTACAAGCAGTTGATCGAGGGACAACGATACCAGATTGAGGCCTACTTACGCGAGGGTTTCAGTTATCGGGAGATCGGAAAACGTCTGAGCGTGAGTCACAGCACAATCAGCCGGGAAGTAAATCGCAATAGAATTCGGGATAACCACTATTTGCCGGAAGTCGCTCAGGCAAAAGCACTGAAGCGCCGCAGCCAGGCCGCAAAGTTCAGGATATCTGAACTGACGATTACCTTTGTTGAGTTCGGGCTGAACCAGAAATGGAGCCCTGAGCAGATTGCTGGTGTAGGTAAAATCATCGGTCATCACGTCAGTCACGAATGGATTTATCGCTACGTCCAGCGTGATAAATTACGTGGCGGTAGGTTGTACAAACAGCTGCGCCAGAGTCACAGAAGGTATCGTAAAGGTGACCGTGCGAAGCGGATAATTATCCCGAATCGCGTTGGCATTGAGCATCGTCCCGCTATCGTGAACAAGAAAAAGCGGTTCGGTGACTGGGAAGCTGACACGGTTCTGGGCAAGCAAGGAACGGGCGCGATTGTTAGTTTAGTCGAGCGCAAAAGTAAGCTTTACCTGATACGCAAAGTGCCAGCGAAAAGCGCAGCAGACGTGGCCCGAGCCATGGTTGGGATGCTCTGGAAATATCGAGGTCATGTCCGAACAATCACAGCGGACAACGGCAGCGAATTCTGTGACCACGCGCTGGTCGCTGAGAAGCTCAAAACCAATATCTACTTCGCGAATCCGTACTCATCATGGGAACGCGGACTGAATGAGAACTTCAACGGTTTACTGCGCCAGTACATCCGGAAAGGCACCGATTTACGGACGGTATCGGATAGGCAAATTAGTGAAATAGAGCGGGCATTAAATGCCAGACCGAGAAAGTGCCTCGGCTTCAGGCAACCTGTTGCGGTATTCAATGAATTACGCAAGGCTGCCTAATTTAGCGAGTGGTGCACTTCGGAGTTGAATTCGCGCATAATTAAACAAGATTTGGTCAAAAAAGAATCTTAACTAATGCCTTTTTATTAGTTTGTAATTGCTAATTACATTTTTAACATTTGCTTAACTGAATATAATTCAGAATTTTTTGTAATTTGTTCAGTCGTTTTTTTATCGAAACCTAAAATAGCGTTACGCCGATTGTTGTTTTATTCTTGTCTTGATATAAGACTTGGCGTGGCTGGCTTTAAGGCTTTGCATAGCCTGGTGGTATCAATAATAACTAACGTTTGATTTAATTTTGAACGCTTGGTGAATCGTTGTTCAGATAAGATTTTTATTAATCTTTATAAGTGTCTGAAATTACAGGTTTGTTATTAGATGTTTAGGAAAAAATATATTTAGTTGGTTTTTTTAATTGAAGAATAATTAAAATACTGCCGCCTTTTATATTAATAAGAATAATAAATTCGCATAAATCAATGCGCTTATAATTAATAACACTCTAGGAATTGAAGATGAACAAACTTGCTTATGCTGTGCAAATAGCTATGGCTGGCAGCGTCGCTCTGACCACAGGGGCTGCCTTTGCGCAACAAAATACTGCGGAGCAGAATGCTGCTGTTGAAAAAATTCAGGTCACAGGCTCAAGAATTTCCCGTCAGGGCGCAATCGCACCTTCGCCGGTAACCGTGTTAAGCGGTGAATCATTATTGAATACGGGGGCGATGAATATTGGCGAGGTGCTCAACGAGCTACCTGCGCTTGCTAATACATATTCTCTTGCTAACTCTGGTCAGTATATCGGTACAGCCGGCCTGAATATTCTGGATCTTCGCGGCATGGGTACCGATCGTACATTGGTACTGGTTGACGGAAAGCGCCACGTTTCCAGTTCTGCCGGTAGTGCAGCGGTAGATACCAATACAATCCCAACAACCTGGATCGAGCGTGTTGAAATTATCACCGGGGGCGCCTCGGCAGTTTATGGTGCTGATGCAGTAACCGGCGTGGTCAATTTCGTGCTTAAAAAGAACATTGAAGGGTTCGATGTCAGCGCAACGCGCGGCTACGCTAACGACAATAATTATAAAAATGAAAAATATCAGGCATCTTACGGTCTGAATTTTGACGATGAGCGCGGCAACATTGCCTTTGCAGCAGAGTACAGCAGTCAGAACCGGTTAAATGCGCTGGACAACCCCTGGACGGCCACGTCCTATCGCAATATGAGCTACGAAAGTATTTTTGGCGCTCAAAGAACCGATGATCAGTTGAACTCTCTGGAATACCCGGATGACATATATACACCCAACGCGGGTTATTATGCTATCAACAACCGAGGCGTTTTCGGTGCCGGATTCGACAAAACCTTCAATACTGATGGTTCGCTGGAAGATGTCTACCTGGGTGATAGCGTTGATGCGCTCTCGTGTGCCGGCCCTTGTGATTTCTTCAATCTGCGCCAGTTTACTGATTTGCAACCGGCGTTTGACCGTACCAACTTCAATGTAAAAGGTAATTACGACCTTAACGACGATACGCAAATCTATGCGCAGGCAAAATATGCCCGCACCCGTGCAGAAAGTCTTGGCCAACCAGCGTTTTTCTTCTTCGACCCGCAAAATTCTATCAGTCGCGATAACGCCTTTCTGAATGACTCAGTTGCGCAATATATGGATGAGCAGGGACTCGACAGCATCATGGTTAACCGCATGATGACTGACCTGGGCCGTCGTACTGAAAATGACGAACGTGAAACAACCCGGATTGTGCTGGGTGTAGAAGGTGTCTTTAATGACTACTGGGAATACGAAGCGTTTATCAATTACGGTAAAACTGAGCTTGAACGGGCTAACAGCAACAACATGATCATGGCGAACTACTTCAATGCGCTTAATGCAGTTGAAGTAGATGGTCAGATTGTTTGTGCTGATGAGGACGCGCGCGCGGCCGGTTGTGTCCCGGTCAATATTATGGGCTTCGGCGCACCGAGTGACGCCGCCATCAATTACATCAATACTACATCAGTGGGCACCAGCAAGATCGAACAATATAACGTTGGTGGCTCAGTATCTAACTCCGGTATTTATGAGCTTCCTGCAGGTTATGTCGGTTTTGCGGCTGGTGTGGAATATCGCAAAGAAGAAAGTCAGATTAACGAGCCTGAAAATGCCGAGGGCACCTTCTTTAATGCGCTGGGTGAAGACCGTGGATACTATGAGGTATCAGAGGTTTTCACTGAGCTGACCGTACCGGTTCTGGCCGACCTGCCGGGTATTAATATGATGACGGTTGATGGTGCAATCCGAGTAGCTGATTATACTTCTATTGGTAATGCAACCAGCTGGAAGTTAGGGCTGGACTGGGAAATCTTCGATGACCTTCGTATGCGCGCTACACGCTCATCTGCACTTCGCGCGCCTAATATTGGAGAGTTGTTCGGTGAAGCCAGCCAGACATTTTTCACCGTTGACGACCCATGCCGGGAAGAGAATCTGGCAAATCTGGACGATAGCGAGTTACGTCGTTCAAATTGTGCTGCATTAGGGATCCCGGCGGGCTTTAATTCAAACTACGATTCCCAGACGCTAGAAGGCGAAACCGGCGGCAACCGCAATCTTGATGCCGAACAATCTACATCTGAAACCGTAGGTTTGGTGTATACGCCAGGTTGGTTTGAAGGATTTACAGCTACGGTAGATTACTGGAAGATCGAGCTCACTGATGCTATTTCAACAGTAGGTGCGCAGACCATTCTGAATCGCTGTGTCGATTCTCAAAATGGCATCAACAATGAGTACTGTAACCTGGTTTCCCGTAATGATGTGGGTGAGGTGACACTAATCAGAAGTTATGCACTGAATCTGGCTGGTCAGGAAGCTGAAGGTGTGGACTTTGAGTTCGGGTATGACTTTGATGCATTGGGCGGTGCGTTCCGTACCAACCTGATTGCTACCTACCTGGATGAGCGCAAAGAGTTCCCGTTCCAGGATAATCCTGAAGACTTCTACCAGTATGCAGGTACTGCCGGCGAAGCTACCTGGCAGGGAACATTCAGCCTGAACTATGACCGTGGGGACTGGGAAGCAAGCTGGAAAACACGCTTTATCGACGAAGTGAACCTGTATGATAATCAGGCACTGGCGCTTAACCCTAACCCAAGCAGCCGTATGACTTATGCATCGTATGCGGTAACCGATGTGACAGTTGGCTACAATTTTAAAAATGGCGTAAGTGCATCTGTGGGTGTAGATAACCTGTTTAACCGTGCTTTACCCTTGGGGACAACGGGTACCGGAACCGGTGATGCAGCCTATGATAATATTGGTCGTTTCGGGTATGTGACAATCAGCTACAAAATGTAACTGAGAGCTGAAACGAAAAAAGCCGGCGTGTTGCCGGCTTTTTTATGTCTGGTAATTACGCTGCGCGGAAAGAAGGTTCCATGCGCCAATTCGCCGCACGTAGTGCTTTAGTAATGAATGACTTCTCATCAAAGCTATCGGGGTTAGCAAACGCCTCAGT
Source organism: Salinimonas iocasae (assembly GCF_006228385.1). Taxonomy (GTDB): domain Bacteria; phylum Pseudomonadota; class Gammaproteobacteria; order Enterobacterales; family Alteromonadaceae; genus Alteromonas; species Alteromonas iocasae. The sequence continues at coordinate 789,926 of NZ_CP039852.1, forward strand.
TTGCTCTACAAAAGCCCGTTTAAAGAGCATCGCTTCAATGTTTTCTGCGGGCGTATCCTGATTCTCAGCCGTAACGCGAATTGCCGGGTGAGTAATGAGAATATCTTCTTCAAAACCCTCGCCAAAACCAAGGGCAGTCAATGCTTCGTCTATCATGCCATTATCGGTACGAAACGCGACGTAATCGCCTTGTAAACAGTCCAGCGCTTTTTGATAGCATGTGTAACGGCAGTGGCGATTGCAATCAACATACTGCGCCTTCTTACCAAGTAATGAAATCGTCTCACGCAAACGGGATTGCGATTTATGTGCGTCGCCAGAGCTGTCTACAACAATAATTCTTGCCATAGGAAAAGACGAGGATATTGCTGAAACTCTGGATAGTGCTCCTTCGTCGTCCTCATCCGTTGCCACTATAAAATCGATGTTTTTACCCTTGTAAGACGCCATATCTCATCCTGATTCTTTTTACCAAAAGCTGTTTTAGTACTAAAAACAGACTATAAAAAAATTTATCTGGTGCAAACGTATGCAAGGGGTGTGCAAAGCTGACATGCAAAGCAGGTTTACTATGCTCATCTGAAATAAAAATGATGCTAAAGCCCAGTAAAACCAGAGGGTAAACGTTTTCAAAGGAAGTTTAGGAGGCGTATTTCTACAAATTTCCTGCCCGCTATGTAAATACCTATCCGGCGCAATATGTTGCAGTTTTGCACCGGAAGTAAGTAAAAAAGGGTTAGCTGATGTTGTTAATATCTGCCTGTGAAGGAAGGGCGTCAAACGCCCCAAATCTGGATACGGCGATAGCCCCACACCGGGTGGCAACGTTCAGTAGTGTATGAATATTTTCAGATTTACTGAGAAACTCCTTTAGCTGGACGCCCGAGGCTAATGACGTTGAAAGCTGATACAACAAACCGCCGATGAAGGCATCGCCCGCGGCGGTCGTATCTTTTACCGTAGTGGCGGGTACATCAAACTTACCGGAAGACGTGGCAGACAGGTAAGACACTGGTTGAGCACCATCTGTAAGCAGTATCAGCGATACCCCTGCATCCTGCCATTGCTGCACTATGTGACCTGCATCGGTGCCATACAGGGCGTCCATTTCTTCCTGGCTGGCTTTAATAATGTCCATTTTCCTGGCTGCGTTATCAATGATTTCAGGGGCTTGTTCAGGGTTCTGCCAAAAGCCGGGGCGATAGTTGATATCCATGCAATTCAGTGTGTCGCAAGATTTAGCCCGTTGAATCAGTGAAGCTGATGATGCTCTTAGTTGCGGGGTGGAAAACGATCCTGAGCAAAGGTGGACAAGCGTTTGGGAGGTGAGAGGAACGCCACTGACATCGGCGTCAGTGATATCTTTATGAGCAGCATTCTCCACATAAAAATCAAACGTTCTTTCACCCGACTCATCCAGATCGACAAAAGCCAGTGCTGTTTTCCCTTCACTGGTGGCGATAAAGCGGGTATCCACTTCATAACTTTTCAGCGTTGATACGAGCATTTTACCGAAGCTATCGTTACCCACTTTTGAAATTAGTGCGCTGCTTCCGCCCAGCTTAGAGACAGCTACGGCAACATTCGCAGGCGCGCCACCGGCAAAGGGCCTGAATATTTTGATGTGTTCGCCATTTTGTTCAACGTACTGGCCCAGCATATCAACCAATACTTCACCTAAACATAGTATCTGCATTACGACCTCTTTTTAGCTGTGGGTTAGGGAGGGCTTATTCTGCGTTTTAATAATGTAGAACGCGTAAACGGTAATAAACATAAAGCAGCCGGCCGGAACAATAAACGAGATGCCCACACCGGAATTATCCATTACGTAGGCTTGTAACACTGGAAACAGTGCTCCACCAAGAATAGCCATAACCAGCCCCGCCGCACCAAGTTTAGCGTCGTCACCTAATCCGTGTAAGGATAGCGCATAAATGGTTGGAAACATGAGTGACAGACAACCTGACACTAAGACCATGGCGATAACACCTGTCAGATTAAGGCTCATGACCATCACCAGACACAACGCAATCGCTGTGAAGCTCATTAGCGCTAACAGCTTTTGGGGCGAATAGCGGCCCATCAACCAGGTCATAACGAACCGTGAAATCAGAAACAAAATCATACTGTACTGAAGTACGTGGCCGCCGGTAACCTCATTTGCTGATAGTGCTTTCATGACATACTGAATAGTAAACGTCCACATGCAGGTTTGCGCACCGACATTAAAAAACTGCGCAGCAACACCAAAGCGGTAGCGGGGCAGACGTAACAGTCTGGTCATGCTTTCGGCGACCCGACTGCGTTCATTTTTAGCCACGGATATGTCCGGGCGGCATAAGGCGAATGCAATCCACAGCAGTGCCAGAAATGCTGCCATACCTACATAGGGGGTCATTACAGCATTAAGCTCGTTGCTGACCACCTGATTTAGCTGGACTTGGTCCATCGTTGCCCGGGCAGCTGCATCGGCGCTGCTTAAATTGGGCAGGATAAGTGTTGCAGCTAAAAATACGCCCAGATTGGTGCCCAGCGGGTTAAATGCCTGAGCAAGGTTAAGCCTGCGGGTAGCGGTTGCTTCGCTACCAAGGTTCATAACAAAAGGATTGGCGGAGGTTTCAAGGATAGACAAGCCACCGGCGAGAATAAAAAGGGCAGCCAGAAAATAACCATACGTCATAGCCTGACTCGCCGGGTAAAACAAAAACGCGCCGATACAAGCCATTCCAAGACCTATTAACATGCCGGTTTTGAACGAAAAAACTTTGTTAATAAGGGCCGCAGGGATCGCCAGACAAAAATACGCGCCATAATAAGAAAATTGCACAAGTGCAGATTGTAATGCGCTCATGCTGAACGTTTTGCTGAACACGCTGACCAGTGGGTCGGTCATATTAGCGGCTGTGCCCCATGCCGCAAAACAAAGAGCGAGCAGAATAAACTGAATTCTGTTACCGGCGGGGATCAGGGCAGGGGATGTATTATTCAAATCAGCCAGCCTTCGTTTATCTGTTAACAATTGGCCGCCAGTATGTAAAAATAAAATTGTTAAATCAACTTTGTTTATTTAATAATTTGCTCAGACTCGCTGTTGTGATGTGAGCGAGTTCGAAACCTTCTGGCGCGTTACGGAGCGATAAGCAGATGTTTGAATGTGAGAAAAATGCGGTGAAAGGCCAGACCCGAATCCGGGATACTAATGAGCGGCATGTACTTACGCTGATACGAACACAAGGCCCGTTACCCAAAGCCGATATTGCGCGCATAACCGGGCTATCAGCGCAGTCTGCCACTATTATTATCAACCGTCTTGAAGAAGCTGGCCTTTTGCGCGCCGGTCAGCCTGTTAAAGGGAGGAAAGGGCAGCCACGGATTCCATATAGCATAAATCCGCAAGGCGCGTTCTCTATTGGCCTCAAGGTAGGTCGCCGGCGCCTCGCGCTGTCAGTCATTGATTTCAGCGGCACCTTGCTCCACTGTATTGAGCAGCCGGTCACATCTCCCACACCAGCAGGAGTGCGAGAGTTTGTAGCGCATAACATTACCTCACTCTACTCCAGGATGCCGCAAAATTGCGCGGCGCGTGTGGCAGGGCTGGGGATAGTCATGCCTTTTGCTTTATGGCAGTGGCCTCAGTCAGCTCTCAGTCAAAACGAACTCGAGCAGTGGCGCGATTTCGACATCCGGGCTGTAATGACTCAACTGTGTGAATTGCCAGTGTATTTGTGTAACGACGACACCGCTGCGTGTTCAGCAGAGCTTCTGTTCGGGCGATTACCTGTAAAAGACAATTTTACCTATTTTCATATAGGCGCTTTTATTGGTGGTGGTATTGTAATGAACGGGCAGGTTGTAGAAGGCAGTACCGGTAACGCCGGGGCGCTAGGTTCGCTGCCTGTTTTTGTAAACGGGAAGGTGGGTCAGTTGCTCGAATATGCATCGCTTAATCACTTAAAACAGACCATTGAACCAACCGAGTGGGAAGCATTGCAATCTGGAATCAGGTCACTGGCGCCAGCGACACGGAAAAAAGTGGAACAATGGCTTGATGAGGCCACACAGGCGCTGGTACAGGCCAGCGTAATCGTACAAGCTACCAATGACGCCGGCAGTATTATCATCGATGGTAGTATGGGAGCTTATCTCAAAGCATTAATTATTCAGAGCGTTACAGAGCATCTGGATAGCGGAGATTGGCGCGGCGTTAGTAAGCCCGCCGTTTACTGTGGCAGTCTGGGTGAACATGCGCAGTTAACAGGAAGTGCCAACCTGCCGCTGATTGCCCGTTACTACCTGCCTTCTTACGATTAACAAAAAGACACCTTTGGGGGAAATCGTAAAGCGCAGGCAGCCGTACAAACAGTGTATTGTAATTATAAATGGCAAGGAGAAAACCATGATTGCCGTCATAGCGACGTTGCACTGCACTGAAGATAATGAAGAACATCTTATTAGCGCACTTAAAACGCTGCAATTTCATTCCCGACAGGAAGACGGGTGTCAGCGATACGACTTGTTACAGCGCAAAGTAGGTAAACAGGTAGAGCTGATTTTAAGTGAGTTGTGGGATGATGAAGCCGCCCTTGAAGCGCATTTCAATGCGGGGCACTTTAATCGCTTTACCGCACAGGCAGAAGATATTGTAGAGAATACTGAAATACGAAAATTTGATGTACTGGAAGACTAAAAAAGGCTCCGTCAGGAGCCTTTTTCTATAAACTAAATACGAACAGCTGAGGAGCTACAGCGTGGTAATCTACCGCCATAGCGATACTCAAAATGGTAATGTTAAGTATAGAGAATCCGAAAACCTGCCGGGCCCATCCATTAACATCTACATCACTGCGATAGCCGCGAAGCGCCATCACCAGCCACCATATACTGGTCGTCGCTGCCACTGCCATAAAACCGAGGCCAGTGTAACCACCTAACGGCAGTAACATTGTTACCAGCGCATACACAGCGATGTAAAGCACGATGTGTAGCTTAGCGCGTTCAATGCCTTTTTCTACCGGCAGTACAGGTATGTTAGCCGCTTCATAGTCTTTGTATCGAAATATAGCGATAGCGTAAGAATGGGGCATCTGCCACAGGCTGAACATAAGCAGTAAAATCGCAGCACCAGCGTCAAATTGTGCTGTAACCGCGCAGTAACCTACCACCGGTGGAACTGCGCCGGAAAGGCTGCCCACCAGTGTGCCGTAAACTGAATTCCGTTTCATATACAAGCTGTAGATGCCTACATAAACCACATACCCCAACGCAGCGAAAAACACTGCGACGGCGTTAGTGAATACAGCCAGCAAAGCAAACCCGGCGATGCCTAACACTACCCCGTGTGCCAGTGCTGCCTTTAGTGACATCTCGCCAGTTACCGTGACACGGGTTTTGGTACGCTGCATCCTGGCATCAATATCCCGGTCAATGCAGTTATTAATTGCACAACCGGAGGCCACAACCAGCGACAACCCGATAATGGTGGCTATCATCAGCAATCCGTCAACGTCGCCACGTGAGGCCAGTAAAAAGCCGCCGGCAACAGAGATAAGATTGCCCATGATGATACCAGGCTTAGTCACTTGTAAATAACGTCGGAACATCTATTCAGTTTCTCCAGATACTTCTGCACGGATAACGTACCAGCCCGAAGGCTAGTACATCATCATCGCGTTGGATTCGTAAATAATCCAGATGGACAGTCCCACGATCATCACAATAACCAGTGCACTGAAAAGGAACGAGAACGTACTTGCACGACCGTCTTCAGTAACAAAGTTCAGATGAAGGAAGAACTTAAGATGTACCCACAGCTGAACCACTGCAGTAACTACAACTGTCCAAATAGTTGTTGATTTCGACAGGTCACCTTCCATCACCGCCCAAAAAGGGATAGCGGTCAGAATGACAGACAGTACGAAGCCAATAACATACGATTTAACATCACCGTGGTCGGCTGAATGTGCTTCAGCCTGGCCGGGGGTGGTGGAATGAGAATGACTGTGACTCATTACATTGCTCCCATCAGATACACAACGGTAAATACACAAATCCAGACGATATCAAGGAAGTGCCAGAACAGGCTCAGGCAGCTCAGACGAGTAACTGTCTGATTACCTAAACCGCGACGAAGCACTTCGATGATCATAATAGTCATCCAGATAAGGCCGGCAGTAACGTGCATGCCGTGCAAACCAACCAGTGAGAAAAACGCGGTTAAGAATGCGCTTTCGCCTGGCCCGTTGCCATTTACGATCAGGTGATGGAACTCATAGATTTCCATCCCGATAAAGGCCGCACCAAAAGCAAAGGTGACACCTAACCAGGTCAGGGTCAGCGCTTTTTTCTGCGCGTGTGCAGCAATCATTGCGAAGCCGAAAGTAATACTACTAAACAGCAGAGCTGCGGTTTCTACAGCAACAAAGTCCAGCTCGAAAATATCGGCACCAGACACACCGCCAGCGGTGTTCATAGAAAGGACTGCGTAAGTTGCAAAAAATGATGCAAACAATAAACAGTCCGTCATCAGATACAGCCAGAATCCAAAAATGGTATTCCCGCTGGTATCGTGATGCTCGTGGTCATGGCCGTCGCCATGACCTCCTACATCACTGTTAGGGTTTAAGCTTGATGGAATTGAACTCATGCTGTTACCTCTTTTGGCGCATTTTTCAAATGTTCATCCTCGATTTTCTTAATCTCGTCAGGCTGCACGTAGTAATCTACGTCTTTGGTGTAACAGCGCTTGATATAGAAACCGATTGCACCGACAAAACCAACAATTGCCAGCCACCAGATATGCCAAATCATGGCAAAGCAGAAAACAGTCAGGCTAGCACTTATAGTGACACCGGCAGACGTATTTTTCGGCATATGGATTGGCTCATAGCTTTCGTAGCGCTTATAAGCTTCACCTTCCTCTTTCATGTCAGTCCATGTATCGATGTCCTTAACATGCGGAATTTTAGCGAAGTTGTAGAACTGAGGTGGTGATGCTGTAGACCACTCCAGGGTGTGCCCATTCCACGGGTCGCCGGTCTTATCGTCCAGCTCTTCACGCTTCATAAAGCTCACTACTAACTGAATGACCTGAGACAGGATACCGAAAGCAATAACCACAGCACCAAAGGCCGCGATATATAGCCAGATATTCCAGTCTGGGTTGTCTGTTGAGTTCAGACGACGGGTCATGCCCAGGAAGCCAAGTACGTACAACGGCATAAACGCAAGCATGAAGCCGATCTGCCAGCACCAGAACGCTGACTTACCCCATTTCTCATCCAACTTGAAGCCAATGGCTTTCGGGAACCAGTAAGAGAAACCAGCCAGGTAACCAAATACCGCACCACCAATAATTGTGTTATGGAAGTGAGCAATCAGGAACAAGCTGTTGTGCAGTACGTAGTCAGCACCAGGGATAGCAAGCAGTACACCGGTCATTCCGCCGATGGTGAACGTCACCATAAAGCCCAACGTCCATAGCACAGGTGTAGTGATGTGTAAGCGACCACGGTACAGCGTGAATATCCAGTTAAACAGTTTCACACCCGTAGGCACCGCGATAATCATTGTCATTATCCCGAAGAAGGCGTTTACGTTGGCACTGGAGCCCATCGTGAAGAAGTGGTGCAGCCAGACAACAAAGCCCAGAATCGCGATGGCGCCACTGGCATAAACCATCGACTTATAACCAAACAGACGTTTACCGGTAAAGGTAGAAATGATTTCTGAGAAAATACCAAATGCTGGCAGAACCAGAATATATACTTCAGGGTGACCCCATGCCCAGAACAGGTTGATGTACATCATAGAGTTACCACCGGCTTCGTTAGTGAAGAAGTGGAAATCCATGTAACGATCAAGTGTCAGCATGGCCAGCACTGCAGTCAAAATAGGGAATGACGCAGCGATCAGGATGTTACCCCAGGTACATGTCCAGGTGAAAATAGGCATCTGCATCAGTTTCATACCCGGTGCACGCATCTTAGCCACAGTTACAAGGAAGTTAACTGCCGTCAGTAGCGTACCGAGCCCGGATATCTGCAAGGCCCATATGTAGTAGTCAACACCGACCCCCGGACTGTAGTCAAGGCCAGAGAGTGGCGGATAAGCAACCCAACCGGTTTTGGCAAACTCACCTAAACCAAGAGACAGGTTGATCAGCACCGCACCACCGGCTGTCAGCCAGAAGCTCAGGTTGTTCAAAAACGGGAAGGCAACATCACGCGCACCAATCTGCAGTGGCAATACGATATTCATCAGGCCGACCATGAAAGGCATGGCCATGAAGATAATCATAATGACACCGTGAGCGGTGAAGATCTGGTCGTAATGTTCAGGCGGTAGATAGCCCTCAGCGCCGTTAGTGGCTAGCGCCAGTTGCGAACGCATCATGATGGCATCGGCAAAGCCCCGTAGCAGCATGATAAGCGCAAGAATGATATACATAACGCCTAAGCGTTTATGGTCAATAGAAGTGATCCAGTCGTTCCACAGAACGCCCCACTTCTTATATTTGGTGACCAGGCCGGCGATAACCACACCCAGAATTGCCACCACCGTTAACGTACTCATGATAATCGGATCATGGTACGGAACGGCTTCGATAGATAATTTACCTAACAAAGACATGATTACTCCTCGGCCTCTGCTTCATGAGCGCCTGCATGCTGCGCTTTTTTGTGCGCTGCTTCGTGCTGCCCCTGGACCGCATTTTTAGGTTTGCTGTAGTAGTTCATTTCACCGTGGTCCTTCATGAACTTCATGATGATGTCGTGGAACAATCCATCTTTCACATCAGCAAAGTATTCCACCGGGTGAAATTCAGTTGGTTCAGTCAGTGCTTTGTAAGAGGCTGAGTCAAGCTCGCCACCTTCGCGTTTTACCTTTTCTACCCACGCATCAAAATCTTCGTTGGTAGGGGTGGCAATCGCATCAAAGCTCATTCCTGTAAAGCCTTTACCACTGTAGTTTGCTGAGAAACCTTCGTAAGTACCCGGCTCGTCAGCAATCAGGTGTAGCTTGGTTTCCATACCGGCCATTGAATAAATTTGACTACCTAATTGAGGAATGAAGAACGAGTTCATTGTTCCTTCAGAAGTGATCTTGAATGCCACTGGCTTATCAGCCGGAAACACAAGCTCGTTAACTGTCGCAATACCTTGCTCAGGATAGATAAACAGCCACTTCCAATTCAATGAAACTACTTCCACAGTCATGTGTTCGCCCTTGCCTTCAAGAGGTTTGTAAGGGTCTAACGCATGCGTGGATTTCCACGTGATAACGCCCAGAACAATAATAATTAGAACTGGTATGGACCAGACTGCTGCTTCGATTTTCGTCGAATGAGCCCATTTAGGTGTATAAACTTCAAAATCCCGACTGGCGCGATATCTCCAGGCGAAGTAGAGAGTCAACACGATGACCGGAATAACAACGATTAGCATCAAAAGTGTACAGATAATAATCAGCCACTTTTCTTCAACACCAACCTGTCCTTTCGGATCGAGTACTCCGCCACTACAACCTGCTAATGTCAGCACGACGGCGGTAAGAGCAATTGTACAAAGGTTACGAATAAGCAAAGGAATTTTCCTACAACCCAGAGGTTTACTATCCTGCCGCCCCGGTGACAGGACGACGCTCAGATTCGGGAAGTACCTAAAGGTAGTTCCCAGCTAGTTTAAGTTCACCCGCCTTACGGCTTGCCGGCAGAGTTATCTGCTAACAGGTCGAAACGCTAAGTGAAACTTAAAGGGGGTGCGCGTGAGCCATGTGATAAACGAACACGTTGACTTACGGCAAATTCGGTATGAGTAAGTGAAGACTTACTGGATATGACACCCGCGCGGCGCGCCGGTGTGTATTTAAACAGGTCGCCAAATATAGCATTGCGAAAAGCGTGATAAATTGCTTTGCACGCTACCAGCATGCCCAGTGAGGCAACAGTCACAGGGCCAATAAACGGATTTTCGATAACTGCAGATACTACATCGGTAGAATCGGCCAGCGCACCACACAATAACAGTGCGATATTCAATACAGATATAAATAAAGTGGCGCCCACACCCTTACATAACCATTGCGTGACCGCACTGGCTTTCTGGCTAAGCTGAGCTTGCTTTCGGGTTGTCATCAAAGAGGTCAAAAAGGACATCTACCACTCACTTCAAACATTGAAACTGAACAAAAAATCGACAGCTAAAAAATTCGCCGCAAAAGGATAGCAAAATCGCAGACCAAGTAAAATGAGAATTACTGTGTAAAATGTGAAGAACACACGTAAAAGAATTAACAATCGGTTAACATTAAATTAAGTTGTTGTTTTTAATATGATAAAAAGGGTGTTTTGGATAAGTTTTTAAAAATTATCTTTATTTAAATTTTGTCATTAAGCAAAGTTTAAGGTTGTAAAACAGGCTTGATAGTGCAAAAAATAAACGAGTTAGACTTTTGTCTGATTCCTGCTATCACTTAATCGATAGGTTAGGGGACGGAGCCAGCCCCCTGAAATTTATGCATTATCTTCCTGGTTAAGAATTCGTACTTCACGTTGTGGAAAGGGAATAGAAATATCATGTTCCCGAAGGGTCTCAAATATTAACAATAACAAGTCCCCGCCCACACGGTTTTTGCCATCATCAATGCCTTCCATCCAGAACTCGACGAACATGTTTACGCCTGAATCGCCAAAGCTATCGATCTCACAATCGGGGCGCTCCTCGAGGGGCACATCTTCACCACTTAACACCTGGGGATGCTCTGCCACCGCCTCTTTAATAATTTCTACCATGGCTCTTATATCTGTGTGATAGGCCACGCTGAAATCGATGCGATAGCGCTGCTTAGGATCTTTGTGTGTCCAGTTTATCAGTAAGGCACTAATGAACTTCTCATTCGGAACCAGGATGTCCTTACCATCGTAGGTCTCTAAAATGGCATAACGCATTTTAAATTCACGCACAAAGCCTTTGCTGCCATCCTCCAGCTCAACATAGTCGCCTACGGTAAGCGAGCGATCCAGCAAAATAATAATGCCGGATATAAAATTTGAGGCAATGCTTTGCAGGCCCAGACCCAGACCAACACCCAGAGCGCCACCAAACACAGCCAGTGCTGTGAGGTTAATGCCCATGATGTTAAGTAAGAGGAGGAAAATGACACAAAATACCGCTACCTCAAACAGTTTGGCGAAAACCTCCTTGGTGGCAATATCCAATGATTTCTGATTACGGATAATATCCTTGCCGACACTGTTTGATGCACGTCCCAGCCAGAACAGCAGGGCACCGAAAATCAGCACCCGTAGAATGCCGTAAGCCGAAAGCTCAATATTACCCACCGTGACCGAAATTGACTCCAACGCGGTAATTACAGTCGGTAACACCCCAATCAGGTGAAGAAACACGATGGGCAGGCCGATGTAGCGCATAAACGCAGCGATGATGCTATTGGCCACAAAACTTTTAATACAATTATTTAAGAAGATGAGGACCGCCAGCACCAGTGCAACATCTAATAGCCAGGCATCAACCTGAAATAAATTCCCCAGCCGCGTGGTAAGCAATAATAAAAATACAGTGATCAGCGGAAATAACATCGTCCCAAGCCGATAGCCCAGCATTTGCAGCGAATGAAAACGCTGATTTTGAGGACGACGCATGAAGGGAATAGTCTTGCGTACCTGACTGGCTACAAGATAAGCGACCAGATAGATACCCAGAATCAGCAACAGTTGATACAAAAACTCTGTGCTAAGCACAGCATCCTGCACACGCGCAGCGTGCTGTTTTGCGTAGGCAAGCCAATTATCGATCACTGGCATGTCGAGTTGTCCTTTAAACTACCGAATGACAAAGCGTGTTTGTAGCCTGAAGCGACACGCAGGTAAAGGAAAAGTGTGAGAAAAAATCCTGTTCTACTGAACAAATTATTTTTATCGCGCGCGGCAATGAGTTTATATAATCCTCTATAGCCGCCAAACGGCGAGCAATTGCGCGACACTTTCATCTTCGTCTGTGCCCAGCTTGTTGTTCCAGTATTGATACTCAATGCCTACAAAGACCGTGTCTTTTTTATTAAACAGTGCGTGGCCAACATCCCAGCGCAGCTGTACCTGTCCCAGCACCCAGTCTTTAACGGTAACACCTGGTATTTCGCTATCTCTGCCAGAGATATATTCAGCATGTCCTTCCACAGACCAACGCTGTCGACCGGTTTGGGCAGGATAGCGCCATGCCGCATCAACCATGTAACTGTTTTCTTCGGCCGGTGCGCCGCCTGAAGCCAACCCTTTACTATCATCAATATAGGCTGTGAAAAGGGTATTGAAAAAGGCAAAGCCAGGAGCATTCCAATTGATTTGCACACCGGGCAGGTACTTCAGTACATCGGCATCTGGCGCAGCATTGACGCCCAGGACCATACCTATATCGCTAATAGCACCATCATACTTTACGTCAAACAGCGCACTGCTACTGAAAAACGGGTACCACTCGGCATAAAGTTCATCGCCTGTGTCAGTTCTGGCGTAGTCAAAAAATAAAAAATTGCCGCCGTATTCCCAGCCACTGGCGTGTTGAAACGTAACAATAGTGGTATCGAGATCGGTACCTGGTGTGGAGGCAAAGGGCTGATTCAATTTGCCCTGTTGCAGATGAAATTCTGTTTCACTCCAGGTAGTGGCCGTAGCGAAAGCCGATGAACAGAAAAGAAGAATTAAAGTAAAAGCGCGCAGCATGAAAAACTCAGGTTATAAAGAAAACAGTAAGCGAATTATAAAGCGTGTCTACTTAAAAAGCCCGTAACAGTAAGCGGTATTGCGCCTTAGATTTTACGTTGTGCCGATTAAACAATTTGCCTTCTCGAATGAGCACTGTTCCGACCGTACTCTTTTCAGAAAAACCTGTGAAATCCATGTTAATGTCGGGTAAATTGAATGAGTAGAAAGACATCTGACCACACAGGGATACATATGGCGCAACCGGTTTTTCATTACGACACGCACAGCGTGTTTAATCAGCCTGCTCCGCTGGCAAACTACAATGCCTTTGAAGCCGATACCATTTTGCAATACTGGATAAATCAATTCGGTGGGAAACACGGAACTGAACGACTGACTAAGTTCGGGCATCATATTGGCCATGAGTTACAGGAAGCAGGGTTTCTGGCTAATCGACATGCGCCGCAGTTTGAGACGCACAACCGGTTTGGTCACCGCGTTGATGAGGTTATTTATCATCCTGCTTACCATCAGCTAATGTCTCACGCTATCAGTCAGGGTCATTGTAGTTTGCCATGGACGTCAGAACAGGTTGGCGAGCATGTCGTACGCGGCGCTATGGCTTATCTGCATACACACGCCGACCCAGGCTCAGGTTGCCCGCTTACGATGACGTTTGCCGCCGTGCCTGCCATATCTGTTCAGCCCGATGTCGCAAAACGCTGGTTACCGAAAATCCTGTCAGGCATATATGACGGCAGTAACCGTCCCTGGTATGAAAAAGAGGGCGTGACTATTGGTATGGCGATGACCGAAAAGCAGGGGGGCAGTGATGTCAGGGCAAATACCACCCGGGCTGTACCTGTTAAGCATGCCGGGCCCGGTCAGCTTTATTCTTTGACAGGGCATAAGTGGTTTTGCAGTGCCCCAATGTGTGATGGCTTTTTGGTACTTGCACAGTGCGACGATCGCCTCTCGTGTTTTCTGGTGCCTCGCTGGCGCGAAGATGGCACCAAAAACCCGATTCACATTCAGCGTCTGAAAGACAAGTTGGGTAACAAGTCCAACGCCAGTTCAGAGATTGAATTTCGCGAGGCCCACGGCTGGCTTTTGGGTGAAGAAGGCAAGGGGATCAATACGATTATTCAAATGGTCGCGCTCACCCGTTATGACTGTATGCTGGGGTCCAGTGCCTTAATGGCACAGGCCGCGAAAGAAGCGATATGGCACACAGCCGGGCGCGCTGCTTTTGGAAAGCCGTTGCATGAACAGCCTCTTATGATCAATGTGCTGGCAGATCTGGCCCTGGAAGCAGAAGCAGCGCTGGCTATCAGCCTGCGCATCTCCCGCGCGCTGGACAACCTGAATGATCCTCAGGAAGCAGCTTTGGTCAGAAGTGCCACGGCAATTGGTAAATACTGGATTTGCAAGCAAGCTGTGCAACACACCTATGAAGCCATGGAGTGTATCGGCGGGGTCGGTTACGTTGAAGATAATGTTACCAGCAGGCTGTACCGAGAGGCGCCGGTGAATGCAATCTGGGAGGGCTCCGGTAACGTCCAGTGTCTGGACCTTTTACGCGTACTTAAACGTGAGCCCGATACGTTATCTGCATTACTGGCAGAACTTGGCAAGGCCAGGGGGCACTATACAGATTACGACCAGGCGCTGGAAACCGCTATTGCCGATATGGCTGACACTGACAACCTGGAAGTTCATGCACGGCGGCTTATGGAGCAACTGGCGCTCTGCTGGCAGGCAGCCACGCTCATTGTATATGGTGAGCCGTGGATCGCCGACGCATTTGTCAGTGCCCGTCTGTCACAGCAAAAATTTCATCATTACGGCACATTGCCTTCGCATATCGACGCGAAGGCCATTGTTATGAGGGCCATGCCCGGTTCACATTTTTCTAAACCAGATCCGTCCCACAAGCAGGAGACAAAATAGCATGTCAATTAACGAGAATTATACGAATTTACGCCAATTTATAGATGACAGGTTTGCAAGCTATGAGGGGCGTCTTGCTTATCGGTGTCTGGGCCAGTCAATGCTCTATGATGAGCTGGACAAGCATGCGACGCATTTGGCGCGCTACTTCGAGCATGAAATGGGCTTAAAAGCCGGTGACCGTATTGTCATTCAGTTGCCAAACCTGATTCAGTACCCGGTTGCCATGTACGCGGCAGTCAGACTTGGGCTGGTAGTGGTTAATACCAATCCGTTGTATACACCCAGAGAAATGCTCCATCAGTTTACGGATTCAGGGGCAAAGGCCATTGTTATTCTCAGCGACTTATTACCCAAACTGGAACAGGTTCGCGAGCAAACGCAAATAGAACATGTGTTGGTGACAGAGGCCGCTGACTTTATTCAACCCTCCTCGCCTGGGCATAACTATCACAACTTCATCGATGCGCTGAACAAGGGCGAAACACTTGGCGACTTCACGCCCAGTCAGGCGCAGCGTGATGATACGGCTGTGCTCCAGTATACCGGAGGAACCACCGGGGTTTCTAAAGGGGCAGTGTTGTCACATGGTAATTTGCTTGCCAATGCCGGTCAGATGGCGGCGCGATTAGAAGCTCGGTGCCAGCAAAGCGAAGGTGTGTTTGTCTGTCCGTTGCCGCTTTACCATATTTACGCCTTCACAGTGAATATGATTGGGCTGTTTGGCATGGGGGAAGCAAATTTACTGATACCAAACCCCAGGGACATGGATAGCTTTGTTAATGCGATTAAAGCCGTTCCCTTCAAGGGTCTTGCCGGTATTAACACGTTGTTTGTCGGGCTATGCCAGCATCCGGGTTTTAAAGAAATAGACTTCAGCAACCTAAAAATTACGCTATCTGGTGGCGCGGCACTCACGCATTCAGCCGCGCATTTGTGGGAGGATGTAACCGGTTGTGCTATCACAGAGGGGTACGGCCTGTCAGAGACATCGCCGGTGGTATCGTTTAACGTATTCGGTGAAGAAGAGCTGGGTACGGTTGGTAAGCCTCTGGAGCAAACTCAGGTGGCCGCGTGGGATGAGCACAACCAACCCGTGCCTGAGGGTGAAGTCGGCGAGCTGGTGGTCAAGGGCCCACAGGTCATGAAGGGATACTGGCAGCGGGAGGATGAAACCAGCAAAGTGATGATTGATGGCTGGTTTAAAACCGGCGACATGGGGCTGATACAAAGTAATGGCAATGTGAAGATCGTCGACAGACTCAAAGACATGATCATTGTTTCAGGCTTCAACGTTTTCCCCAATGAAGTAGAAGATGTGCTTAGTGAACACCCAGCCGTAATGGAGGCTGCCGTGGTGGGTGAAGCCGATGAGAAAACAGGCGAAGCCGTGAAGGCGTTTGTTACCGTGAACGAGTCGGTTACCCAGGATGAACTGCGTGAATATTGTCGGGAACACCTGACTAACTATAAGGTGCCAAAACATATCGAGGTGCTTGAAGAGCTGCCCAAATCCACCGTTGGCAAGATCTTACGCCGTGAATTGCGTAAGCGCTAAGGTTTAAGGCCTCAGCGCTTATTCAGGTAAAAGCGGATGCCGATAACCCTGGGCATCCGCACCCGCGTGTTTCGCGGCGCTTTCAGGATAAAGCGTATTGATAGTAAGCCGCGGCTCTGAGACATAAGCTGTGGGACCCATAGCGCCAACAGTCTGGCTGACACTGAAAAAACGTTCAGGCGAGCCATCTATCTGAAGTTCTACCCGAAAGCTGGCCATCGGATCCAGCTGCGCTGCTCGTCTGGCCCAGTCATCAGGAACACCGGGGGTAGCGCACAATTGGGTCAGTCGCTGCTGCATCGCGTTATCTTGTGTAAGCAGCACATCCTGCTGAATGCTCATCAAAATTAGACACAGTGCATCGGTATAGGCTTTTGAGCCTGAGGTGGCATCGTGCAAGCTAAACAATAAATCAAAATGATTAGTCACACAGGCAAGGTGATGCTCACCAATCAACCGGCTATAAAACGCAACCCAGCTTTCATTGACCATCAGAATATCGCCACTGCCGTCAATTAAGACCGTTGGGTGAGGATCTAATGCGCGTAAGGTAAGTGCCATAGCTTTGCGCAACCACTTTAAATCGGCGGAGCGGAAGTCTGCTTTTTTTTCCTGCGCTCTGAATCCGGCGGCAATAAGTAAGTGGTTACTGTCTCTTTCAAGCATGTCCAGTGCGACAGCGATAGCTTCAACCATCTCAAGGCTGGGTGACACATGGCTGTTTTCAAGCCGGCTGAGATGCCGGGCAGATGAACCGGTGCGATAGGCGAGTTCTTCCTGACTAACCTGGTGCACACTGCGCCAGAAGCGAAGCAAACCGGAAAACGGTGAATCGTTATTAATTGACGCATCAACGCGCATCTTTATTACCTGCAAAAGAATCTGAGGAAGCAGTCAGACGTTTATTCACAGACCTGACCTGACATGACCTGACCTGACATGTCAGGTCATGTTATCTGTTGTTGGGTGGCGCAACAATACGCGCAGTTTATTAACGCATTTTACCAACCGCGCCCCGGCGCAATGAGGATACTATGGCCGCATCGTTACTGAATGACCGCGATATCGCATTCATGTTGTATGAGCTGTTAGACGCAGAGTCACTGACCCGCCGCGAACGCTTCCGGGAGCACAGCAAAGAAACCTTTGAGGCAGCGATGGACACTGCCAGGAGTGTGGCCGAAAAATACCTGCTTCCAATACGACAGAAGACAGATCTGATCAGGCCAGAATTTGATGGTAAAGATGCCCATCTTATTCCTGAAATTAAAACCGCGATGCAGGCGGTTATTGATGCCGGGCTGGCATCGGCTACCGCTGATTTTGATATGGGCGGGATGCAACTTCCCTCCACCATTGCCTGCGCGCTGAGTACCCACTTAACGGCAGCTGGCATGAGTACCATGGGATACACCACTCTGACTAACGCCAACGCCAATCTTATAGAAGCCCACGGTACTGCCGAACAAATTGAAAAGTGGGTCAGGCCAATGCGGGAAGGGCGCTTCACCGGAACGATGGCAATGACAGAGCCGGGCGCAGGCTCCGGCCTGGCTGACCTGATCACTAAAGCCGTACGTCAGGACGATGGCACGTATCGGATTACCGGTAATAAAGTTTATATTTCCGGGGGCGATCATGATTTGACCGAAAACATTGTACACCTGGTACTGGCAAGGGTGCAGGGTGCACCGAAGGGCATCAAAGGCATATCACTATTTATCGTGCCTAAATTTCTGGTTGGCGATAACGGCGAGATTGACGCGCGCAACGATGTCGCGCTGGCCGGGCTTTTTCATAAAATGGGCGGGCACGCGATTACCTCAACGTCCTTAAGCTTCGGTGAGAAAGACGGCGCGGTCGGATATCTGGTCGGCGAGGAAAATATGGGGCTGAGTTACATGTTCCATATGATGAATGAAGCGCGCTTATTTGTCGGAACCGGTGCCGCTGTCATGGCGCTTGCCGGTTATCAATATTCGCTGGACTACGCCAGGGAGCGTCCGCAGGGTAGACTGCTGGCAGAAAAGGACCCGCATTCTGCGCCAGTGAATATTATTGAACACAGTGATGTTAAGCGGATGCTTCTGGCTCAAAAAGCTTATGCAGAAGGCGCTCTGGCGTTATGTTTGTATGGTGCCAGATTGCATGATGATGAAAAAACTGCGCCCGAAGCAGAGCAAAGAGAACAGGCCCATCTGCTACTTGATTTTCTGACGCCGATTATCAAAACCTGGCCTTCTGAGTATGGGCTCAGGGCGAATCACTATGCTATTCAGGTTCTTGGAGGGGCCGGCTATACCAATGAGCATCCGGTAGAAATGTTTTACCGGGAAAACCGGTTGAATCCGATACATGAAGGTACAACGGGTATCCAGTCGATGGATTTGTTAGGGCGTAAAGTTCCCCGTAACCAGTTTGCAGGATATAAAGCATGCATCAAGGCCATCACTGAAACTATCATTGCAGCGAAAAATGTCGCTGGCCTTGAAGACTATGCTGATACGCTTGAAAAAGCGTTAAAAACGTTGGATGACACTACTCAAACTGTGTTGGGCGCATCCCGGTCGATGAACATTGATGCAGCATTCTCAAATTCTGTGAAGTACCTTGATGTATTCGGACACGTCGTCGTTGCCTGGATGTGGTTAAAACAGGGGCTGGTGGCGCAACGCGCCCTTGATACCCCCCTGCATGATAGCGATGAGGCCTTTTATCGCGGTAAGATTCAGGCTATGCGTTTTTTCTTTGTGAGTGAGCTACCTGAAATCAATCACTGGGCAACGCTGGTGCGAGAGCTGGATACGACCAATTTCGATATGCAACCGGAATGGTTCTGAAAATAGGATAACGCCCATTATGCAAACTGTTACACGCGAAGCGCTATTGGCAAGTGCCGGTCAAACTCTGCCAGTCACAGACTGGTTTACTATTACCCAGTCGCAGATAGACAACTTTGCTGACTGTACCCACGATCACCAGTTTATTCATATTGACGCTGAAAAGGCTGCCCGGACACCCTTTGGCAGCACCATCGCACACGGATTTCTGAGCTTATCGATGCTGTCTTATTTTGCGCAGTCCTTCGGGTTGCAGGCCGAAGGAGCGGTAATGGGAATAAACTATGGATTGAACAAAGTCAGGTTTATTACACCGGTTAAGGTGGACAGCCGTATTCGCTGTCATGCCAGCGTCGCGGAAGTAAGCCAGCCAAATCCTCAACAAATTTTTGTGACCTATGACATTACTATTGAGCTTGAGGGCAGTGATAAACCAGCCCTGGTAGCACAATGGATTGGCGTTCAGGTTATTGATAATAACAATCAGCAGGAAAGTTAATGACAATTTCATATGAAGGGCAAGTGGCCATTGTAACGGGCGCCGGTAATGGATTAGGTAAAACCCATGCGCTGAAATTGGCCGCGCGTGGAGCAAAAGTCATTGTAAATGATTTCGGTGGCGCCAGAGACGGCACCGGCGGTTCATCTGCTGCCGCGGAGGCGGTTGTTGCTCAGATAAAAGAAGCGGGTGGCGAGGCAATTGCCAACGGCGCTAATGTCGCTGAGTTCTCGCAGGTACAGCAGATGGTAGATGCTGCTATGAATGCCTGGGGGCGTGTAGATATTCTTATTAATAACGCCGGCATACTACGTGATAAGTCCTTCGCCAAAATGGCGCTTGATGACTTTAAGACAGTGATGGATGTGCATGTTATGGGGTCGGTCAACTGCACCAAAGCCGTGTGGGATATTATGCGCGAGCAGCAGTACGGGCGAATCGTAATGACTACCTCTTCAAGTGGACTGTACGGCAACTTTGGTCAGGCGAATTATGGTGCTGCTAAAATGGCTGTGATCGGCCTGATGAACACGCTGGTTCTGGAAGGGGCGAAGTATGGTATTCGGATAAATGCTCTGGCGCCTACTGCCGGGACCCGGATGACCGAGGATTTATTACCGCCAGAAGTTTTCGGACTACTGACCACTGAAGCTGTGACTGCCGGCGCGCTGACGCTGTGTGACAAAGACGCACCTAACCGCATGATTTTATGCGCCGGCGTTGGCGGCTATTCAGTAGCCCGTATTGTGGAAACTGACGGTATATTCCTTCCTGAGTCAGAACAGCAGCCGGAAGTAGTCAGAGCGCAAATGGAGGAGATTGAAGATTCCGAAGGACAACAAGCGCTGCGTGCTGGCGGTGAACAAGGAGAAAAGTTTCTCAAAAAGGCAATGGCATTTATGCAGTCCCAGTGCTGATACTTCGTTCGGGCACGGTATATCAATGGCGCTGCACCCTGAGGCTGAAGCGAATGGTGCTGTTCAAATTGCGGCGGTATTTGTATGATTTCCTTCCTGAAGATAAGCGCAACATATTGTTTGTGTAAGAAATTACTGTAAAAGGAAACAAAGATGAAAGCAGGGAAATTATTAATTGCCGGTTTGATGGCAGGGATATTATCTGCATGTGGTGGCCACGGCTACGAAGGCACCTGGAAAGCAACATCGGATAATGCGATGCTGGAAAAGCTAATCAATCAGGCTGGCGGCGGCACAATGGTTATTGGCGAAGACTATATCGAAGCAAACGGACAGCGAAATCAGGTTGATGACATCTTCACCCGTGAAAGCGCTGGTAAGCAATACCTGGTATTTGCAAAAGATGGTGAGGAGCAGGTCTTCGAAATTAATGACGAGGATAATCTGGAGATTGGCCAGATGGGTGTAACATTAACCTATACCCGCGCTGACTAATTAAAGGCACGCGCTGGCCCTCGCCAGCGCTTAGTGTCTTAAAACAACGTACAGATGGGTTACCAGCAGCCTGCCGGTAGTTTATTCATAGATTGGTCCAGGCTCAGCGATGTACAGCCTGTATCACCTGTCTGCCCACCTTTTGCTGCTGCACTTAATGTATACGTTGTGGCAGTCGCGTTACTCACGGTGAAGGTATAAAATTCAGAAGTTGGCATGCCGATTTCGCCGGTAGCGGCATAGCTATTATTCTCAAGTCGGTAAGATTCCTGCTGCATTTTCAATTGCAACAGCGCGTTCTGTGCATCCGCGCGTCGGGCATTGGTAAGGTGGGACTGGTAACTGGGAATCGCAATGGTTGCAATAATCCCTGCTATAGCGACCACAATCATCAGCTCGACCAGTGTCCAGCCTCCATCTTGTTTTTTGAACTTTGCGTGCTTCATACGTGAACATCACTTCTAATACTTAGGTTAGGAAAAATTTCGCTTAGTATACTTCCTAAGAACCTGAACGTTTCTTTTTTGAGAACACAGAGCATAGACCACATTCCGCTGGAATAAGGTTTCAGGATTTATCCGAAGGTATAGGTGTCAGGGTGAGTAATCAAAAAGGGCTGTCTTTACTGGAACTCATGATAGCAGTCGCTATCGTTGCCATCGTCGTTACGCTTGGCGCGCCGGCTATATCTGATGTCCAGCGTAGTGCGGCACTGTCCGGTGCTGTTGAAAATGTGTATTTCGGTATGCAGCAGGCGCGCAGTCATGCTGTGCGTCAGTCGGCAGATATCCAGGTAGACTTTACTGCTGGCCAGAATTGGTGTGTAGGTACTACGGATCAAACAGATTGTGATTGTGCCGTAGCAAACAGTTGTACGGTGGATGGTGTTGAAAATGTCCTGCGAGGCCAGGATTTCCCGGGCGTCACGTTGCCCGCACTTACTTTTGGCACGGATAATCAGACGACATTTGATGGTACCCGCGGCCTGACATTGAATAACAGTGGTTCAGCCAATTTTTCTAATGGTACAGATACCGTCCGCATCAATTTAAATGAAGTTGGCAGGGTTCAAATCTGCGTGGTCTCCGGCGATCTGGGAGGTTATCCATCATGCGCAAGCTAAACGCACAGCACGGCTTTACTCTGGTTGAGTTAATGATAGGCATGGCACTGGGTATTGCTGCGCTTACCGCGTTGGGATCCCTGGTGGGATATGGCGTGGGCGTTAATGTTAACCTATTAAAAAGCGCACGGGTAAACGAAGAATCCTCTGTGGTCCTCTCCCTTTTGCAGCGAGACATCCGGCGGGCCGGTTATTCAGGTGACACGGTAGCGATGCTTACCGATCCTGCAGCCAATCCGTCTGACTTCTCAGATTCACTGGTTATCAGTGCATATACCGGCGAGGCTGCTGGTAGCTGCATTCTTTTTTCTTACGATGCCAACGACAATGGCGTGCTGGACTCAACCGGAGACAGTGAAAATTTTGGTTACAGACTGCGAGGGCAAACGGTAGAAATGCGTCAGAATAACCTGACCTGCACGCAGGACGGCTGGCTACCGCTCACAGATAACAGCATCGTTCTTGTGGAAAGGCTGTCGTTCACTATGGGGCAGACGCTCAGCAATAATATTCCGACCACGTCAATTACCATCAATCTGCAGGCTGAACTTGAAGCCAATACTGATATATCACGTCAGTTCACAACTGAAGTACTGGTGAGAAATTATGATGGATAAAACCGCTACTTTTGTCAGGCCTGCCCAGCAGCGCGGTGCCATGATGCTTACTGCAGTTTTATTGCTGCTGATACTGGTTACATTAGTGACTTTGTCTACCGGTCGGGTAAAGTCCTTCGAGCACAAAATTATACTTAACGCGCAAAACTATCAGCTTGCCTTCAGTAGCGCTGAGGCTGGTCTGGCACGTGCTATTAGCCGGTTGACCGAAGATCCGGGATGGGATGGTTCTGAAATTACCGGAACCTTACCGGGGCAGGGCAGTTACAGTGTCCAGGGTGTCAGACAAACCATTACAAGACAGTCCACCGTGCTGCAACTGGTGACGCTCACCGCGCAGGGAAGCTCGCCTGATTCATTATCTAACGTCGATCAGCAGCAACAGGTGATTCAGTATTCTGTTCTGGCCAACCCACCCGATGTACCGCTGATTGTTGCAGGTGGTCTAGGCGTGAGCGGTAACTTTGAGGTGGTGGCTAATCCTAATGGTGGTGGGGAAGGCGTGCCTTTATCTATCTGGACCGACAAACCCGTCAACATGCAAAGTGGTAGTGGTACCACCTGTGGATTACAGGAGTTCAGTGAAGGTAACTGCTCAACCTCACCGTATTCTGAAAAAGGCTTTAAAGACCTCGATATCCTGGATGATGACGCTAATTTCCCGCCAGACATGATGGAGTATCTTTTCAATATACCAGAGCCTGAATGGCCAACATTGCGCGCGGACGCCGATCTCAGACTGACTGACTGCAGCTCGCTGGGGCCGTCTTCAACCGGTTTATTGTGGGTAGATGGCGATTGTACTGTGAATTCAAATACCACCATCGGCAGCCCGGATGATCCGGTAGTTCTGGTCATCGCTGACGGTAATTTGAAAATGAACGGTGGTGCGCAAATCAACGGTATGGTTTTTCCGTTTCGTAAGCCTACTACAGTAGCAGATTTTGACATCGATATGGTCGGTAGCGCGCGGGTTAACGGCGTAGTTGCCTCAAACCATCCGGTAGGAAATTCTGGCGGTACCTACAACTCCGTTTACGATGCAGAGGTACTACAGGGCCTGCGTCTGAGCGATGCGTTTCAACGGGTAGCCATTGTTCCTGGAAGCTGGCGGGATTTTTAGGAGTACTAACGTGATGAGTCACAATAAAAATATAAAAGGGTTCTCCCTGGTCGAAGTATTAATTGCCTCTTTGATAATCATGTTAGGTGTAACAGGCTTTGTCACGTTGCAAACCGAATATATGCGAAGCGATGCAAAGCTCAATCTGCGTCAGGTAGCGTTACAACTGGCGCAGGAAAAGCTGGATGACTTGCGCCAGTTTGACGTGTTGCGCACTACTGCAGGCTTACCTGCCTATAACGATATTGGTGATGATGCTGGTGGTGGCCTGAATGCCGGAAGTGTGGTGGTTGATATCAAAACCGATGCTACCCGCACCTATACATTCACCAGAACCTGGGCGGTTGAGAATCAGTTTTACACCGATACTGACAGCGATGGCGTGCCGGATACCTGGTTGACCGAAGGCGACATCGGGATCCCAGTGCCTGCGCCGGATGTGCCCGGGCAAAAAATTGTGACGGTGAATGTGAGCTGGACGGACCCGCAGGGAGAAACGAAGTCCATCGCCGTAGAGGGCAATGTAGCCCCAGTATTATTGGCCAGAAGTTTTCAGGCTAACAATGAATCGGACGGCGCAAAAAATCAGCCAAAAGTGGCATACACACCGGGTCTGGCACCTGATGTTATCTCTTACGAACTGGGTAATGGCGAGAGTATCGAAACCAGCAAGCCGGTACCGGATATTGATAAGCAGGGCGATAACAATCTGGTTCAGTTTGAAACTATCCGCTATATCGATTTGCCCGATCAAACTGACAAGCTGGAGCAGGAAGATTTTCTGACGGTAAACTGCTCGTGCACGCTGGCAGGCACCGGAGAAGGTTACACGCCGAGCATGACGGACTATGATGGCAACGAGCTGGTGGTAAAGCCCGGCGAAAAAATACAAAAACAAACTGGCGAAGCAGACGGTAGTCAGCAGCCAGCAATTTGCAACACCTGCTGTCGGGATCATCATGATACGCAGGCGATGATCGATCAGGAGCAGTATTACCGCAAAGAGGGCGGCGAACCACACGGCCATTATAAAAAAATGAACGATGGAAGCTACCTGCCAGCATCATCAGTGGGTGACGCTTACGACGAGGTATGCCGGTTTAAGCGGGTTGATGGTTACTTTCAAATGTATCCCGACTGGCAGCTGCTGGATGTTATTCAGTTTAGCGACAGGTACTTGCTGGATACTGAAACGCTGGCTAATTACACCGCTTATACCGAATCAGCCATAGCTGCCAGCGTGATGGGCAGCGGTGCACCTTCAAAGCCCACTGATCGTTCTATTACAATGGGACCGGGTGGACAGCAACTGATTTCTCGTGGGATCTACCTTGACAGAATGACAACCAGCCATAAACAAGCACTCAAAGCGATGATTGAGGCCGGTAAGGAAGACTGGAAGGCCTATGCCCCATTTTATGATGTGAACCTGACGTTATTGTCTCAGTGGAATTCAAAATACTCGGCGATTGCCACTGTTACTAATGAAAGTATTCAAACTATCCTGGACCCGGTGAATGATTTTTACGGTACCTACAGTCGGGGCCGGGTCGAAGCGCTAAGCGATGGTACAACGGCTATTAGTAATTTTGCCATGGGGTATAACGCGGGCATAACAGGCACTGCGGGTATCTCTCCCACGTACTTTTATGGCGGTAAGCTGGACAATTCGTTACTAGTGACGGTAAATAGTAAAGCCGCATCTGAAAAATTCTTTGCTTTAATTGGTAACATTAACTGTCTGATAACGTTAAACGGCGAAACGCAGCCTTGTGAAACTAATAACAGCAAAAAAGCCAGTTATGTCGATCTGTCTAATCTGGTGATTACTAATTCACCATCGCAATTTACCTGTCCAATCACTATTCCTAAAGGAAAGTCGACGCCGTTCTTCAGTTGCGAAAATATGTCGGAAAACTGGAAAGGTGACATAATCTTCGCGTTTGAGAAAAATTACTACAATGTCACGCTTAAGGTCCAGTATCCGGATGGCACGATTGTAGAGTCTGACAGAATCTCACTGACCACTGGTTTGAATGCGACCTCTAATCAGGAATACAGCCTGATTATCGAACTGACACAGATATAAAACCTGCTTAGCCCTCGCTTATCATATTGCTGATACGCGGGGGCCGACTTTATAAGTGTGAGCATATCGGTCTGTACTGCCCCGTTATCAGACCTACCAATACTTTTTATGGTGCCCAGGTTATCACTACGACCGGAGGGTTCAGGTAAACATAAAATTTCGTTCCGTTTCTTGAAATTGATAAAAGCTCGTCTACACTTTCGGTAGTCAATCATTAACGCGCTGCTTTTCACTGCTTAGTCGCGCTGAGATATCACTATATTTATCTTTCCTTCAATCCCGCTTACTGCCTGCTATTCTTCTTCCGGAATCTCTATTTACGTAATTTTACGAATAGGTCTGAAACGGACCGGCGCGTACATTGGCGGGTTCTCTAATAGGTAGAGCTTGTATTAATGCTTATTTCGTCGGTTATTCGAACAATTTTTTTGATAGTGGTAATCATGCTATCTGGCTGTAGCCGAGAGACGCCGCCTGCCACACTTAAAATTGGATATACCCACGAACCTCCCTATTCTTATGTGAACGAAGTAGGGGAAGTAAGAGGGGTTTATCCAGATGTCGCTCGACAAATTACCCGGAAGATGGGAGTAGATAACGTCAAGTGGGTACTGCTCTCCTTTGACAGGCTGATTCCGGCGCTGCTGAACAATCGGATAGATGTCATTGCAGCGGGAATGGCGGTTACGCGAGCACGCACAGAGCAAAACCTTTGCTTCACAACACCACTATCCCAATCAAATACCGCGGTACTGTGGCGTAAAGATAACAATAACGTTATTTCCGAAGCCCCCCTTTCATCACAGGCGCTTCGCTTTGTCGTCATTGATGGCTCATCGGAAGAGTCTATATTGAAGCAGCATTATGAGCCAGAGGCGTTTTTGTCGGTTGAAGACATCCGGCTGGGATTATTAGCGCTTAAATCAGGCCGCGCAGATATGCTGGTAATGACACGTCCAACATTGATGCAAGTATCAGAGGAAAGCCCTGAACGTTATCAAATCAAGGATGGTCAGGGCATTCTGGAAAACCGTCAGGTATCGGCTTTTGTTATAAGAAAGGAGGATACCGAACTGGCGCAGCGCTGGAACACTGCACAGGCGTCTGTGAGTAAACAGGAAGATACGCTTAGTGCACTGACGCAAGGCGGAATGACTCCATTTGATGCCTCTTTACACAAAGAGCGGTGCTACACCCTATGATGCTCACGCTTAGGTATTTGCGGGACCAAAGCCGCTGGATATTATTCATTGTTCCGGCAATGCTCATTATTACTATAGCAACGGCGGTGGTTTTTCACATTCGTGAGAAGGAAATAGATTATCGGGTAAATATGGTATACGCCATTGAACAGGCCGAAAGCGATTTTACCAATGGTTTGATGCACTTCGCACTGAGCGGTGAAGCGGATAGCCCCTGGCAACGGCGCGTAGGGATGGCGTTGATTACACAATCGTTAAGTGAATATCAGACTATCGCGTATCAGCTCAACAGTAAAAGCTCGTCTGAGGACATGCTGAAGAATGTTGAGGAAATGTCGCTGAAACTCAATACGCTGGTCGATAGTGGCAGTAAGGTTGATGCGGAGCTTAGAGAAGAGATTTATCAGATTTCAAGCCAGGCGGATCGCATAGAGCGTCAACTTGCCGAAAGCCTGGAAGAACGACGTATTCAGCAGCGCCACTGGTTTATGGTCATTATTGTATTGAGCAGTCTGTTACTTGCATTGCTCGGCCTGGCGTTACTGCGTTCAGAACGATACCGGTTCGCGCTTAACTCCAGCCTGCAACTTAGTGAGCAGCGTTTTCTCCGCCTATTACAAAATACTGACGATGTGTTCTGGCTTGAAGCATTCGACAGCGAAAAAGTGCTGTATGTGTCTCAGGCATTCAGGAAGATGGTTGGCCGGGACGCCAAAGTGGTAATGAACCACAAATCAGCCTGGCGAAAGCTGGTGCACCCCGATGATCTCACCAAAATAGAACATGCCCGAAGGCAGGCTCATCACAGCCCAAGAGATATAGAGTGTCGTATTATTCGCCCGGACGGACAGATTCGCTGGATAGAGGGCAGAATATTCCCTATCTGGAAGGAGCAGAACGAAGAGTCAGGGCGTAAGCCAGATTTTATGGCATCTATCAGCCGTGATGTCACTGAAAAGCGGATTTTAGATCACAGGCTCTTCCAGGCGCAGAAGATGGAGTCACTGGGGCAACTGACCGGTGGTGTTGCACATGATTTTAATAATCTGCTTACGGTTATTCTTATCAATACCCGGCATTTGATAGGTCGTTTACAGGACGCGCCGGATTTGGCAAGAATGATGACGCTTATTATGCGTGCCGCAGAACGGGGAGCACGTCTCAATCAGCGCCTTTTAGCATTTGCCAGTAAACAGCAGCTTCAGCCTGAGGTTATTCTCGTCGAAGACTTGATTGAAGAGTCTGTAGAGATGCTGGAACGCACCCTAGGTGAGAAGTACCGGCTTGTTTTCAATCGTCCTGCCAGTCCCTTGTGGGTAAAGGTTGATCCCGGCCAGTTGCAAAATGCACTGGTGAATTTATGCCTTAACTCCAGAGACGCGATGCCCGATGGCGGCAAAATAACGATCCGTCTGGAACAATCCTGTCATGAAAGCCTGTTCGGCATACAGGGTGATAAAGCACATATCTCCGTAAAAGATGATGGGGAGGGCATTGCCCAGGAGGTACTGGACAGAGTGTTGGAGCCTTTCTTCACTACCAAAACCTGTGATAAAGGCACAGGTTTAGGACTCAGTATGGTGTTTGGATTTGTACGACAGTCCGGGGGAAATATGCATATTAATTCCATGGTCGGGAAAGGGACCACGGTGCATATGGTATTACCTACCTGCGGTTCTCAAAGAGCACGTTTACCTGCCAAACCCTTACAGCCCACCGGAGGGGCTACCATTTTGCTGGTTGAGGACGATGAGCTGGTACGTGAAAGTACAACCTCTGTCTTACAAAAAGAGGGCTATCGCGTGATTCAGGCTGAGACAGCTGAGGACGCACTGGAAGTGCTGAACGTTAAACAGGATATTGATTTGGTATTGACCGACATTGTCATGCCTGGCGCATTATCAGGCTTTGAGCTGGCTGAACGTGTACAAACCACACACCCGGCGCTGCGAATTCTGGTTACGTCGGGTTTCATGGGGTACCAAAGCAATAGCCCGGAGGGGTGGTACTTTCTGCAAAAGCCGTTTTCCAGTCAGAGCCTGTTGGCACACGTCCAGGGGGCATTAACATCAGCGCGTTCAGCTACGAACAATGATATGCGATGAGCGTGCTTTTTCCGGTTGACAGAAGATATGCTGTAAACTATCACCAAACATATCATCGGGTGAATAGTGTGTAATACGCAGGCTATCGATCAGGGGAGACTGCCTTTCAAGGTCTTTCAGTGCTAACTCGGCTTTCACTAATAGCTTCATTACCTCATCTTTACTTCTGCCGATGAATATAGCAGTGATTTGCGCCTCACCAGTGCGACCTAAATCATCAGCATCAAAAAAGGTATTTCTGCCCAGTTTACTGACTCTTTGCAGCGCTTCGTTAACTGAAGACTGATGTGATAATGCAGTGATTTTTATCACTTGCACATTGTGTCCTGCATTAGCCGCAAAGGCTACAAGCGCGTCGGCACGTCGTGTGAAAGCTTCAACATTACTTATCTGGCTGACGACATCAATGCTGGATGCTGCGCTGTAACGGATCTCCTGCTCTACAAGGCGTGCCAGCATTTTAAACTGTGACTGGCGCTTGGCCGACCAGTTGCCTACACTGCGGTCTGACACAAATACACTCCCTACAATACAGCCATTGTTTGCCCTTAAGGCATGGGTAACAAATAACCGATAAGGCGGCTTGACGTGTACAAGTGGTGTGTCAGCAGCCTGCGCGTCTTCCATAAGGTCCGGTATAACAATCATATCGGTATCTGGCAGCAGGCGATAACACAATGAATTGTCTGCTGGTATCGATTTGGTACTTATACCAACTTTTGCTTTCAGGTAGCACATTTCTTCTTCAAGTATCGAAATTGCACTTACCGAGGTGTGCAGAATACGACTGATCAACCGTGTTAACCGGTCGAAGCGGTCTTCCGGTTGTAATGGCTGAGGGTTTAGTGCGCGCACGGTGGAGATACGATAGGGCAATTGCTCATTGGCGTGCTTCTCCAACCAGTGCGTAAACGTTTCAGGCGTCATTGCCGACGCAAAATGGAAACCTTGCGCAAAATGACAGCCTTTTTGCTCCAGCAATGCCACCGTATCAGCGTTTTCAACACCCACAGCGGTAACACTGAGGCCAAGCCCCTGGCCCATTTTAATAAGCGTACTGGTAATCAGTGAAGACTCATACGCGTGCATGGCAGAGGTGACAAAGCGACGATGAATTTTAAGCTCTGAAAAGGGCAGTCTGACCAGCTGCTCGATAGACGCAAGCCCGCTCCCCAGATCATCAACTGCCAGTCGGTATCCTCTTAATCGCAGGCGGGTCAGCACTTCTGGTGCTACAGCGTGCTGGCCAATCGCGACTGATTCGCTCATTTCAAGCATCAGATGTGAAGGCTGAACGCGATAGTCACCAATAAGCGTGTCGAGCTTGTTCAAAAAATTAGTGTCTTCCAGCGATTTGCCTGAGATATTGATCGACAGGTGAAAGTCCTGACTAACCAGCCCCGCAGGGTACCGTGTTTTGATTTTTAAAAATTCTGACAACCATTGTATAGCGCTGATAAGCACATATTCTGTCAGCGCAATAATACCGTTACTGCGCTCAGCCATTGGAATGAAGTCATCAGGTGCGATGGTCCCGAATTTTTTACTGTGCCACCGGCAAAGTACTTCGGCGCCAGCCAGAGACTGCGTATTGATATCCAGCTTGGGCTGAAACACCAGCGATAGTTCACGGTTGAGAATTGCCTGATGAAGATCCTCAGCGGTAACAGGTTGTTCGCTGATTTTAGGGCGCGAGTGCGGTGTAATGCTTTTTTGTGTAGCCTCATTGATAAGCTGCACCAGGGTCTTAAGCGGGAACGGTTTCTTCAGCATACCGGCGACTGTTAAGCCCTGGGATGCTGCCGAGTGACTGGCTGCATCAATGACATCCATATCGGCACCACTGATAACAATGATTTTTGCTTTACTGTTGTGCTGAGCAAGTGCTGAAAAAGCGTCTAAACCATCTTCGGCCCCCAGGCACAGATCGACAAGAATAATGTCGGGATTTAATGCGCTGTTAGCCTTAATTAGCTCATCAATACCTGAACATGCAGTACAGGCAAATCCTTCTATTGTGAGCGCGTGAAATAAGGAAAGACGAATTATTTGGTCATCATCCAGAACAAGCACTTTTGCGGACATCTTCACCCCTTTGAAACAAGAGGCTGAAATATAGTGAACATCCGCAAAACAGTGTATTCGGGAAATTACGTAATTTAGTCAGAAACCGTCATCGTTGCGCCTGTAATACCACGCGGGTGAGTGATGCCACTGAGTGAACGTCAAGCTTGCTAAAGATATTAGACTTATGCGCTTCTACGGTACGGTGACTGATGTACAGCATTTCGGCGATTTCTGAGGCAGAGTATCCTTCGGAAACCAGTTTAGCGACATCTAACTCGCGCTCGGTAAGCTGGGCTACAAGCATCTTAGCCTTGCGTGTTTTATCCAGCTCCTGAAGCAGCGATTTACGCTGATCGATAGCTTCCTGCGCTTTTCTAATCAGTCGCTCTGGTGTTGCCGATTTTTGTATAAGGGTTACGGCGCCATCTTCCATAGCTTTAACAGCCGTGATTACATCGGCTTTTCCCGAGTAGATAAGAACGGGCAAACCGGGATGTGATTGTTTCAATGCGGCAAGCACATCAAGCCCGGTATGATAGGGCATATTGAGGTCAAGAATGACACACGCATTGTGCGTGTCTATATCACTATTTAAAAAGGCACGGGTATCACTGAAGGTGTGAACAGAGAATTGGGACTCGTTAAAGATCCTGGCCAGCGTCTCTAAAATCAGCTTGTCGTCATCTACCAGATACACCTTGGAAGGCGTGGTCATGAGAGGATCCTTGGTTGAATATAAATGTTTTAAAAATCAATGTCTTGCGTTTAATTGGTAGTACCCATTAAGACATGTCGGCGATGAGATGTCAAATTAGGTATTTCTACTCATGGTTGTAGTCACTAAAGTTAACTACATTTGTAAATATAAAGGAATTGTATAGCTTTTATCTACTGCTTTTTATGCAATTTTATAGTCCCCTTAGAGGTTGGTAAGCCCGATAATGTTCCGAGTCGGGCATTTTACCCTAAAGGTAGTTACCAACCTCATTTTTTCCTGCGCAAGACGATTTAAAATGATTTTAGCGATCTTTGAAAAACGTATCTGGAAATTTTAAGAAGTGACGGACACAAGGTTTAGAAAGGGGGGAGAGGCCGATTGGAAGATAGCCCGTACAACAGAAGGTATTGAACGGGCTACCGGCTTAGGTGGTGTACCTACTTATTGTCTGATGAAGATTTTGCCTCTTCTTCGCTAATATCTTTAACGTCTACAGTACCGCTATTCATCTCATGCTGCGCTTTTAGCTTCTGCAACATTTCCAGCTGAATTGCGGGGAATCTGGTCGCCATCCGGGCTTTTTGTACCATTGACTGGTCCAGCGATGTCTCGACACCGGTCATACCTCCACTAGAGCCTTCGTTATACATCATCTGCTCAGAGCGCACAGCATCCAGCAAAGCAGCACTATTAATCATTGCCGAACCGCCATAGTTTCGTGCGCCTCCGGTCAAATCAGCAATTTGCCAGTCGCTCATCTCAAACTCCAATTCGCGGGCGTTCACGATTTCTTCATAATAACGGTCGTCATCGACATAATTCAGAATGTGGGTTTTTAGTTTGACTTTATCGTTATCAAAGAAGGGGAGATTGTGCTTGTAGTACACTGAAATCTCACCATCGTAATAGGTCCCACGGTTTGAGTTTATAAATTCAACCGCGTTATCTTCCAGTTGCCGCCATACTCGACTACCCGTATAGGCTTCGTCACGAATGCTTGGGCCACCTATGTTGCCCTGAAACAGACCATAGATAACCACCGGCTGCTCGAACTTTTCTTTTAAAATGGTAAAGTGGATGTCATGCAGGCTTAGCTCTTCACCCGCTACGGTAAGCACCTTATCGTGCAGCAGGGGGCTTTTCTCATCGTAGGCCAGCGCATCCTGCAGGCTACCGTTAAGCTCACGCTGTCCTATCTCATACAACATCGTAAAGTTGTAAAGATTCAGCCAATAAGCCAGCTGTTCGTCTTCAGACAGCATCGAAAGGGGCACCTGACTAGGTAATACCTCCAGGCTTTCCTTCAATGTGGTCAGCACTTTCATGACTTCCTCGTCTTGTAACGACTCAAAATGAAACCTGTTTCCCTCGAGTGCTGTTAGCCTGTTTATCCGGGAACGCATCCTGGTACCCGTAGTGGCCTGACGGGATACTTTTTTGCGGGTGGATCGACCCACCACTAATACTTCTGCTTCCAGAAAGGCGTTCAAATCATCGTAGCTGACTTCCAGGTTTGAATCTTCCGTTGCACCTCTGAAAAGCTCAGGTAGCTTTTCTTCTGCTGCAAAGGACAGTGGGGTACTCAATGACAGGAAAAGTGCGAGGTATATCGGTTTCATTTGAACTCCTTTTATAGATATTCCGCATTAATTCTGAATTTTATAATACACGGTATGCACAAAAAATGAACTAATAAAAGGAGGAGAATAAAACGGGGGATTGTCGGGCAATTTATTCAAGTTGTGAGCGGATACGCAGCGAGAATTGGTTGGTTATACTATTTTGTTGTCACTCACAATTTGTAGATAGTGAGTGACAACTGTCCCATCATTATTGCGTTTTAGATTTATTACGCGCTTCTTCTTGCGAAATATCTTTCACCTCTACTGAGCCGTTGTTAATTTTATGCTTCACTTTCAATTTATTTAGCAACTCAATCTGGGCAGG
Organism: Salinimonas iocasae; assembly: GCF_006228385.1. GTDB lineage: Bacteria > Pseudomonadota > Gammaproteobacteria > Enterobacterales > Alteromonadaceae > Alteromonas > Alteromonas iocasae. The sequence goes on from NZ_CP039852.1 coordinate 823,897, forward strand.
TGAAAATCTTCCGACAAGCGGTGAACGCTGCACAAGCGAATCAGCTAGGGAGTTCTGAACATTGCCTGCCACCCCTTGCTGGTCTGAACGCACAGAGTCCATAAGTGCTGCGCTGTTGTTCATGACCGAGCCGCCGTATGATCGTGCACCACCTGTCAAATCGGCAATTTGCCAATCGCTCATCGCAAACTCAAGTTCGTCGGCAGACTCTATTTCCTCGTAATAGCGGTCTTCATCGATATAATTAAGTAGGTGTGTCTTCAGCTTTTGCTGGTTGTTATCAAAAAACGGCATATTATGCTCATAGAAGACAGAAATTTTGCCATCGTAATAGGTGCCCCGGTTAGAGTTTATAAACTCCATGGCATTATCTTCCAGTTGACGCCAAACCCGTTTGCCGGTGTACGCCTCATCACGAATGCTCGGACCGCCGATATTGCCCTGAAACAACCCATAAATAACCACTGGTTCGTCGTACTTTTCTTTTAAAATAGCAAACTGAATATCATTCAGGCTGAGTTGCTCACCCGCAACAGTGAGCACTTTGTCATTGAGCAATCCACCGTTTTCATCATAACCCAAATCATCTTTCAAACTTCCCGTAATCTGGCGTTTAGAAATTTCATGTAGCATGGTGAAATTGTAAAGGTTCAGCCAGTAAGCCAACTGCTCATTTTTCGAAAGCAACGACAGCGGTACCTGATCAGGTAATGTTTCCAGACTCTCTTTTAACGTGGTGAGTACATTGCTGACTTTTTCATCATCCAGGGAGTCAAAATGAAAGCGATTGGCCTCTAATGCAGTAAGGCGATTTACCCGGGAGCGCATAAGTGTTCCGGTCGTCACTTGTCTTTTCGCTTTTTCACGGGTAGAGCGGCCGATGACCAAAACTTCTGCATCTAAGAATGCATCGAGGTCGTCATAGCTCACGGCGAGCTGTGAATTTTCAGTAGCGCCTTTAAAAGCAGTCGGTAAGGCTGTTTCCGCCGCCATAGAAGAAGCTGAGAGCAACATAGTTGTGAGTAGACACAGATATCTTGAACGCATAGCAATTATTCCTTAATAGTCGATTCCTTTTTAAAGAGCGGCTGCTCAACATCGACTATATATAAATGCTTTGTAATTTAAAACATAAAAAAGTGTTAAATTATGGTCAAAGAGTAGGCGGAAAAGGCAGTAGAAATAAATAAAAAGCCCGACAGAAAGCGTATGCCGGGCAGGCTGGGGACTATTGCTTAACTACTAACGCGTTGTCGGCGATAAGTGCAAAGTTTTTGCTAATCAGGCGATTATGTGAGGCCAGATCATTAGCTTGTTTAAGATCCTGATGGCACGCAGCGGGTTCTCCATTGGCGCACTTAAAGATAGCCCGGTTATTCAATGCTATTGCTTTATTATTCGCCGTTTTTACTGCCTGGTCACACGCAGATTCTGCTGAGGCAGCGTTGCCGCTGGCGACATGCGCTACGCATAGGTTGTTCAACAGGGGGGCACGACGCGAATCGATAGTGGTTTTCGCCAGCGCTGCCTCTGTTTTACGGATGCCGGCATTATAGTTACCCGATTCGATTTCTCTTACGCCATTTACATCCTCTACACTGGTTTTAAGCTGCAGACTGGTTTGTGCAGCGCTTGCAAGAGCACCAGGTGCTGCACAAACTGATGCAACAAGGAAGCTACTGACTAATAGTTTACGACGTAGTAATTTCATGACCATTCCTCAACGTGTTGTAATTAGTAATGAATTCATCAATCAGGTAATCGCGAATCGCGTTAACTTTTATTGTGAGTCACTGTGCAAATGAGTATGGTGTGACGGTGTTTAACCCGCCTGATGAATGGGTGCGTAAAAGCTAATGGTTTTCTAAGGTTTGTTTAACACTCTGAATTGTTAAAGTTTTTTGTTTTGCTGGAAGCGCTAACGTGTACGAAAAATTTAAAATAAACCATTTTTCGATCGACCCTGATGACAATACCGTCACCTGTGACGGCGATAAACGACACGTTGAGCCTAAAGCCATGCAGGTGTTGTTAGCGCTGTCAGAGTTTGCAGAAAAGACGGTAAGTCGGCAGTATTTACTGGAGACCGCCTGGGGCAACAGGGTCGTTGTGGATGAGGCGCTTACGCGTATCATTTCACAGCTTCGTAATGTGTTAGATGACAGCAAGTCAAGAACACTTATTCAGACTGTGCCGAAGAAAGGGTACCGGTTAAACGCGCCTGTTATTCCTGTCACAGATGCGGTGGAGGATGCAGGCACAGCCGCGACACACATTGATGCAACGTCGCAGGCTGATGATACCCAGACAACCGCACAGGTTGAGGCACTTCATGCAGATGAGCCATCACAGCAAATGGCAGAACACAGAGCCGGCGATGCACAGCCGGTCTCCGGTGAAACCGCGCCAGCCCCTCGAGGTTCCCGCAAATCGATCATAATGCTGATTGAGGTGTTGTGTGTAATCGTTCTTATTATGCTTTGGTTCAGCACTAAAGACCCAGATAGAGCGACGCCGCAAACCCAGTCAGTAGCCGTTTTACCCTTAAAGCCGATTGGTGATAGCCAACAAACAATATACCTCGCGCAAGGCTTGTCAGAGGAATTGCAGGGCGCGCTATCTGGTTCTGAGGGACTCAGGGTGCCTTCACGTTATTCAACATTTGCTCAGGCAGACAACTATGACACGCCGTCAGATATCGCCCGGGCTCTGGAGGTTGAGTATCTTATTGAAGGTTCAATCGCAAAGCAGGCCGATGCCTTTAAGGTGGTTTATCGTCTTATCGATGCCGGGCTGGATAAAACATTGTGGTCACATTCTTATGAAGGTGAGGCCGTTGCGTTACCACAGATTACACAAAATGTTGCTGAACAGGTGAAGCAGTATCTGCAACCTGATTTATCGACATTACCTACAGCGTCAGAGCCTGCCAACAGCACGTCGGTAGCTGCTTATCAGGCCTACATGCGCGGAAAATACTGGCTTATGAATGGTAAAACCAGTGAGTGGTTTATGCAGGCCAGTGCCGCGTTCAACCAGGCTATTGAAGCGGACCCTGATTACGCGCAGGCCTACGGTAGTCTTGCCTATATTTACGCACGATATAATTTTCATGACGCTTATCTGCAACCTGATGATGCTATCGAAAAAGCGAGATGGGCTATTAATAAAGCGCTGGCCCTTGATCCGGATGAGCGAAATGCACTGTTTGCGACAGCAATTTTGTCTACTGCCGGACAAGCGTTTAAAGAAGCCGAATCATCACTGGATAAAGTCCTGAACAAACATGGCGAGGACAGCACGGCCCTGTATCTGTATTCTGAATTACGTCTTGCGCAAAATCAGTATGATAAAGCCCTGAACCTGGCTCTGAAAGCTAAGCAGGTGGATCCGCTTTCTCCATGGATTAACGTTAACCTCGCAATAGTCTACTTTCATCGAGGTGAGTACTCACTCGCGCTCGAGGCTTCAAATTCCGCTATAAACGTTGATAAAAGTTATACCTGGGCTTATGTGTGGAAAGCTAAGGTTTTATTTGAATCCGGACGGCTCGATGAGGCGGTTCAGAGTATGACGGCCTGTCTGGAAATAGATGATGGCTCCCCGGTTAACACTGCGTTTACAGGGATCTTGTTTCTTGAGCTGGACATGCCAGATAAGGCCGACTCGTATTTCAGGCAAACGGCGGCGCTGTTCGGAGATTCAACAGACGCCAGATTCTGGAAAAGCTTTTTGCGCTTTGGTTATCGCCATAAAGATCCGGAGATAGCCAGGCAGTTGTTATCAGATTTACGACTACTGGATAATCGAATCTTTACGCTAATGCCGCTATTTACTGCCTTATATCTTAAGGACGGACTGTCTGATGAGGGAGCAGAGCAAATTGTATCTCGCTTCGGTGAATCAGCAATTAACGAACAGCAGCCTAACCATCTCAATAAAGAGATTCTCGCAGCTTACACTGTACTGACGAAGGGAGAAGCAGACTTCAGCTCCCTTTACCCTGAGGATAAAAAATCAAAACTTCAGATTCCGGTGATTTATCCGCTGCTGGCGGGTACGAAGCAAGATGTAGCTATGCCATTTACTACACGCGGAGCTGACGACTTGAACTGGTGGCCATACATGTGGGTAGCGCAAGACTTTACCGCCAGGCAGTTCAGCGAGCAGATTAAGAAAAGCTATCAACAATTTATATTATTGAGAAAGGAGCAGCGCGAGCAAATAGAAACTTCGCGCTGAAAAACAGGTATTAAATGCAAAGTGCCTGAAAGACTGGAGGTTAGTTTTTGGCAAATTTGCTCGTGCTGCCAAATGTTCTTTGATGCGACGCTTCATATTTTTGCTTTGCCGTAAGCATTTTTATAAAACTATCCCGAAAATGCGCGTTTTCCGAGTAGAGCTTTTTCATCAATGTCAGCTTTCGCGCTTTAAGCGTTTCCAGCTCCTTTGAGCCCAGTTGTGCAGAAGCACTACCCATGTTCAGGTTCGCCATTACATCACCCGGGCGGTTACTGTACTCCTGAAGCAGTTCACGGCGAATTCTGATATCAAACGCGTCACGGCATACTTTCTGCCGGGTATTAGAGCCCTTACGCTTTTCCCGGGTGCAAACATAGTGCATATCCGGGTCTTCCATTAGCGTGTTAAACGTGTCAAAAAGCGCATACTGGGCAAGCATAAACTCTTCTTTTAGTAATGAAAGAGGGCGCTGGCCGATAACTTGTATATTCTCGACATCGGGTTCGGCGCGTTGTTCCTGTGCTTCAGCAAAAGTGAGTGGGCTTAGCAAAGTTAAACTCAGGGAAAGTGATATAGTGCGAAAAAATCTATATTTCATGTGGACATCCTGTCGGTGAAAGCATCAAGTCATATTGAGTGATTAAGTACGTAACGCTGTGTGCAGCCCTTACAGAAAAATAGATTCAGTATCTGCCCGGACTGAGCGTTAGATGTATAGCTTAGCATATGACATTAACACTAAAACCTGTACCAAAGAGCCGAATTAATATGGCTTATTTGTCGTATAATATGTTTAAATGCTGTTAAACATTTTCAGTTAACCTGAGAGGTGACGAATGACATCTGGCACCAACGAACCACTTGTAGAACAAAGGGCTGATCCATTTATACATAAGCATACCGATGGCTACTACTACTTTACTGGTTCAGTTCCTACCTATGACCGTATCGAGCTTCGAAAATCTAAAACGCTGGAAGGATTAAAAGACGCTGACACAGCGGATATCTGGTTCAAGCACGATAGCGGCCCGATGAGCCGACATATATGGGCGCCTGAAATACATTACCTGGATGGTAAATGGTACATCTATTTTGCCGCCAGCGAAGAAGAAGATATCTGGGCATTGCGCCCTTATGTGCTTGAATGCACAGGCCAGGATCCGCTCAATGATGAGTGGCAGGAGCTGGGCATGATGCAGGCTGCAGATGGCGATGACAAATCGTTTACCGACTTTTCTCTTGATGCGACGATTTTTGACAATAACGGTAAACGCTATTTCTGCTGGGCTGAAAAGACCGGCGGGCAGTTTGCTGCATCTAACTTGTACCTGGCGGAGATGGAATCACCGATAAAGCTTAAAACCGTTCAGTTTATGCTAACAACACCAGACTATGACTGGGAGCGGGTGGATTTTTGGGTGAATGAAGGTCCGGCTGTTATTAAACATGGAGGTAAAATCTTCATCACTTTTTCAGCCAGTGCAACGGGGGCATGCTATTGCATGGGTTACATGGAAGCGGATGAAAACGCAGATTTACTCGATCGTAACGCGTGGACGAAAACTCGTCACCCTGTGCTTGAAACCGACTATGAGAAAAGTATCTACGGCCCCGGTCATAACTGCTTCACGATAGCTGAAGACGGCACAACGCCGTTATGTGTTTACCATGCCAGGGACTATGAAAAAGCTGTGGGCGAGCCTGCGGTAGTGCCCAAAACCGATACCCGGCCCCATGATGAAATCGTTAAGGATCCACTTTACGATCCTAATCGTCATGCCCGGGTGCTAGAGGTTAAATTTGACGGGCAGGGTAAGCCGGTTTTTGAGCTTTATTAGTATAAGGTGGCTGCATCTAACTTCTGAAGCTATATCGTTAGTTAAGTTAAAGTCTGGTTATTTTGCTCGATAGTTTTTATAACCAGACTACCAAGCTGGCGAGTGTTATAAGGATTACCATTACTGTTGAGTATACTGATTCTGAGTTGTTCTGCTAAATCACGAAGTACAGGCTTTGAAGGAGATACAAGTTTTCCTTTATCATAAACTTCGATAGTGCCGTTTTCTAATTCTTTTACAATGTAGTTACCCTTACTTACCGTTTTTATAGCAACAACATCTGATTTAGGTATAACCGATGTAACAAGTTTCGATAATGAAATACAGGCTTTTCCTCTCTTGTCATCGGTACAGTTCATCAAGTCGATGACATTTTCTGTCTTATCGAAGAGCAATGTTTCTATTTGCATTTCTGCAGTGTTAATCCGAAGAATGAGTATTTTGTCAACGATATTTAAAGTATTTAGATTGAAGGCGATGTGACCTGAACTATTCATCATTGCCGTAGTTTTAACTGATATTTTTTCACCATCAGCACCGACTACATCATAGCCTTTCTGATTAACTTCAGTGGCCATCTGGCCGTTTGAAATCAACGCTGCATATAACTCACCTATGCGCCCTATCAAATGTCTCAACTCGGTTGGAGGTACACCCCAAGCCAGTTCCCGCTCAAACCATGACATGGCCTCACCCAGAGACTGAATTATCTGCATTTGAGTAAGTGCCATACACGCTCCGTGTGACGTTATAAATAAACCCGTTGTATATAGGTATAGCAGGAAACTAATTTAAGTGCCGCGTACTTTAGTCGACAGAGAGAATAGATATGACAGCGGCTTAAAATTAAACTTTCGAAAGCCACCAAGTTTATATGACTACCGCTTTTTATGAAAATTACGTTGGGAATTCAAACCGTTTTTATCTTAGGACGGTAACGGACAAGTGACGCAGTTCCCTTACCTTTCTTTCGAGTTAACTCAAAGACTGTCGACAGGTTCACAATTACATCGGTAACTTTTTTTTCACCGTATGTTCGAGGGTCAAAGTCTGGTTTTGCTCTTTTCAGGAAACTTCCTGCCGGACCAACATTCACCCATCCATCTTCGTTTTGATAGAGTTCCCATGCCTTTAAAAAAGCAGGAATTAGCTCTTCTGCTCCATTAGAACTGTTTATAGGAGAGGTGGTTTGAGTGCTTTTATTCTTTTCGGATATCTGTTCAGAAGTCAGGTTTTCGGTGAAGACAAAATCATCACAAGCGTTTCTGAAAGAAACAGGCGTTTTTTTCTCACCCACCCCAAATACAAATTTTTCTGATTCCCGGAGGCGAGATGCCAAATTTGTAAAATCGCTGTCGCTGCTGACCAGAACAAAAGCATCAATGCGATTCGAATATAATAAGTCCATGGCATCGATAATCATTGAAGCATCCGTAGCGTTCTTGCCAGTGGTATACGCGAACTGCTGTATAGGCTGAATAGCAAGCTCGTTTAATGGTTTTTTCCAGTTTTTGAGTGAATCTACAGACCAGTCGCCATATGCTCTTTTAATTAATACGTGGCCGTGTGCAGAAATCTCATCAAGTATTGCTGATAGCTTGCATAGCTGCGCATTATCCGCATCAACCAGAACAGCTATTTTTTTATGTCCGTCTAAATTTTTCATAGTTGTCCTTGCCTATGAATCGAATAAACCTGAAGTAAGTGAGAAAGTCATAATGAACATAAGCTTACACTTAGTAATTTACTGATTCTTTATATTATCTTTATTCTGAGAAATTTAGGTATCAGTTCCGCGTCAAATGTATAGCATTGGTAGTTGATTGTCGGATTTAGAAAATCTTAATTGCATCATCGTTTTCAGACTTTTATAGTCGAACGAGACCTACTCCTACCAACTGATCGTGATTTTAAATTTCATATGGCTTCCTTAAATGAGCAGCGCGAATTTTTCGAAACAATATGCCTTGCAGACTTCGCCGGTAAATGGCGCATCACCCGGGAAATAGAGGATCATTCTGGCGGCACAACCACTTTTAATGGTGAAGCGAATTTGAGCGGGTGTGACGACCAAATGAGATATAGCGAGTCAGGGCAGGTTACGCTATTGAATAATAAAACAATACAGGCTGAGCGTACCTATTTATGGCGAAAGGGCTCGGATGGACAGATTGATGTCTATTTTGATGACGGGCGTTTTTTTCACCGCTTTTCAGCTGGCAAACCGTACGCTGAGCACCTGTGTGGCGATGATCTTTATAAAGTTAGTTATGATTTTACGCAGTGGCCGGTCTGGCGCTCAACCTGGCGGGTCAACGGGCCCCGAAAGGACTATACTATGGTGAGTTGCTATTCGCCCTTTAGCTGAACTTATCAAGCTATGCAGGCTATACAGGTGCCAAAGCCGGCTCAAGAAATAACTTGCTCGCGTGAATGTTTACTGTGGCGGTGAGACAGCCACAGTGCCGCAGCAATTATTCCGCCACCTAATGCGAGTCGGCCAAAATCTACGTCTTTTTGCCAGAACAGCAGGTTTACCAGCAAGCCTGCGGGTATCAGGGCGTTATTCATAATTGCGAGCGTTCCTGCTGAGACTTTCAGTGCGCCCTGATTCCAGAGATAATAGCCTAATCCTGATGCAACAACGCCAAGCCAGACGAGCACGCCCCATTGTGTCGCTGTGCCGGGAAGCTGGCTGATATTTCCAAACAGGAAAAAGGCGGGAAGCGCAATGGCCAGCGCCCCTAAATAAAACCAGCCGAATATCTGATAATGTGCAACCGGCACACAGAAGCTTGCGATAAACTTTCGGTATCCGACCTGACCCAGTGCAAAGCAGATATTGGCGGCCTGAACAATAATAAAGCCAGCCCAAAAATCCGTACTCACCCCTTGAAAGCGAATGACCGCTGCTCCGCCCATTGCAATCAGTGCACACACAATATGAAACGGTGTAAAGCGCCGGAAGAGGGCGTCGTTCAGAATGGCGATGTAAAGAGGAGTGATGATAGTAAAAAGAAGTACTTCAGGGACGGATAAATACAAAAACGAATGATAGAAAAAAATATACATCAGGCCCAGTTGCAGCGCCCCCATCGCGGCCAGCGTGAGTTTTTGAAGACCGGTAAGTACTGAAAATTTAAGAAAGGGTAAGAATAGTAAAGAAGCAAGTAGTACACGTGTGAAAACAGAAAAGTAGCTGTCTACACTGCCAGCGAGATATTCACCTATCAGCGAAAATGAAAATGCCCATAACAGGGTAACTGCCACCAGTTGAAACATGTTGCTACTCTCTTGCCATTCATTGCGCGCTAACCTATTGCATTTGAAAAGGTGAATCAATAACAACGACAATAAATAAAAGGGCAGGGCGCGAAATGAATACCGGTATAGCACCTGAAATTATTAATACGCCCGGCAACCTTTGTGAGTACACAGTCTGTCGGTAAAGCATGCCATGGGCACTTGCCCAGGCTCAGCGTCGCTTATTCGATTGCCGTTGAGCCCGCGCTGTACGGTGAGGGACTCTCTGTTTTTTTCACAATTCTGCCACCCAGAGGCAAGCGGCTTGCAAATTTAGCTTCAAGCAGACCCGCTATTAAAAAGAAACCTGCGGTGCACAGATACGCCTGCACGGCAACGCCATCAGAGAAGGGGGGGAGTTCATGATCAAAGCGCCAGATAAATACCGGTACCACACTGACAAAGCCTGCCAGTATGGCATAACAACTGTTACGCACTAGTCGATACAAAAGCAGCAGGGAAGAAGATATATCACTGGCGCAACCGGCATTGAAAATCAGATAAAAAGTACCGCTATGAATAGCGCCGGCGGCGACCACCGTACAAAAAAACGTATCAATACGGTGCGTTTCATACAGCGTGTTGCCCAGCAGCATTTCAATACCGGCTGCCAGAATCAGCACACACGCCACTCGCACGATAAGCTCAATGGATACAACGCAGTAGGTTGGAAGGCTCGCAAGCTCTCCGTTGTGCGTGCTTTCTTTGTGCTTGATATCAAACGCGCGGGGCGGCGCTATCATCATCACATATAATAATGCGTAGGCCGGACTATAATTTTCAAACCGTGAGTTACACACTTTCTGGCTTACAGACTTCAGTAAGTTTCCCATAATTTACTCTCCGGTATATTGAACGGGTCTGGGAGGATTCAATTTTTTAGGCTCATGGCGCAGGGCGTAGTCTTTTAGGTCACGGCGCAGTGCATTGAACACATTCATTGAAACAACAAACGCAATACCTAAAAATATCAGCAGGACCAGGGTCAGTGCTGCCCACTGTTTACGCGCCGGGTAAGATTCAAACAGCGGAACCGTCGCTGGTTCTATGACTTCCAGGGGGTAGTTGGCGCGAGCGTTGATAAGTGATTCAACAGCAAGTTGTGTTTCCAGCAACCGAAAAATAGAGCGTTGTATTTCAGAGTTTTTAATTTCATTTAAACGCTGTTCCAGATAATTCCGGCGATTTTTAATTTCCTCTAAATCCAGTGTGCGTAAATAGTCATTAAACGATTTCACAAAGGTGTTGGCCAGGTTTGCTGAAAAGTCCGGCGAACTGGACGTAATGCGGATATTGAGTAAGTCTGTCTTTTTATCGATAAATACGTAAAGGGCTTCAGACTTAAACTTCTTGACCGCCTCGCGCATATCCGGCTCAAAATCCTCAGTCCATTCACTGGTGTCGGCGTTCCAGAATTCCTCATAGAGCCATGGCAGCAAATTCTGCTGGTTGATGAAGGTGCTGATATAACTGAAAGATTCCATTCTGGCCAGTAACCGCTCCCGCTCATTAGCCTGAATACCATCAATGATGAAGTCATATTCCAGCACACCAATGGTATTTACCCCACGGTAATTATTAGGTTGCACGCCGCCGGGATCTTCGCTGATATTAATAGCAACCGTTGCCTGTGCAGAGAACTTATCCTCTAATAGCAACGACAGACCAAAAACAATCCCTGCGCCCAGAATCGCAACCAGAGCAATGCGGAATTTATAACGAGAGAGCTGGTTGAGAAATTTCAGCAGCAGCTCGTACTCTGCAACGTGTGGACTTGAATCATTACGACGCGCCATGGTGGTCTCTCCCTAGTCCAGTAAGTTAGCTAACATTGCGGTTGAAATGATATTTTTATACAAAATATCGACCCACTTTTCTGCCGACTCTCTGCCGTTGATACGGTCCACGCTCAGGGGCACGAAGATGGTCGAACCGGGGGTAACCTTGACGTTTGCAGGTGAATTAAACCAGCCCCATGAACTGGTGCTTGAGCGCACTGACATCACTTCGCCATTCGCCTGAACGATGTAGGCGTGCTCGTATTGCGCTAACTCTTTCACGCCACCGCTCAGGCCGATGTAGTCCAGCGCTGCACGGTCATTGCGATATTTGTGCGATGTGGGGAAGTAGACCTGTCCGATGACACTTACGTCATCCTGATACTTAGGTACAACAATACGGTCGCCGTTTTCCAGCACAATATCCGATGACTCATCACAGCGGGTCACTGCACTGTGAACATCAACTACCATACGACCCAGGGCTTTTTCAGGAGACATCTTTTTAAGCACTGAATAAACATCGTCAGCCCGCTGATCTTTAGGCATTTTCTCGTCCTTATTGACGCCCTGCGACACGTGGCTGTCTGCCAGCAGACGCTCTAATTGATCAAACATTCTGTCCAGCGCCTGCTGTTCTTTCTGGCGTACACTTTCCCGCAGGAACACGGCGCCAAACAGGTAGGCATCTTCGGTGAAACCACCTACCTTTTGCATCAGCGAGCAAAGGGTTTCCCGCTTATCGATACGATATTTGCCAGGGAATTTAATCTCGCCTTCAATCTGCACAAACTTCGGCGTCTGCACCCATTCAGGCTTTTGACGCAGAATCAGATGATCTTTGGGATGCAGAATCAGTGACGTTGTATCCAGCAGCGGATCGTTGCGGGTCAGACTGATAGCTCTGGAGTCAGTCCGGCTGAACTCACTGTCCAGCAGCACCTGACGCGACAATGTTGCAGCAAGTCCATAAGCTTCTTCTTTCATGCCGCCCGCTGCAGCAATCAGATCGGCCACACGCATTCCCGGTACCATTGGGTATGCGCCCGGGCTGAATACCGAGCCGCTGACCTGAACGACCGGTGCCTGCTGCCCAAACTGCGTCTCACGCTTAATACGCTCTAAGGGCGTTTTAATCAGCTCTGCACGATCGCTGTCTTTATTAAACAGGTACACTTTATCTTTAGGCTGCAATACCGGGTTGTGATCGGCCTTATTGGCAAGCGCATCTTTCAACGAAATACGGATGAAATAAAGACGGTCCGATTGCAGATCAGTACGAGCCAGCAGTGCATAGTTAAGGTCAACGCCTGCTTCCAGGCCGCCTGCATAACTGACCATATCGAGCAAGCGGGTGCCTGTGTGAAGCGGATAGGTGCCCGGATGCGGAATGGCACCTTTAAAGTCAACGACCTTGACCGGCGAGTCTGCAGTGGCTTCGTTCTCCAGCTTCTTGACCACTTTTTCAAGCTGGCCGGCACGCGGAGAATGCGTATCAAAAATGATAATTTGATCGCGCGGGTGAAGGGCAATGTTGTCTTTCGAGTATTTGTCGGTAATCGCATTGCGAAGGTTGAAATAAATTGCTTCGGTACGTTTGTTGTTACGGTTTTCACGCTGAATCATCGCCGCGTCGAACTCCGCGCCCTGACGTAAAATATTCTTGGATTGAATAAGGTCTGAGACCCGCATTCCTTTTGACCACTGAAAGCCGCCAGGTGTTAACACGTGGCCAGACAGCAATACCACGTCATCCATTTTATCCAGTACCGGAAACACGCGGATGAGGTCACCATTTTTTACATTTGTCTTGTCACCGTTTTTGTGTAAATCGGCCTGCATCAGGGTGTACATACCATTTGCTGACACACGCTCAATCTGCGCGTTTTGTTTATTGGCGGTGGGCAGCAACCCGCCGGCCAAAGCCAGAATTTCAGATACGCTTTGCTCTTTGGCTATTTCATAAATTGCCGGGCGCAGAATTTCTCCTGCAATACCCACGGTGGCGCCCACGGGCGGAACAAAGATTAAATCGCCTTGGCGCAGATAGATATTGGCGCTGTCATCACCTTTAAGCAGTAATTCGTACAGATCCAACGTGGCTACCAGACGTCCGTGGCGTTTTACCTGGATGTTTCTTAGCGAACCGGTGCGTTTCACACCACCGCTGGAAACCAGTGCGTTAATCAGGGTAGAGAATCCACTGACAGCATAACTGCCGGGTTTTGACACTTCCCCAACCAGCATAATTTGAATCGAGCGGAACTCTGATAGCGTAACAATGGTTTTAATACCAATACGCTTTACCTCAATGGCCTCGGAAATAGCCAGTTTTGCTTCTTCAAAAGTTAGTCCGCTGACGGTGACAGCGCCGGCATCAGGAATGAGCAGCATGCCTTCGCGGGTTACGGTCAAATCATACTGCACGTTAGTTGCGGCGAATGCCTGAATGGTAAAGGTATCGCCGGGGCCAATTACATAATCATAAGGAACCGGCATATCTGATACAGGCGCAAATGTTGTAGAGACTCCGGCAAACATATCGTAGCCAAAAAGTTCAAGTTTGCTTTGGACGCGCTGCTGCTGAATTTCCTCTTCAAGCGTGACTGGCCGAAGCGACTGCGACACGTTTTGTTCCAGCTGCGTAGGTGCTTCGTCCTGAGTACCAACCACCGGTTGAACAGATATCTGATAGTTAGGACTTATCTGGGTGGCGTCAGATGTCTGAGCCGAAACAACCGCCTGGCGACGCTGCTGCTGCTCGTACGTGATGACCCCCGCACGCTCTTCCTGCGCCTGACTAAAACCACACACAACCGTAGCACCCAACACACTTACCATTAACTGTTTGATGAATTTCATGATTTACTTCTCCATTAACGGTTCGTTGGAAAACGAGGACAACCGCTAAAGTCAACAATCTTGCCCGGTGGCGTGTGCGGGCATCTGTCCTGATAGTCATAAATGCCATCGCTGTCTTCATCTGAAGGGCCTTTATAAAGCACCGTTTCAACGAAGTTAGCCATGGTGCTCGGTTGTGCAACCTTGTCTACTGCTGAAGAGAACCCGCAGCTATCAGCGCTTTCAAGACGACTACGGGACATTCTGTTACCCACGCCAATAGTATAGAAGCATAGACCAGCATTACTTTGCGGCCAGGTTATTGCTGCAGATTCTGGCAAAACAACGTGTGCCCTGGTGCCAAATGTGACCCGCTGGCGCATGCGCATAACAGCCTGTTCCACGGAGGCATCGATTTGAGACCATGCCGTAACCAGAATAACGGCTGACGGGCCTGACAGATTGCCGACTAGTTCTGATACAAAATCCAGTGCTACCGACAGCGTTTGCACCTCAATATGTTGCTGCGCCTGATGGCTGGCCAGTGACTGTTCAAGTTCGTGCGGAAATACACTGTTCACACTGAACCGGGCATCAAGTGGTGCGAATAGTTGTGGGTTTATAGCATCCTTATAAGTAATGACGGTGCTGCTAAAGCGCTGGTTTGGCATTGTTTTTACAAAGCGGCGTACCACCTCCTGCGCATAAAAACGTGTATCCAATCCTCTGAATGTATTATCCAGCGCTGAGCTTTGATCGATAACAAAAATAATGTGTTCGACACGAGGGGCGAGCCTGAATTCAGCTACACGTCTGTCTATCGGCATGGGATTAAAAATGTGAACTGACTGGCGATGCAAGCTTGTGTCGTAATCATCGACTTTTGCCATATGGGTATGTTCGGGAATATGAACCAGATTTTCTGTAGCGATACATCCCCACAAGCTTATTATCACCATGGCTGAAAAAATGAATCTTATCCCTTGCTGCACTTTCATCATGTTCACCTTCGAAGATTAATGCGGTGTCGTGACTTCACCCGCTACGACTGTCTTCCGCTAGTAAGTATTGAGCAAGAAGTAATCCTGGAAAGTCGATAGAGCGGAAAAAGTGCTGGTTAGAATATATGTCTCTGATATTTAAAGAGATAAAAAGCGAAATGTTTTTCTCACTAAAGACGGAATCGCGTTTACATTCTGTTTTGCAAACTGCAAAAAACGAATTTTTCCCATTTTTAAAATTGAATTTCGCATTGTGCGAAAACACAAAGGCGTAATGTGGTTTCTCTTAAGGCTATGTATTTAATGACTATTTTAGTCTTTTATTGAATGGGTTGAAGAGATCGTTGGCTGGCACAGTTCTGGCAGATAGCTCTAAACACAAACGGCTGATAAATAGCAGTAACAAATCAGCGTTAATGAAAACACCGTTTTGCTTATTGCCGTCTATACTGTTTGATTGTTGTCCTTCAGCGTGAGTGCTGGTGTGGCACGTCAGTCAAAGTAAGTAATCTTAAATGGCGCAATAGTAAGCGGTTTGGAATACGCAAAACGTATACAGAAGGGGAAGTAACGTGCCAGACGTATTTATTTTAGGCTTCACCAAATGCGCCACCACCAGTTTATATAACCAGTTGATGCAACACCCTGGCGTGTCCCGAACTAAAAGAAAAGAACCCCATTATCACTTCGCAAATGTTATTGGCGATAAGTTTGCCGGTCCCGCAGACCAGGATACGGTTCGCCAGATGTTTGTTGCCGACAGAGAAAAATATCAGTCGCTGTACGAGCCGGGAAAGGTTTCGATTGATGGCTCGGCAATGTCTGTTGAACATCCTGAAGTGCTGAAAAGCATTAATGCAGATTTCCCGCAGGCTAAATTCATCATCATGCTGCGCGATCCCATCGACAGAGCATTCTCTGCCTATGCCCATCTGGTTCGCGATGCCCGTGAAGCCCGGACATTTAAACAGGCAATTGAGCATGAGCTTTCAGGGGGAAGAGCGGACTATTTGCCAATCTGGCAGAATATTCAGTCAAGTCGGTTTGTGGAAGCCACACAGTTCGCTCGTACTCTATTTGGCGACCGGTTACAGGTAATCAGCTACCACGATTATGCCAGCGACAACCAGCAGGTAATGAATAAGATTGCGCATTTCATTGGCCTGTCGCCTATCCAGTGGAAGCAGGACTTCGCGAATCGCTCCGGCATACCACGCTCTAAAGTATTTCAGAAAATATTAATGCGTCGCTCGCTGGCCAAAACATTATTCGTATCGCTGTTCCCTGAAACATTTGTGGTTTCGCTTAAACGTGCGCTGGTTGAGCGCAATACGGGGAAGAAGCCGGCACTTACCACTGAGGAGCGCGACTATTTTGCGCAGTTACTGATCGACGAGCGCCAGAAAATATTGCCCGGCACACCTGACACCCAGCTACTTGAGTCGTTGTATACGTTATGAACGATGCAAAGCAGGTCTCAATCGTACCTCATATTCTGTTCGGAATGTTCATTCTGGAACTGATTTTTTTGATGGTAAAAAAGGTGAGTCTTGCTCTGTATAGTCCGTTCGATTTATTTGAAAAGCTGTTTCCGATTATTGCCATCGGTTTATTAGTGGCAGTTATCAAACCTCGCCTGAATTACAAATGGTGGGCGGCATTGATGCTGTATCTGGGGTATTTGATGTATGGCATCGCCATCTCACTGGCGAATCAGAAAGGCATAAAAATCATACTGGTCCAGCTTTACCATGAGCTTAAGTTTTTTCCGATGGTGATGCTGTTTGCCGTAGCCAGATGCGATGAAATATGGACAAAACGAACAATTAAGATGATCAAACCACTGATTTTACTTTGCATATTGCTCATCTTTTTTCAGGCCGGTGCACCGGGAGCCTATGACGCAGTATTTTCCAGCGGTGGACACTTTGAGCCGGGCCACCTTGGCGGACGACTGGTTCCTCGTTTTGTCGGATGGTTCTGGCATCCCGGGCAATCGGCGTTGTTTTTTACCATCGCGGCAGTGTTGATCAGTGTTGAATACCATAAAGGTAATCTTCGCTTTGGTAACTCTCTGGTGTTTTTGTGCATTGTGTTTGTGTTTTGCGCTATCCAGCGTCTGGAACTGATGCTGCTATTTATGGCACTGATGGCGCTGAAAGTGCAGCGCGCTTTTAATATCGATTATCGTTTTATTCTGGCCGTTATCGTGTTTGCCTTTTTCACCTGGCTGATCAGCTACCTTAGCTGGGATAAGGATAACGTCTGGTATGTGCTGGAAAACTTTGAGTCGCCCCGGGTGATATTTTTGGTAGAGGCTGTCTTTGTATTGTTTGAAAGCAATTTCTGGGGCGGCGGCTGGGGCACTATCGGCAGTCACGCGGCGGCAGATGTCGCTAATGTCTATGAATATAACGCAATGAAAGATTTGTGGTGGGTGAAGTTAGGCCAATACTTTTATGACACCTATTGGCCTCATGTAATTGGCGAAACCGGTGTGCCAGGCTACTTTCTTTTGCTCTTATCAATGACGTTTATGGTATGCGCGCTGGAACGACCCGAAGCCAGTTTGTTGTTGTTTTTACTGTTACTGACCAGTGCGTTGTCGTCGAACGCACAGTCACTTTATCACCTTACTATTTTCGGCTGGTTTATTACTTTGTTTGAAAGTGACCCTTACGGGTGGCGGCATTCAAAGTCGCAGGCAGCCAACCATTATTAAGTTACTCTGAAGGGGACTGACTATGGATCGTAAAACCAAAGCAAAAGGTATCGCCATCATTGGTACAAAAGCGCGTGGAGGCATCCATGCAGTTATAGAAAACCATATTCAGGCAGGCGTTTACGACAATTATCCGCGCTATCTGATTGTCTCCCATGATGATGGTAACTTGCTCAAGCGTTTCTATGTTTATATTTGTGCTGTATTCAGCTTACTGGGGCTGCTTGTGGCCGGCAAAATTGGTATTTGTCATTTGCATGGGTCGCATAAAGGAAGCATTTATCGTAAAGCATTACTGGTAGCACTGTGCAGAGCGTTCCATTGTAAAGTTATTTTCCATTTGCATGGTTCGGTGTTTGCCCGTACCTACGATAACGCGGGTGGCTTCTATAAAGCATGGGTCAGATATGTTCTGAACAGTGCCGATAGCGTTTTTGTGCTTTCCCAGTATTGGGCCGATTATGTTCGCGGCATCTCAACCAATACTGATATTCAGATCATCAACAACTTTCCTTCTCCCGTTTATGAGAATTTATTCAGCGAGCGTCGTTTTGACAGTCAGCAGTCGATAAAGCTACTTTTCTTAGGCTATATCGGTGAACGTAAAGGTATATATGACCTGGTAGAGGCGGTTGATTTACTCAAACAGCGCGGTGTGTCCGGTTTTACCATCACCGTAGGCGGAAATGGAGAGATTGAAAAGCTTAAGACGCTGATTAACGCGCGCCAGCTGAACGATTACTTTGATGTTGTAGGCTGGGTAACGGGCGAACAAAAATACCAGCTGATGAAAGAGTCTGATTTACTATTATTACCTTCTCACAATGAAGGACTGCCGATAGCAATTTTAGAGGCGATGTCAGCCGGACTGGCAGTACTGAGCACCACGGTGGGCGGTATTCCCGAAGCCATTCCCGATGAAGATTCGGGTTTATTGATTGAACCGGGTGATACCACGGCCCTGGCCAATGCTATTGCAAGATACGTTAGTAGCCCGATGCTTATAGAGTGCGCCGCAAAAAACTCGCGCAAGCGTTATGATGCAGCGTACTCCTCAGCGGCAAACCTCACTATTATAAGAAGCGTGCTGGATGATCTCTCAGACTCTGAGCTTTCTGCTTGCCGCTGACATAAAATAGGTGGGGGCACAAAATGAGTTCGACAAAAGTATCGATAATCATTGCGGCTTACAATGTACAAAACACGTTACCCAGAGCCATTGAATCGTCGCTCAGCCAAACTCACGATAATACGGAGATTATTGTGGTGGACGATTGCTCCACCGATAACACACTGTCGGTTGCCAACGCATATGCCAGCAAAGATAAACGAGTTCACGTATTACAAACCAATGTTAATTCAGGCCCTGGTGCAGCGCGAAATCAGGGCATTAACAGTGCCTCGGGTCAGTGGCTGACAATGCTGGACGCTGATGACTGGATCGCGCCGGATCGTATTGCGACACTGTTATACGTGGCTCAGGCACACAGTGTCGATATGGTGATTGACAGTTACTGGCTGGCAGATGAAAAGACCGGGCAGTGCTATGCAGCCAGATTCAGTCAGTTATGTTCTGCGTATACCCAGTTCAATATGGATGCTGAATACTTTATTCGCCATGGTATGGGAGCCACCAAACCACTACTCAATGCGTCGGTCGTGCGCGATCACGGATTGATGTTCAGCGAAAATATCAGGTTCGGTGAGGACATGTTGCTATACAGTCAGTTGTTACTTGCCGGAATGACCTGTCGCTTCATTAACAAGCCAACATATTTTCGTACCGAGGCCCGCACTTCGTTATCCAGATATGACCGGGTTACTTTCCTGAGCGAGTTATTGCATGTATTGACGCTGATAGCCGAGCAAATTAGTACCAGTAAACATGGCGATACTGGTTTGAGCAATGCCATAGCGTATCGGCAAAAGATTACCGAGGACGCTCTAGTATCTGCACAATGGAAGGTATGGTTACTTCGTCATAAGCAAAAAGCGAAGCCCTCTTTTCTCAGTTTACCCAAACTGATTCGCCATTTGTGGCATCGCAACGTGCGATACAGCATTAATCCGTTGTGATTTTCGCCTTTCGCCTTTCGCATTTTGAAACGGATTTTCTTAACGCATTTTTATATTGCGAAATCCCTCGCCGAAAAAGTAACAAAAACCAGTAAGGCTATGAATTTATTGTGTAATTAAAATTGGCGCGTCCTTTGCCATTACTCTTGTAGAGGTTGTACAACGTTTTATGACCGTTGCTTATCAGGAGTATCACCATGAAAAAGAAAAAACTGTTAGCTGTAGCTTCTCAGGGCGGGCATCTGATTCAACTGCTTCGACTTAAGCCGGTCTTTGACCGATACCAGACCAGTTATGTTTCAAACCAGTACCGCGAGGGCATGGAAGATGACTTTTCTCAGGTAATTGATGCCAACAGCGATGAGAAGCTTAAGTTGCTGGTCTTATTTGCGCAAATGGCCTGGATAATCTTTACCAAGCGCCCCGATGTGGTTATTTCAAGTGGTGCCGCGCCGGGCCTGATAGCCATTATGCTGGGCAAGATGGTGGGGGCTAAAACCATTTGGATCGACAGTATTGCCAATGCTGAAGAACTATCTTTATCGGGTAAAAAAGCTGGCGCGTTTGCTGATTTATGGCTGACACAGTGGCCAAATCTGGTTCAACCAACAGGGCCTCAATATCAGGGAAGAGTATTATGATTTTTCTTACCGTCGGTACGCAGTTACCTTTTGACCGTTTTGTTGAATTGGTGGATACCTGGGCAGAGGCTAATCCTCACATGGAAATCTTCGCGCAGATAGGCCACGGCGACTATCAACCCAAACACATGAAGTATTGTGCATTTCTGGACGAGCAGTCTTATAAGCGAGAGTTTGAAAAAGCGTCAATTGTTCTTGCTCATGCCGCGATGGGCTCAATAATCACCTCCTTAATGGAAGCGAAGCCGGTATTGGTGTTCCCGCGCATTGCCGCATTGGGTGAGCACCGTAACGAGCATCAGCTGGCCACCTGCCGCAACTTTGAAAAGCTGGACGGGTGTTACGTCAGCTATGACAAAGAGCAACTGTTTGCCACGCTGGATGATATCACCACCCTACGGGCCGGTTCATTGGGGCAGTACGCTAACCCGGCGTTGCTCAACAGTATCGATAATTTTATTTCAACCCAGTGCTGATGAGTGACACTTATGGTTAGAGTACTCAACTGGCAGGCCAGCCTTGCCGAGCCTCATATGAGAGAAGTGATTCTGGGCAGTCTTGCCGGACTCGTGGTGAAAGTGCTGGCAGCGGTTAGTCTGTTTGCGATGAACGTTGTTGTTACCCGAACCGTGGGTCCCAGCCAGGCTGGTCTTTTCTTTCTCGCTTTTACGCTGGTGACGATTCTTGCCACTGTCGGGCGAAGCGGTCTGGATCAGGCTATAGTGCGCTTTGTGGCAAAAGATCGGGCGTGTAGCGGCGGTAGCGCACTTCACAATATTTATTGTAAAGCGACGGTCTGGGCTTTTGCTTTCACCACAGTATTGGCCGCGTTAGTGTACAACAGTGCAGGCTGGATTAATCAAAGCGTATTTTCCCTGAGTGGCTTTGAGGATGTACTCAAAGTTGCGGTGGTTGCGGCACCGTTTATGGCGCTGTATATCGTGCAGGCGCAAGCCTTGCAGGGGCTAAAGCAGGTTTCAAAATCCATGTTTGTGGCCAGTGTCTCGTTGCCAGTGATCATTCTTGCATGTGTGCTGGCGTCTGGTCACAGTCAGGCAACAGACATAGCCATCTATTTTATTATCGCCGCAGCGGTAAGTGCACTGATAGGTGGCTACCTTTGGTTTCAGTCAGCACCGAAGATTTGCCAGCCTCAACCGTTTGCATCATCAGTTTTGCGCCGTGCATGCATGCCATTATGGACAGTGGCCATTGTTCACCAAGTCATTCAGTGGTCTTCACAATTAATTCTGGGAATCGGGGAAGACGCCGAGTCAGTTGCGTTTTACGCTACCGCCCAGCGCACGGCTATGCTGACAAGCTTTATTTTGTTTGCCGTCAATACAATTGTAGCGCCTAAATTCGCTGCTATGCATGCCACGGGGGACATGGAAGGTATCAAACGTACCGCTTTGTTGTCTGTTCGTATTATGCTTCTGGTTTCGGTGCCGGTTACACTATTCATACTGCTTTTTCCTGAATGGCTGATGAGCATGTTCGGTGACGCATTTACTGCGGCAGCTACAGCGCTGATGATCCTGACTATCGGCCAGTTTGTGAATATTGCTACCGGTTCGGTGGGTTATTTGCTAAGCATGACCGGTAACGAGACAAAAGTGCGCGATAACGTCGTTATAAGCGGCATTCTGAGCGTTGCGTTGGGTATTATTCTGATTCCGCACTTCGGCGTAATTGGTGCCGCCATCGCCTATGCCTGTGGCGTTGCATCGCAGAATTTGCTGGGCGTTTATCAGGTCAAAAAATATCTGGGCTTCAATACCCTGTGTTTCTGGAAAGCATAAGTAGGACGGTAGAAACGCGAAGGGCAGTGGAGTAAGCCTTAACAGATGCCGACGAATTATGAACCGGTGGCTATTAATCAAACAGTAGTGCCGTTACACTTGATTTCCCCACTTAATTTAATCAGGGATGTAAGTGTTCAAATTCTCAATAAAATATTTACTTCTTATAGTGTTCATAGCCATCAGCCCTGCTGGCATAGCTCAAACAAAGGATGAGCAGACTGACACATCACCCAATCGCAACCTGACCGGGTTTGAAGCCCTGGATGAGAAGCAGCCACTGTGGGAGGTGGGTATAGGTGGCGGCGCGATTGAGGTGCCTGATTACCCTGCATCCGGTGAGCGAAACACTGTTGCGTTAGCGCTGCCTTATGCAATCTACCGGGGTGACATTATTCGAATTGGCGGGCAGGGCGGGGCGCGCGCTGTTGTAGTAGAAAACCAAAAGCTGGAACTCGATATCAGTTTTGGCGGCGCATTTGCTGCAGACAGTGACGATAATACGGTGCGCGAAGGTATGCCTGAACTGGATTATTTATTCGAGGTCGGGCCGCAACTGATTTATAAAATTCAAGACTATTCGTTCAATGGTGGTGGCAACGCGCGGCTTGCTGCCCAGTTGCAGACAAGAGCTGTGTTTTCCACAGATTTTGGTCACATTGATGCCAGAGGCTACGTGTTCGAGCCAACATTACGGTATCAGCAACGCGGTGTATTTACGCCCGATACCGGTTTTAGTCTTTCCGCCCGAATGACATGGGCTACCGAAAAACTACACGACTATTTTTATCAGGTTACTCCTGAGTTCGAGACCGGATTCAGGCCTGCTTATAATGCTGGTGGTGGATACCTTGGCGCTGAAGTATCGGCCGGTTTGGCTTTTCCGGTAATGAAGAACTTGCGTGGGTTCTTTGGGGCATCAATGCAGCTTCATCATGGCGCGAGTAATGAGGAAAGCCCGTTATACGAAAAAGATGTTACTTACAGCGTCGGGGTGGGTTTTGTCTGGCGCGGCTATAAGAGCGATGCCAAAGCCAGCTGGTGATTGGCGGGCCATTTAAACGAAGCGAACGAAACAACACAAAGTAACTGTTTATAGAACAATGAAAAAGCGGGCCTTTGGCCCGCTGAGTTTTAGAAAGCGTAACGCAGGTGTGCACCGGTAAAGGTGAACTCATCGCGATCTTCATAAGTCGCACCGATCGCAAGAGCGGGCGTGAAGTAATAGTTTATTCCAGCCTCGAAGCCGGTTGTAGACGTCTCGTCTAATTCGATTTGTTTAACTTGTGCAGATAGCTCAAGCTGGTCGATAACCATAGAGCGAACGCCTATAGCAACACCGAAACCATTTTCATCACCCTCGACAAAACTGTCACCATCGAGCTTAGCTTCTGCGTTTAGGTTTTCAAAGCTGACAGCTGCAAATAAGTCAGTGCTTTTAGTCATACCGTAACGATAGCCAACACCCAGGCTCAACTGACTCAGCTCCAGCTCCACTGTCATTTCTTCATCGCTAAGGTTGCGATAAGCACCATTTACAAAAAAGTTTTCGCCAACTGACACAGATCCTTCCAGGTTGATACCTGATGGTTCGAAAATATCGATATCGTCTACATCTGCCTTGCTATAGCCAGCCTCAACGAAATCCCACGTAGGGCCATTGGAAAAAGTCTGAGCAGAAAATGCGTTCATTGAGAAGGTAGTGATAGCAGCTGCAACTAACATACGTTTCATTAAATAAGTCCTTTATATATTGCTTGTCATTTTTGACGGCGCAACTTTAGAGAACATTCCTAAGAAAAAACAGAGATTGATGACAATTAATCGTTCCCGATGGGTATGTTAAGTTATACCGCGGTATTGCTCCTGTGAGTTCCAATGGTTTTTAAATAAGTACTAACCTGAAAATGCTTATACGCTTCAGTTTGTCTGTAAAAGTGACTGCCGAGTTGGATGTATAGTGCGAAAAAGAGTGTTAATTTATGCTTTGGCTATAAAAGCCAAGTGCCACCAGTGTGATAACAACTGATAATCAAATCTGAGCAAAATTTCGACAAGGCGGTTGGTACAACGTGGAGCTGGAAATAGAAAACAAAACCAGGTTGGCAGGGGCATGTGATGCAGAAACCTGGCGTAGCTATTTGATGCGCGACGGTATTTACCCTTACGCTTTTTTATGAGCGCGGTGCATCTTAAACGACTAGCACATACCGGCTCAGCTTTTATCTTTTTTACCTACTTCGGCCACGATGATCCAGTATAAAACCAGCATAATGACAATAAAGACGACCGTAAAAATCATACCTAGCATGGTATCTCCCCGAGCATGGACAGGCGCGATGATAAGCAGCGCCAATAGTAGTAAATAGAATTTTATAGTCAATCCTATTTTCGCTCTGTTGCTACGCTGTAGTGATGACTTGCATAAATAGAGTTCTTAATTGTGAACACAGCGTGTAACACGCTATGTTAGTGCAAATGACTTGACCATTACAGACACAGAGTCCCGATTAACCAAGTACGTGTACTTAGTCAGGCTGATAACGGTTGAAAGAGACTGGTAGGCCGTCAGGGGAGCTGTAAATAGTCAGATTGATTAGTCAACGCCTTACCTGAATCAGATTAGCGAAAGGAAATCCAAGTCGAGCCACACACATACAAACGCTGAAGCCTAAAAAAAGTCTCACGAATTTGTGGATATCAATAGTCGTCAGGAGTTCGTCGAATAACAGCCAGGCGGGTACACCCAATAAGCAGGTTGCGAGCACAGCTGAAAAAATACTAACGACTAACGTAGCTTCACAACAATGGCATGTGACTGTTTCATGTAACAATAGTTTTAGTTTTGCTCGCAGACCTATCTGACTGTCGCAGCACGGACAGTGACACTCATTTATACGCATACTTACACTCCAAAAAGCGCGTACGGATTTGGCCGTACGCGTGTACAATTATGGAATCATTGACTTTGCGCCATCGTACAAGGCTCCTCCAGCCATTGCTTGCGAAACAAATCGTACTGTTTTATATGAACGATAAGCCCATACTGCTCCTACTCCTACCCAATAAAGCGCCACTATTCCACCGCTTACATAATTTGCTTCGTCGAAAGTTAGTTCTCTCATTCAAATTTCCTTTTGATAGAATCCCAATAGTTTGCTAATCAGATGAACGTTAGCGGAATAAACTTACAACTGCTTGAAGTCAAAAGTAACTGAACTTTTGGTCAATATTTTTAGATGAAGTAGATAGTCAGCTGTTTTTAAATTTCACAAAGTAAAAGAAACTTTTTGGCGAACAGTATTTATTTGTACGGTCTGCAGACAAATAGTATGAAAATGATAGTTCTGTTGGAGTGCATATGAAGAGCGATGCCTAGACAAAGGAAGCTGGATAGTTATTACAGAGAAAATACAAAAACCAGAAAGCATTTGCCGAGTGCAAGTCATCCTGACCGCGGGACGTTATTATTGCTCATTCAAATCAAGACTGATTGCCATTAATCTGTTTTTAGGACGTTGTCGCGCCACTCTGACGCAATAGTCTTCGGCCAAGCCATATACAACATTACACTGATGATTAAGCTCTACAGGTAGCGGGTCGCCGGTCACTATATCAAATCTCTTTATCTGCGCGTCCGAAGTTGTTTGAGTGTATAGACTATCACCGACAATTTCCCACTCAAAACTAAGTGGAGTGGTATTCGTAGCTATTAATCTTTCCTCATCACTATCGTTTACCCGCCATATTCCATCTATATTTTGCTTTTGTATGAAAAGGCCATGCTCGGTATTTGCAATTCGCCGGGCAGGGGGCAAACCGACTTTGTGATGCTCATTAGTCCGCGGGTTCATTCTGTAAACCACACCCTGCGCATCTTGCTCTTTTATATATAAAACAGAGTGAGAATCAAATGTGGGCGATCGGCCTTCAAACTGCGCGCCCAGTGTCAATGCCTTCTGTGTCAAGTCGCACAGGGTGATTCGGCCCCGACGGATGAGCGCGCACTTGCTGCCATCTGAGCTGATGTACATTTGAAGCGCATCAACGCCTAGCGGGGCGCGTGTGAGCTGAACATGTGAGTCGGTATCTATATCGAACTTCCAGATTTGATTTGTGCCAGTTCTGTCCGAACTGTAAAAAATATCATTTTTATGAACAGCCAAAAGGTAATTTGCAGATGACTCGTCAGCTGTTACCGGCTTATTAACCGGGGCCATTCTTTTATTGCCGCTCATCAATAGATTGCTGGCGCTGAAATTACCATCAATAAACGCGAACCCATCCGGGTGGTAGGTAGGATAATAGGCCGGGTGTGTTAGTGTTATCAGGGGAGTAAGCTGTAAATTGTGGTATTTTAGCCCCGTAAATACCCCGTTATCACGTTTAAAAACAAGATAGGTATTGTGCATTGCTATACTAAACATCGTAAAGTCGATATCAGTTCGCCAGAGATTTTCGTATAGGTTGTCTGAATCGTAAAGCTCTACAATAGTGGAGAAATTATCTTCTGTTCGCAGTGTTGTTAGAAACTTTCCGTCAGGAGATGTATATACTGCATAAATGCCAATGCCTTTTTTACCTGGTGCTCGCTGAGACAATAGCTCACCAGTCGAGTAATCATACACATAAAGTTGGGATTGGCTATTGCCGGGCGGAATCTGCGCAAGCAAAATGCGGTCACCTTTTAGATAAGCGATATCTATTGTAATGCTAGCAGGGTTACAGGATATAATCGGTTTGCTGCTGTATGTAGCTTGCTCATAATCAAGGCTAGCCTGCATTAACTCACAGGATTTTGCGCTTTTCTCGACGTACAGTAGCTGCTTTTTGCCAATCCATACGGGCTCTCTTATATCTGCATTCGGGGCTATTATTTCTATACTGCCAGCATTTGAAGACTCAAATGCGAGAACATGCCAGTATTCATCGCCATCGCTTTTCACGCCATAAGCATACTCATCACTAAATGATGAGAATGCAGGTTCGCGCTTATCGTTCGAGGAATCAACATAACCAACAGCCGCTCCGGCTGTGAATTCTGACAGGTCTTTATTAAAATAAAACGCGCTTACTATGGCGGTTAAAATGACGCAGGCAATTGGCAACAGTAGCCATTGAACTAACCTTGAAGCCTTGCTTTTATGTTCAGGTTCATCAGGCTCCGCCGTCGATTCATTTGAGACAATCTGAACATGTGCAATAAATTCGTACCCAACGTTCTGCACCGCTTTAATAAAGTGGACGCCAGGTTCGCCGGTTGCCTGATTAAAATTTTTGCGAAGCCTTGATATTGCAGTGGCAAGTTGTTGCTCTGAAGCTATACTCTGTGCTGGCCATAGTTCGAATAACGCTTCTTTGGTAACAGGGGCGCCATTGTTCGATAAAAACAACTCCAGAATTTGTCGCTGGAGGTTTGCCAGTTCAATTTTCCCACCATCATAAATGATGATCCCGCGTTTTGGGATATAGGTGAGATTGTGGGCAATTATGTACTTCTGCTCCATGCAATTCCTGTCTCAATATGAATAAGTAAGCTTCATGTAATAAAATGTAATGTACTGTCAGGACTTATTATCACTTTGTAATGATTGGTAAAGATAACGTCAAGCAGCGTTTGAATTGCCATAGTATAACTTGCGCTCTCAAAATAAAAATTAAGGAGCGTCACAATGACCAATCTTATCAAAGTACCTGCAGCAGCATTATTTTTCACTTTATTTTCTCTTCCTGCATTCGCAACCGGCGATAAAGAGAAGACTTCGTCTGAAACAGTTATAACGACCAGTGGAATGGAAACGATAGGTCGCTGTTCGAGCTATCCAGAGTGTAACAAAAGATTTACTGGTAATTAGAAATGGCCGGAGAAGGGCATCGCTTTATATGGCGTGTCGAAGACGTACTGGCTTCGGGTGACAGCCGAGTAGTAGCTGAAACAACAGATTTAAGAGATTTATTAAGCTATCGGGACATGAATTTAGAACTTGTTCTGGTGGTTTTATATTACGACTCCGAGGGGATCACGGATGAGGACCCTCTTTTTATTCAAGATGACGAGATACCTTCGAGGGCTCGTCATGACCTGGATGTCCCCCTTACCTATCAATTTGAGTATAACGAAGTGTGGTCAAACGTATCTGATAACGTTATGTAAAAGTCACTTTGCAGATGTGCTCAATCTTATAGTGAAAGAGCAGCCCGGTTTAGTAGATAGAGTTTGAATTAATATCTATCCCGGGCAATGCTCTATTAATATCTCGCAATATCATCACAACTATTCACCATCAAACTCGGGTATTGGAATTCCCGTTTGTCAGCTGACGAGCCAAAAGCATTGGCATCAGCTTCATTGGAAGCCGAAAATAACCGCTCGCAGCAGTTTTGTTGGAAAAGGCTCTGATTAGCGAAGAAACCTTTGAACAGAATTCGTACCAGCAGACACAAAAAAACCGACTTGCGTCGGCTTATTTTTCTCTTTCCTGTAGACTTGAAAAGAGTGGTACCAGTGGGCGGACTTGATTGGACCGACACTCGGACGCCACGCCCGAAGGCAACGGATTTTGAAAACGTTGCTTTTAATTTAATATAAATAAATCAACACGTTAATTTTACGAGTTAGTGCTTTGCAAAATCTTTGCAAAGCACAACTACCCGTATTCAGTCTTTTTCCAGCCATCTATCAAACCCCACCATGATGTCTACTGTTAAGATAATCCGGTGAGGTGCCATGTTTCTGACTTTCCACGACAAAGATGGCCAGATGAGAACGAATCCCTGTTACCTATTGATATAGGAGTTGACGCTACTGACGGTACCATAAGCAAACTCAATACCCGCCATTATGGTTGCATGGACCTGGGATGCGGCAACCTTGATGCCGTTAAACTCAAGATCCATCGTGGTACAGGCATCTTCCAGAATAGTGACATTATAACCGAAATCCGAAGCTGCCCTTGCCGTTGCCTCGATACACATGTGGCTCATCGCGCCAATGATCACCACTTCTTCAATATTATGCTGGTCCAAAAGCTCTTTGAGATTGGTTTTCAAAAACGCATTTGGGTAATTTTTAAGAATAACCGTTTCGTCGTTTTTCGGTGCCACAGATTCATGGATCTTCACGCCTTCCGATCCCGGCGTGAATAGAGGTGCGTCCGGGTCGGGAAACTCATGATGAATATGTATCAGCAAATTCTGTTGCTGACGGGCATGTTCTATCGCTTTAGCAGCATTGCCAGCGGTTTTTTCAATGTTTACCTGCGGCAGTTTTCCTGACGGGAAGTACTCATTCTGTATGTCAACAACAATCAGTGCCTGCTTACTCATAGTGTAAATCCTCTTTGTGGTAAGTAAATAAATGTTCTTTTTACTTGAAGGTCAGTGTTTCACCATCGGCCGGAATTTTAGTGGCTTTTTCAATGCCTTCCTGCTCAACGTATTCTCTTAATTCTTTTCGGCTTACAGTCATATGATTTACCGCATCCATGTGAACAGCAACGATAGTGGCATCAGGTGCTGCGCGATGCGCACGCAATGTGTCCTGTTTACCCATGATAATCGGGTCGTCTTTAAATCCTGTGACCTCTGCAGCGCCGGTATTCAGGACAATCACGCCAGGCTGGTATTGCTGTATGGCGTGTTCAACGTCTGAACGCCAAAGCGTATCGCCAACGATATAGGTCGTCTCATAACCGGATGCTTCAAACACTACGCCCATAACATTGCCAAGGATTTCAGCCAAAGCAGGCACAGAATAAATAGCATCAGAGCCATGTTGTCCCCCCGTTTTATGAAGGGTTACACCACTAAAGCTATCTTCATTACTGAGCACCCGCACATCGGTAAAGCCCTGTGAGCGAATTAGCCCGGCATCAGTGGTATTTTGAACAAATAACGGAATATCTTTGGCTATGTGCTGTTGAGCTGCATCATCCCAGTGATCAAGGTGCGTGTGCGTGACAATCACGGCATCTACATCCTTGAGTAGTGTTTCAACGGGCATGGGTAAGGTCACCATCGGGTTACGTAAATCGCTTCGATAGGTGTTCTCAAACCCCGGGTAAGCGCCTTTATCGGCAAGCATGGGATCAACAAGAAACGTTGTATCGCCGTAGGTTACTTTTAGGGTGGCGTTGCGAATGTGTTGAATTGTATGTGTGGCGTCTTGTAACGCAGGTTCGGTCTGTGCTTTGCCAGGCAAAGCCACAGTCGCCAAGATGAGTGAACCAATTATTGCTGTTTTGAACATATTATTGTCTCCGGTACGATTGTTTCGATAACGCAAGCAATAATATAAAAGGCAATGTGTTAAAAACATTGACCCTGATGACAATGTTCGAAACTATTGGGCCAATAGGTAGACGGCGGACAATCGTTTTGAAGGAGGTGGAGTATGCCATTACCAAAAGTCGGGCTCGTTGTGCATCCCGGTTTCAGCCCTTTTCATTTTTCTGTTCCCTATATGATATTTGGTATGCTTTTGCCGGATAGTCCGTTATTTGAACTTAAAATTGTTTCACCGGACGGACAACCGCTGGCTTCAGAGAGAGCGATGACGCTCACCCCCGATGGAGGACTGGCGCTATTAAATGATATGGATATTGTTGTCGTACCCGGCTGGCACGATCTCAATGAGCCACCGTCAAAAGAACTGGTCGATGCGTTACAGCGCTGCTACCACCGGGGTGCCTACGTCGTGGGACTTTGCTATGGTACTTACGCGCTAGCGTATGCCGGCTTATTGGACGGTAAATGCGCTTCCACGCACTGGTTGGCTGAGCAAGATTTCAGCCGTCGATTTCCAAATGTAAACTTAGATACCAATGCGCTGTATATCGAAGATGACCGCATAGTGACGTCGGCAGGTACCGCAGCAGGGTTAGATTGTTGCTTGTTTTTAGTGCGCGAATATCACGGTGGTAAAGTGGCTAACTCAGTGGCCCGCGTGATGGTGACCCCTCCGCACAGGGAAGGTGGACAGGCGCAGTTCATTGAGCAGCCTGTTGCTATCTCTACTCAGGATGCGCATATCAACCGGCTATTGGACTATTTACGAAAAAACATCGCAGTATCACACACCATTGATGACCTCGCCGCGCGCACGGCCATGAGTCGGCGGACGTTTACGCGACACTTCCAAAGAGCGACAGGTATGTCGGTAATGGCGTGGTTGATTGGGGAGCGATTACGACAAGGGCGTGAATTGTTAGAAATGACCTCATTGTCGATAGATGCGATAGCAGAAAAGGTTGGCTTTCAAACCGCGACATCGTTTCGCCAGCACTTTAAGCAACGTCACAGGCTGAGTCCAAGAGATTGGCGAAACAGTTTCAGACATGAGTAGGGTTGTAAGAATAGGTGGTTAAGCGGATTATATTATCGATGTGGTTGTCTGCCGAAATTGAGATAAGGCACGAACAATAAAAGGGACAGTCACGCTTTACATTTGGCTGGGCCGATACTCGAACGCCACGCCGTGCTTTTGTATTTCAGACACAAAAAAACCGACTCAAAGGTCGGTTGATTGTTTCTTCCGCTAGGGAAAAGAGTGGTACCAGTGGGCGGACTTGAACCGCCACGCCCGAAGGCAACGGATTTTGAAATTAATGCGCATATATTACTTTATTGAAATCATGGGTATATGTTTACATTGAGAAGCTTTGCAAATTCTTTGCAAAGTCAGGCCTCATTCCTACGAACAATGTCAAGAAATCTCTTCCGCTTACTTATCAGGTTGTAATAGTAAAAATCATCAAATGTAATAGTCTTCCGGAACACCTCATCCTGCCAACGGAAGCACGTCACCAACAGAATATGACAGGCAGTATTTTAAGGACATAGAAAGTGTCTAGGAAAGTCAGGCCTTGCCAAATGATCCCCGCACCAATAGTTAAAGTACAAATACGCAACAATCCATAAAGCCATTAATTGAATCAGGGATGGATTAACATCGCCAAAAACGAGGGAACAATGAGTGAGTTTTTAACGCAATGGCAAGAGACTGCTCATACTACCTTGGCACTGTTTATATGGCTTTTTAGGTTTTCGTGCTTGGCTACCTAATAAGCTCAATGAGCCAAGTCTTTGTCAACAAAAAGCGAACGCAAAAACCTATGGAAAAATTGGAGCCAAGAGAGCCCGCCTACCTCTAGTCTAAGGGTACTGCACTCTAAGGTCTATGATGGTTCAATTTGACGTCATTATGGCTTTGCCGGTTTACATAAATGCGGGTGGTTCAATTAGGGAGTACATAAATCATGATGAATTGTATGGGAGAGACGATGGGGGTTGAAATGATGATAGGTATGGGTTTGATCTGGCTACTGGTAGTGATGGTCCTAATCGGGGCAGTGGCTGCGTTGTAGAAATACTTACGTTCAGATAAAGCGCGTGATGAATAGAATTAAACATTTGTCTGCAAGCCCGCAAGCAAATGTCATTTCTTTTCCTTTTTAGTAAATGTTGTCTGGAAAATGTGGTAGGCCCCTTTTATAAAACCTGGTCACAATGGACCCCATGTACGCAGTGCTTATCTGTACTCAGGCAAGTTTTGGAAATGGCGTAATTAGCTTACTTGACTTCTAAAGAAACAAGTATAGAACGAGTGCGAAAAAATATGAAGATTTTATTGGATGGAATATATAAAAGTTAAAATATGGAACCAACAAGAAAAAGTGATTTAAAAAAGGCCAGAACGCTTCAAATATTAAATGTCATCTATGATGCAATTGAAGTCATAGTAGCTTTAATCGCAGGAATAATTGCTAATAGTTCAGCGCTCATAGGGTGGGCATTGGACAGTACAATAGAGGTGTTAAGCGCTACCACGCTAGGCTGGCGTCTACACGGCGAACTTAAGGGAATTGATAAAAAACAAGTAAATAGACGGAAGAAAATCACTCTCTACGTGATTGCCGTATCATTTACTTTGGTCTGCATATTTATATCTTATGATTCCGTTACAAAACTTCTTAGTCAGCAAACGTCAAGCTGGAGCACTATGGGGTTAATCATTTTAGTTACTTCCTTGCTTATCAACCCGATTTTAATTCATTTCAAAAGAAAATATGGCCGCAAGCTGGATAGCCCGGCGTTACTCGCCGATGCTAAAGATACCTTTATCTGCTTATACCAAACGATCGTTGTCCTTGCCGGTTTGCTATTGGTAAATTGGTTTGGTTGGTGGTGGGCTGATCCTGTGGCGGCATTGCTCATTGTACCTTATGCAGCAAAAGAAGGTTGGGAAGCTTACACTAAAGCAAGAGACATCAGTATTGATGAGAAGTAATACCCGCATCACCTTAAATAATTCATTCTCTTAGCACTGACTTGTTTCGTCACGTATCAACCAAGTGCTTCAGGCTCAGGCATCATGATACAGCACAGAATGTAATGTTCCATGCACCGATGGTTGAGATACAAATACGCAGCAATCCATAAAGCCATTAATTGAATCGGCGATTGATTAACATTGTCTTAAAGGAGAGAACAATGAGTGAGTTTTTAACGCAATGGCAAGAGGCGGCTGAGCTTACTCGGGGCGCTGATAAACGGCATTGTTTTAATCGTTGGTTCTGCCTGGGTCCTTTATGAGGCAGTGCCACGGCTGAGTAATCCAGAGATGCCAGAAACAGAAGGCATGATTGCACTGGCTATTCTTGGCGTACTGGTCAACGGCTTCGCCGCGTATAAATTACAAGGTGGTAAATCGCTGAATGAAAAAGTTCTGAACTGGCATTTACTCGAAGACGTTTTAGGTTGGGTAGCGGTACTCATTGTCGCTATTGTTATGCAGTTCAAAGACTGGCCTGTTCTGGATCCGGTTCTTTCTATCGGATTTACGCTTTTCATTCTGTTCAACGTTATCCGAAATCTTATCAGCACCGTAAAACTGTTTTTTCAGGCGTCACCAGACAACGACCTTTTACAAAACGTGACTGATAAATTGCTTGAACTTGATGCTGTTAGCAATCTGCATCACCTGCATATCTGGTCACTAGATGGTGAGCATCATGTCGCGACAGTTCACATCGTTAGTCAATTTGAGTCGAAAGCTGAATACCTAATGTTGAAAGAAAGCATAGCGAATGCTTT
Organism: Salinimonas iocasae; assembly: GCF_006228385.1. Classification (GTDB taxonomy): domain Bacteria; phylum Pseudomonadota; class Gammaproteobacteria; order Enterobacterales; family Alteromonadaceae; genus Alteromonas; species Alteromonas iocasae. The sequence continues at coordinate 858,234 of NZ_CP039852.1, forward strand.
GGATGAATTTGAATTGTCACATACAACCATAGAGGTTGAGAATGGTCTAGAAGATTGTCGTGACACCAAATAGCTAAAGAAGCGATAGGTCACGTTAATGTGTATTAACATGACTTATTATTTTCTATTTGGAAACAGATAGATATTTTCATTTAGCCGTTTATACTCGTCGTAAGCGCAGTATTTATTCTTTGCAAGCGGACGGCTATGGCAACACAAATCGCACGACATAATGTAGACGACTCTCTCTACGTATTTCTCCAAGACAACAGCAAGAAGTGGTATGCACGCTTTCAGCTATTCGGGACTTGGTATTGCAAGTCAACCAAGCAAGTAGATAAAGACGAAGCTATCGCGGCAGCGCGTCTGCTACGTATGGAATGGAAGATAAAGGCCGAAACCGGAACGCTGACCAGGAGTAAGCGGTTTCGAGATGTCGCGAACCTTGCTATTACCAATATGGAACATGCGCTATTACACGGCGGCGGTAAGGTAAGCTTTAAAGATTACATCGGCGCGCTGAAGCGCTATCACATCCCATTCTTCGACAGAACCTATGTCACATCGATAGATCAGCAAAAGGTAAAAGAGTTTGAAATCTGGCGGATCAAGAAAGCCGGTCGGCTACTTAACAAGTCAACGCTGCTTAATCACAATGCCGCATTGCAGATGGTCTTTAAGGAAGCCGTTGAAAAGCAATGGATGCTAGCAGTACAAGTTCCGGTGCTTAGTGCTACAGGAGAGCAGGGCGCAAGAAGAGCGGCTTTCACGCGTGAAGAATACGAGCAGGTATTAGAAACTATAGAGTCGATGCGTGATAACAGTCGAAAAGATAAGACTCGCCAGATCCGTGAGCTATTACTGGATTATGCAGAAATTGTTGTTAACACCGGTATTCGGCCTGGAACTGAGATGGAAGAACTGACCTGGGGTGACATTGAGATGACACGCCAAGACCACCAAGTCATCTTCAAAATCAAAATCCGAAAGGGCAAGACGACAAAGCATACCGGTACAAGAACGGTCGTGTGTAAAGACGATATTGTATATCCGCTCATGGAGCTGAGAGATCGCTTTCCAAATCGAAAGCCCAATGACAAACTGTTCAGGCTTGCTGATGGAAGCACTACAAAAGAACTGGGACGGACGTTCAGCGCTGCACTTGATGAATGTGAGTTAAGAAGTAGCTCTGACGGCCCCAGATCGCTTTATTCGTTACGACATACCTACATCACTTGGCAGTTACTGAGCCGTCACCTACGCATTGACGTGCTTGCGAGGCAATGCGGAACCAGTACAGCCATGATTGAGCAGCACTATAGCCACGTTGTGCCAAGCATGTTTGAAGAAGAACTATCTGGCGTGACCTTCGACAAACAGGCTGCTAAAAAGAAAAGTAAACGAGCATTAGCTCGTGAGAGAAAAACTAAAGATGTCCTACTCAAACGCTTTGCAGAATGGGAAGCGGAGTATAGAAAGCGAGGCTGTATTTAAGTGGCTGATGCGATTAATCTCAGTGATTTTAACTCGATATGTCAAATGTACTGAAAAAGTCGCGGCCTAGCCAGACAGGCAGCAATGAGCGTATATCATGCCACGGTTTCCTAATATGGTCTATTTTTAGCCCCTAAATAACCGCCGCGTCAAAAGTATTGAAATTGGCGCCGGCCACTCATGGTAAGCTCATCTCTACAAAATTGTACACTTAGCTATTGTTTTGGGTAATTAAGTCGTTTAGTGTCACTTAGATAAAGAAAAATAGAAATCAGATACTCTGCCTCATTGAAGCTTACTGAGCATGCTAAAATTACTTTTGGTTGTCACAAGAATTTGAGGGATAAATGTTGTATTTATCAGTAGCTTGATATCGTATTTTTCGATTGAATGAATTATATGATAAGCATCCACGGTATGCGTAGGTGGTATAGAAAAAATTTGACTCTAGAAGGAAAAATTGTGACTTTTAAAAAGCTTCTTTCCGATCATTTTAATAAGTTTTCCGCGTCTCCTTTCCTGTTTGTAGGATCAGGCATGTCTCGTCGCTATTTGGGCGCGGAAAACTGGGAAGATCTTTTGAAGAAGTTTTGTGAAATAATTGGTGAAAATTACACAAAAATTAGATCACAAGCTGATGGGGATTTGACAAAAATAGCGAGTGTTCTATCCAAATCCTACAGCGAAAAGTGGTGGGACAGTGAGATTAAAGGCGAAAAAGATATTCAATATTCTGAACATCTTTTGAAATCAGACTCGCCATTGAAAGTGGAAATATCAAGCTATTTAAAAGAAATTCATGAGAACGTAAACGAAGATTATAGGGAGGAAATAGAACTCTTAAAGTCAAGTAAAATTGATGGTGTTATAACTACCAATTGGGATCTTTTTTTGGAGTCAATTTTCAGTGAATTTTCTGTCTTTATTGGACAGGAAGGATTGTTTGCAAGTAGAAATTATGGGGTCGCCGAAATATACAAGATTCATGGTAGTTGCAATGACCCAAACAGTCTAGTTTTAACTCAAGAGGACTATGAAAAGTTTAAAAAAAAGAATCCATATTTATCATCTAAGTTGTTAACAATATTTGTTGAGCACCCCATTATATTTCTCGGGTACTCTCTTACAGATCCGCACATATTAGGAATTTTAGAAGAGATTGTTGAGTGTATGCCAGAAAGCAAAATGGATGCTCTTAAGGAGAACATCATCTTTGTTGAATGGGATCCTGACTTGGATGAGCCAACTTTGACAGAGTCAGTTTTGCTAAAAACATTGCCAGTAAATCTTATCCGGGCTGCGTCTTATCGAGATATATTTGAAGTTTTGTCTGAGGTCAAGCGTCGGATACCAGCGCATATCTTTCGACAGATTAAAGATGAGTTATATGAGCTCATAATAACCAACGACCCCAAAGGGAAGTTGTATGTTAAAGAGGCCCAAGATATAGGAGCTTTAGAGGGACAACAAGAGTTTGTGGTTGGATACGGTGCCATTAGCAAGATAAAAAAGTCTGAGGAAATGGCGAAGCAAGGTCTCGTTGGTTTATCACGAGAAGATATTGTACGAGATGTTATTTTTGACAATGGTGGTTACGACTCAGCTTCGATCGTCTTTGATGTTTTTCCAAAACTGATTAAAGGTCAGATAAATATCCCTGTATTTAAGTATCTTAACACTGCAGGTTTAATTGACGAAGATGGTAAGGTAAATGAAAGCGGTCTCTGTGATTCATTGGCAATTAGGGTAGGACATAACGTCGAACATTATCGGCCCCGAGGCTCCGAAGAAAGGCGAGCGGGTACAATTCCACAAGTCAAAAAAGGTATTGAAGAGTTATATAACACTGTCGGTTTTAATCTTTTTTTGCGCATGGCGGTGTTCGTACCGCCGAGGATCTTAGACTTGGATGCTCTCGAAAAAATTCTTAAAAAGCATGCAGATGATGACTTTTCACCGGGCGAAAAAAGTCAATTTATTAAGATCGTATGTGTTTACGATTTGGTTAAATATTCACGAAGATATGGTTTTGCATAATCATAGTGAAAAATCCGAGTGCCTATGCATAAACAGCCCATCAGTACATTTTTCGCTATTGATGTCTTATATGTTCTGTTTTTTTGTGCTGACTATTATTAACAGTCGCGAATTCGCGACTGTTAATAACGAATGGAACTAGGCTACGACAAGTAGCTCTTTCAGTTGGCCTAACTGCTCCTGAAATGAATTTTCTATTTTGGACTTGAACTCTGAACTTTTAATTAATTTTCGCTTGGTCATGCGTTTTGAAAGTATTCTGTGATCTTCGTCGTCCAGCAATGTAAGTGCTTTTCCGATACCGTATTTGATGATTAGTGCATAAATCCTTTCTGGCATTTTGAGCAAGATTTTAGGATCATAAAAAGATACACCCTGGAAGGAATACTTCTGCTCATCCATTTCGGCCACTTTGAACATTGATTTAGCCCCTCTAGCTCTTGGTTTATGCTGCTTTTCAATCCGTGTGTACTCGCGATAGCTGCGATAACCGCCTCCTTGCTCAAGCACTTTGTCATAAAAAATAATAGGGCAGCCAAGTTTTGTGCCGTAGCGAAAGCCTGTAAATATGGTCTTATTAAAAAATGCTTCGTAAGGCGAGCGGTAGGCGTAGTCTGTAATGATATGTTGTATAGGAATGTCTGGAAGATCCATAGCATAATCGACTCGTGTTACGTTCGCCCGTAACATCCAGAGTCTATAATTACTCTCACCCCATAAGTCCATGATCAAGCCAAGACTTGTTGCCATTCTGCCGGGCCCAACAGAGTTGGGGTTGAATACGATTTTCACTTGGTTCTGGCGTTTATTAAGACCGAAGAGGAGTACACTTAAAGTTGAGTCATTGGAGAAGTGGAAATCAAGCCTTCTCTTAAACTTTTGACTGCCAGCATCCTTCCCAGTTAGGTTTGTGAGCTTGACTGAATAGTCAGCTGTTCTTTGCCTCTGCAAGGCCAACAGTTTCTTTGCCTCATCCTCAGGTACTGGTAATGTGATTGACAACATATCTATTGATATATGTCCATATACATCAGGCCTGTCGAGTATCTGAGATAATAAAAACGAACTTCTTTCAACTTTCTTTAAACTTGTATTCACAATAATCTCACTATTAGTACAGCGTTAATAATGAAATTATTATTTTTAAAATATTTAGTTGATTTTTAACCTCCTAGTTTTTCAAGTAAAGACTTGTACTCTGCTCTCTTTAGCAGTTTTATCTTTACTCCCCTTTTCTCACCATGTTTGTCTATCAGGTTTGCTTTTTCATACTCGTAAACCAAAAATCCATGATGATTTAGTGATTTAAGGGCCTCGGACATTCCATTGTTTGAAAACTTTTCTCTACCAGAGAAACCTTGCACCTTTTCAGCTATATGCGAAAGGCTTTTAATAAAGTACTTGTACTTCAAAAAACCTACTTTTCCCTGAAGAGTAAGATATAAACCTACTTCAAGCCCCTGTTTAGTTAACCGGTATGCGTCATCTTCTAGGTTAGATAACTTTACAAGACACTGAATCATAAGTCCTCGACGGGATCGCATAAAAGTTCTTGATGTTAGTTTCACAAACCTTTCCTCATAAAGTCCATATCTTCTTTACGTTATCAACTAATGGCTCGACTTGTTAATCGAATCAGTAGGAAAAGTCAAGATTTGAGTAAAGCTTCGAGATTTCCGAAGCCTCAGCAGCGCGGTTGCATTCAATGTAGTCTTAACTTTTGCCGGAACAATGTTGGAGGACGTATGACGAACAATATCATCAATGAGTGGGAGCCTATTAGGCAGATAAGGAACAATAAAGTAATGTCAGATGAACTTTACTGGTCACATAAGAAATTGATTTCAACTTCGCCACCAGACCTATGCAGAAGAGCGTTGTTCGATATCCATACGTTCTCAGGGTTTGAAAAGGAGAGATTTAAAACAATTACTGATTTTCTTAAAAGTATTCACGGGTTGTATGCAAGATCCTATATGGACAGTCTCCTGGCAGCGAACGCCGAAGCTACCGTCTTCGATGAAAACGCTGTTGGGAATATTGATGTAGCAGCAGCTATTGCATTGAGACAAATCATGCATTGTAGGACCTCTATCAACAAAGTTAAAAGTTACATGGCTGATAAAGGGCTAGATTGGTCATTCGTAAATACTCAAGAGGCTATTGATATGTCTTGTGACTTGTCAGAGGTAAAAAGCAAAAAGAAAACTTCCGTATGCAGAAGAAAACGTTTATCCGAGAGAGAAAGAGTAAGTAAATACATTAACAGCCTAACTCCTATGGAAAAAGTAAGCTTTCTTGAAAGTTTTATTGAAGAGACTAGTCTCAAGGATATAGCAAATAATCTAAGTTCATTGATTAATGCTAAGTCAAGAATAATCCAAACAATTAATTGCTGCGAAAAAATGCTACGCGAAAATGCGCAAATGATTTTAGACCCATCTTTATGTGATAATGCCACATATTACGTTAACACTGAATTGCTTAACCATTTAGGAGATAGAAATGAATGAGATAGATCAGCTAGCTGAAAATGATGAAGAACTTAAAAACTTATGCGATATCAACTCTGTGGACTATTCCTATCAAAATGAGGATAAATCTTTATTGCTCGAAAGAATTAATTCAATCGATGAGAATGCAGAAAAGGAAAGAAAAATACTATATTGTGTTGCTATGTTTCGACTCTACGAAATATTAGGTTTCGAAAGTCTAAAGTCATTGCTCCCGAATTCAGATAATAAGTGCACCACTCATGGTTAACGGGTGATAGATGATCAACTGCCTGTTGGTGGTATTCTAAAGTCGCCAAACAATTAGAGTATTACCATGAGTTACAAGCAGTTGATCGAGGGACAACGATACCAGATTGAGGCCTACTTACGCGAGGGTTTCAGTTATCGGGAGATCGGAAAACGTCTGAGCGTGAGTCACAGCACAATCAGCCGGGAAGTAAATCGCAATAGAATTCGGGATAACCACTATTTGCCGGAAGTCGCTCAGGCAAAAGCACTGAAGCGCCGCAGCCAGGCCGCAAAGTTCAGGATATCTGAACTGACGATTACCTTTGTTGAGTTCGGGCTGAACCAGAAATGGAGCCCTGAGCAGATTGCTGGTGTAGGTAAAATCATCGGTCATCACGTCAGTCACGAATGGATTTATCGCTACGTCCAGCGTGATAAATTACGTGGCGGTAGGTTGTACAAACAGCTGCGCCAGAGTCACAGAAGGTATCGTAAAGGTGACCGTGCGAAGCGGATAATTATCCCGAATCGCGTTGGCATTGAGCATCGTCCCGCTATCGTGAACAAGAAAAAGCGGTTCGGTGACTGGGAAGCTGACACGGTTCTGGGCAAGCAAGGAACGGGCGCGATTGTTAGTTTAGTCGAGCGCAAAAGTAAGCTTTACCTGATACGCAAAGTGCCAGCGAAAAGCGCAGCAGACGTGGCCCGAGCCATGGTTGGGATGCTCTGGAAATATCGAGGTCATGTCCGAACAATCACAGCGGACAACGGCAGCGAATTCTGTGACCACGCGCTGGTCGCTGAGAAGCTCAAAACCAATATCTACTTCGCGAATCCGTACTCATCATGGGAACGCGGACTGAATGAGAACTTCAACGGTTTACTGCGCCAGTACATCCGGAAAGGCACCGATTTACGGACGGTATCGGATAGGCAAATTAGTGAAATAGAGCGGGCATTAAATGCCAGACCGAGAAAGTGCCTCGGCTTCAGGCAACCTGTTGCGGTATTCAATGAATTACGCAAGGCTGCCTAATTTAGCGAGTGGTGCACTTCGGAGTTGAATTCGCGCTTCATTCAAATTATATTACCTCTAAATGCGCCCAAGAATGTTACAAACAAATAAATAGGGCAAAGTTCGAGCTAATGATTCATGGAGGTGATTTTAATAGTGTCGGTCGAATGCCTTCTTCTCATTTAGATATGTTCTCTTTAATACCCACAGACAGTAAGACATCGTCTGAGCTTACTGCGAGAGTAAAATCGGTTTATAACGAGCTTTATGTGGAAAAGTGTAAAGGTGATACCGTTACAGCAAGTCTCGTAAAGGAACACATATTGGAGAAATTTCAGGAAAAAAAAGCCTCGAAAATTGCTTCAAACACATCCCGCAATAATGATACTGAATGTAGCCCGAAGGACCCAACATTAGACTGGGAGGAGGATGACCTGAAAGCCCCCTGCCAAAGCGATAGTGACAAAACAGTTACAAGCTTAAATACTTTAGATAACGGTTCCACATCTAAGTCTCCTGAAGAATTAGTTGTTACTAAGGAAAGCCTTCCAACCTTGATAGATCACCTTTCCAATACTTTGGATAACGATGGGAAGATAAGGCTCGCTTTCAAACTCAATCAAAGTCTTTTGAACTCGGGAGATGTAACATTGCAACTTCTTCTAAAAGACAATCGCTGTAAGGTTAAATCAAAGAAAGATGCACTGTTAAAAATGATTGAATATCGAAATAAATTGGCATCATAAGATAGTTTGGAAATTCTATATATTCTGATATGTCAGTCGCGAATTCGCGACTGACATATGTATACTAGTTTGATACAAAATCACCGTATATCTGCTCAATACCCGCTGCTATTCTGTCTACAGCTTATTCAAGCAATTCAATCACTTCATTCATTTAAACGTCATAATCGGAACAAACACATGGATACAGCATGTCCTTACACGCTGTACTTAGGGCGACTTGCGCCCAATAGTCAGCGCTCCATTGCGTCACAACTGAATAGCATTGCAGAACTTCTGAATTGGCCTGAACAGGGTAGGGCAGACTTGTTTGCTGGTATCGATTACCAGCAGGCCAGCCACATTCAAGCGTTATTGCTTAAGAAAGGCTGGTCTGCACGTTCAATCAACAGAGCCATGGCCGCGATACGCAATATCGTAAAAATCGCGGTAATGTCTGGCAAAGCACCTGAAATGCAAGCGCTACAACTGCAGACAATATCAAAGGTTAAACATGGTAGTCACCGTGGCACGCCATTGTCGGTTATACAGGTTGAAAAGCTCTTCGATACATTGAGTAGAAATGACTCACTTATTGGCATTCGTGACAGTACCATTTTCTCGGTGTTACTCGGCACAGGTCTACGGCGTAGCGAACTGGTTGCACTTTCGTATGCTGATTACTCACCAGAGAACAAGACATTATTCATTCGCCAGGGTAAAGGCAACAAAAGCCGGATCGTATATTTGCCTGACTGGGTGAAACGGTCTGTCAGTCAATGGCTCACAATCAGAGGTACTGGGCGAGGCCCATTATTTGTGCGTATCGCCAGAGGCGGTCACGTTCAGCTTGAAAGCCCACTCTCAGCGAGTTTCATCTATTCACTGGTACGAAAGACATTGGCCTCTATTGGTGTAGAAGGTGTATCCCCGCATGACTTGCGCCGGACCTTTATTACCCGCCTTCTTGAACAAAATGTTGATTTAAACACGGCTCGTCAGATGGCAGGCCATGCTGATGTGTCAACTACCGTTGTGTATGACAAGCGCCATGAAAAAGTGATGAAGGCTGCTGCGGCCAACCTTGCATACGATAGCAATGGTGACAAGCATGAATAGGTTTCGAGAACGGTATAAGCTCAATTATCTCGCGTGCGCATGGGCAAAAAGGTTACTTGAGTATATAGATAAGCCCGACAGCGATCTGCTGGATGCTACCACGCTTTGCGCTATAACCGGACAACGTCAATTAAGTGGTGAGCAGCTAAAAGTAAACTCAAAACGCAGTGCGGTTAACTTCTTTTCTATTACTGACAAGCGCCCAGCGACCACACAGCTTTGCGTTACCAATTGCCAGTTTATTGAGAAAGAGCTGGCATTAGCGAAGAACGCTGCTCTTCTTATTGAATATGTTGTCGTCGCGCATGCCAACCCTGCTTTTCTCCAATTCTCAGACTTGTTGGTCGGGCAGTTACATTACGCACAGGTGAGTACGTTACTACAGGATATATGTAAGCTTACCTCTGATGATTACGAGCGCACGCTCAAACAACTTACCAGAGCTGGCATATTACGAAAGCCTAATCTGAATGTACTGTTTGGTGATGAACTACCGGACTACCTGTTACATAGCCTGCTCACGCAGAAAGTTGAGAACAAACAGCAGCTCATCGCACCGTTACTGCATAAAAGCCAAACTGCGCAATTCAGCTTAAACGCGTTTCCACAAGTTGATGGGTTTCGCATAAGGGACTATTTCAAATCAGCCGTAAAACAAGGGCTCAAAGGCATCAATGTATTGCTTTACGGTGAATCCGGTACCGGCAAAACGGAGCTTGCCCGTACATTGGCCAAAGAGCTTGGACATGTACTTTACGAGGTTCGGTCGACGGCACTGAATGAGACGAAAAGTACCGATGATTTCGAGACTAAGTATCCAGATAAGGAGCGGTTACGCTACCTATCTATGATCAGTAACTTGCTATCAAGCAGCTCAAAGTCTCTGCTACTGATTGATGAATGCGAGACGATTTTTGAACATGCCTGCTACCAGTACAGCAAAGAGCACCTTCAGCGATTGGTAGAAGATAATGATATTCCATGTATCTGGATAACCAATCACATCGATTATCTGGAGCCCAGCTTTATTCGGCGCTTCAAGCTTATCACTGAAGTACCACGACCAACGCCTGAAGATATCGCGGCCATTTGCAAGCCACACTTCAAAGGCTTGTCGTTGTCATCGGACTTTAAACGAACGGTAACGCGCGTGAACAATATTTCGCCTGCCATAATAGCAAATGCTGCACATGTAGCTAAAACCCTGCATACAGCGTATACCGAAGCGGAGAACGTTATATACGAAACCGTTGAGGCAACACTGCGTGCAGCCGGACAGTGGGAAAGTAAACTTCAGTATCAACACGCCCTGAAGTTCGACTTTCCACTATTTAACATCAAGCAGTCCAGAAGCTACCTCGATGACATCCAGCACGCGTTAGACAATGATTCTTCAGTACGTGTGTTGCTATCAGGGCCACCTGGTACTGGCAAAACTGCGTTTGTTCATCATCTGGCAGAACAACATCACCGTGAGCTTATTCACGTAAAAGCATCGGATGTGCTTAGCAAGTGGGTGGGCGAGAGTGAGCAAAACATTGCCGCCATATTTGAAGCAGCGCACACCGACGAAAAGATGATCCTTTTAGACGAGGTAGATAGTTTACTCACTAGCCGTGAGTCGTTGAACGCTCATCATGAGCTGCAATTGGTGAACGAGTTGCTTACTCAGATTGAATCGTGCTCACAACCGCTTTTCGCAGCGACCAACCTTGAAAGCCGACTGGATCACGCCGTGCTCCGGCGCTTCGACTTCAAACTGCAATGTACTTATCTAACGTTCGCTCAAGTGCTTCAGTTGTACAAGCAATCGCTCGGTATCAAAACGGTTAAGAAAGCTGAGCAACAGGCCTTGGCTGAGCTAACTCAACTAACACCCGGCGACTTTGCCATTCTGACAAGACGCAAACAATTTAGAACCAAACAAAATCACAGACTATCTGCCATCACCTTGTTGGCAGAAGAAAACCAGCGCAAGCAAACCAAACCACAAATGGGCTTTATTCGCCCGAACTAACCTAACGAGGTAAACAACATGACTACATCAGTATTGAGTTCGCTCAAGGTCACCGCTCGTCCAAAACTTGAGTCCAAGCCGCCCGTTATCGGTAAACGCATGAAGCTCATCGAGAAGCTGGAACAGCAGCAGGAGATGGCAACATGCATGATTGAAAGACGGCCTTTCGAAGCCTATCGCGAGAAAATGATCAAAGACCCAGAGACCGGCGAGCGCAAAAAGGAACGTCGTCAAATCACCGTCCGGCCTTGGTACTACGACAGTGATGGTCACTTTTACTTAGAAGTTAAAGTCAACAACAAACCGATAGAGTTTGATACCGGGAAGCCAGCAATCGATGTCGGTGAAGCCAGTAAGATCCCTGAGACAATCGCTACAGTGATTGAGGCAGTTGAAAAAGGTGAGCTTGATACGTATTTGCTCGCTCCGGCCAAAAGCACTAAAAAGCCCGCCAACGAGAAGCAACCTGCCAAACCCAAAAGCTAAAACACAACTTTATCAGTCCGCCCTTTTAGCAGTGTTTACTTAAATTAGTAATCCACGCTGTCAGGGCGTTTTATTTCAAAATTTCTACGGTGTATTTATGGATATTAACTATAAGAACTTGGCGCTGCCAGTATCCCAGCGCTTCACTGCGGCTCTGACTGAAGAGCTAGGCGATATGTCAGTCTCTAATTCAGCAGTCACGCTCAACTTCCGCGACCCAAGTTACTCAGCCGAAACCGGCGGCTTTCATCCAGTCGAAATCCGACTGGAAAGAAGAGGCGATGCATTCGATATCATCTACATCACAGACTTTGCCTATATCGGTATTGGGCCTTTCGCTGAGCTCGTTAAAGAGTTGGACTTCGACTTTCAGAGTGGAGTGTTTCAAAACCTACATGGCATCTTCCCAATCGAGACTGGGTACGATCTCTACCGGATATGGGAAGGCAACTTTTTGCATTACTGGCGTGAGCTATCTGCCTTTCAGGTATCAGTTAGTGAAGAGTAGGGTTAGATAAATCAAAACTGTAAACCGGTTGATAGGCGCAATGAGGCGCCTATCAATTGGAGACTTATATGAACGTTTTAAACAAAGGCCCTTGGTATGTAGTTTTTGTCGGTGCCTGTCCGGGCATTTATAGCAGTTACAAGGAAGCATCAAGATACACGCACGGATATCCCAAACAGGAAATCAGAAAGTTTAAAACAAAGCAGGCGGCTGAAGCAGAATTCAATAAACGAAGCCGAAGTGATTACGATCCCAAAAAAGAATTTAAATGGAGTTATCAAAGACCTGTAAGGCGTTAGTTAGGCTTTATCGTTATCGCTCATAGTAGCCGATGGGCACTGTGTCCATCGGCTACTCGCTATAACGGCACTTTGGAAAACTGGAACAACCTGAGAAAGTATTCCCTGCATTGATACCACGTTTCGCTTGTCGTTCAACAAGCTCACTACCACACCTTGGACAGATGGTCTGCTTTGTCGCTTCTACTTTGGGGGCCGTTTGCACATCATGGATAAGGGAAAGTAGTCCGTTGCCGTCAACGAGTAGCATTGGCTTGTCAGATGCGAAGTCGATTGCCTGCTGGGTATACCTACCTGAACTAATGACAATTACCTTATCTGCATTACTTGCCGCGAGTACACCAAACATCTCACGTATCACGTTCACGCCTACTTTTTGGGCTTTCCACTGTTTACATTGTACAAGCACCCATTCATCGTTTTTTCTCAATTCTAAGTCGATGCCACCGTCCGCACCGAACCCGCCTTCTGCCACTCGATAGCCTTGTCTGCGATATGCTTCAGCGACTAGCTCTTCAAAATTGCGCCAGTGCAGTTGTCGAATGGTATCAATACTCTTTTGAGTATCAAGTTGCTTGGCCTTGCGTCGTGAATTGAAAAACGAAAAAGGCGCGATGAGTACTATGAAAAGTGCGAAAAACGGTGCAGGAACAGCAAGAGCCTTAAACACCATATTAATAATTTGGTTTTCGGTTTCGATAGAGGGTAGTAAGCGGCCCATCACAAAATAAGTGATTGCTGCCGTGACAACGGAAAGCCACCATGGTGCTTGGAGCAAAAGGTCAGCAAAAGAAGTATTTTTTCTTGGCATCGTCAGACATCCTTGTTTGATTATCCTGACTATAATACAACTAGCGCAATGGTTAGGTATCAAACCCAATTATGTAGTATTGTAAGTTGGCATAAAGATAGCGATACCTAGAGTTTAGGAGATTGAGGCATGGAGCAAATTGAAATAGGTATTATGTTGCCAGGCGCGATTAAGTTTAATGACGACAATGTGAACCCTACGTGGAAAGCTCATATACAAACCCACAAAGAGGCGGTCGTTGGTTTTGTGAAATTAGTCGAGTTTCGCAAGGTATATGTTGAATGTGTTTGTGCTGTTATTGGGCGAGAACTGGGGTTACCAATTCCTAAGCCTATACTGGTTAAAGTTCCCCATGAAAGCTTGCCAGACGAAGTACCCAAAAGCTCATTTACAATAGGTTTTGCATCACAAGATGCTGAATACCCCAGTTTCAGAAGATATTTCAACAGCAATAGCCAAGAAGCTATAAATAGCTTAATCAATTTTTCTAAAGCACTAGACATATCGGTTTTTGATGAGTGGATCGGGAACTGGGACAGAAATATCGGTAACATTTTATTCGATGGAAAAGACGAGTACTACTTTATCGATCATGAAAATGCGATCGATAGAAAACTAAATTCAGACGCTCCAGCATCTAGAAACCAGATACTTGAGCAGTTAGCAAGTTCGTTAAGCGAATTTGAAAAGTACAAATCAAATAGAATTAGCCAAACTAATATAACACCTACATATGAGGGACTACCATTTTCTCTAGTCTCAGAGAAAACACTTGGTGGTTTATACCTTTCTGATGATGAAGTTGTTAGCGTTATTCAATTTTTAGAGGAACGGTTAAGTAGTTTAAAAGAACTGGTCAACGATCGGTGGGGATTTCAGCAACAGGAGTTATCGCTATGAACAGTCTAGATTCATTATTTCCCGCGTTGCCAGAAACCACTGGCTGTTGGAGGCCTGTTTACTTAGAGCCGATTGTTGGCTCCGGAGAAAAAATATCAATAGCGGTTATTGGTGTTTCAGGAAAGTCTTATAAGGTGATTCAATCAGTCAGAAATGAATTGTTGGACTGTCTATATGGAAAACAAGCTGAAAATATAAGCTCAATGATCACATGGGTAATTGAATCTTTAAATAACCAGTTACGATTAAAAGGTAGTTTAGAGGAATGGGAATCTCCCATTACTGGGGTGGAAATTGGCGCAGAGACAACAGCACGAGGCTCCAATATTGATGACATTCTACGACAAGCTATCAGATTTAGCGCAAGTTTGAGTACGCTATCGCTTGATGCGGAGCGTTCTGATGATGATGAGCAGCCTAAAAAATACACAGAGCATTGGGCGAGGAGCATTTCAACCGCAATGGTTGATATAAACCCACAGCTTTTATCTTCTTTCGGAAAAAAGGTGCAGTTAGGTGAAACTAACTTACTAACGAGTTTTGGTTTTATTTATGGTGAATATACCGCAAATTTCGGACTGTTAGTTCCATCAAGGTTGTCAGCGTCTCTAAATAATGTAAAAGCTAAGCTGTTAGATCTGGAAACTTTTAAAAAGTCATCGCTAGGAGTAAAACCCAATTCATATGAAGTTATCATTGGAAGTCCATCCCTTAAAGATCCAACATTAACTAGTAAGTCTGTCAAAAAAATACGAGATAATTTTACGCTAATTGAAGAAATTGCTCATGCTGAGAATATAAATGTCTATCGAGCTGAGAGTGCTGAGGAAGCTGCCAATCACATCAACGAGCAGGTAGCTTGACCAAGGTAGAGGCGGAGCTGTTGTATGCTGAACCAATCAAACAGCGAAGTAAAACATAACTATAGAGAATTTGAACGTATATTTCTTCCACTTAGATTGGCTTAGAAAAACGAGCTAAGACAAAAAACGGCTTTCATCTGTTTTGATATTCTTCTCTAAGGGAGAATGGCTCCAGTGGGCGTACTTTATTGGAGTGACGCTCGGACGCTACGACAGGGGGTGGCAGTTTCAGAATTCCAGACATAAAAAAACCGACTTACGTCGGCTTATTGTTATCTCTTTCATTGGTAAGAAAAGAGATGGTACCAGTGGGCGGACTTGAACCGCCACGCCCGAAGGCAACGGATTTTGAATCCGTCATGTCTACCAATTCCATCACACTGGCATCTAACTTTACTATTTGCGTAGTTTAAAAACTTTGCAAATCTTTGCAAGCGTATTTTAGCTTGTTTGAGTCAAAAGGTGCTTACCTTTCAATGACTTTGCCGTTGAGGTTGACTAGGCGCATTCATTTTTGAATCCGTCATGTCTACCAATTCCATCACACTGGCATTGTCGACGTGGGTCGATGTGCTTTGCATTATAGCGATGTGCGAATGACACTCAAGCTTTTTTTGGTGTGTAGCACACCTTTCGATTAATTGATGTGCAACTGGCGCCGAATTATTGCTGCCTACCGTGTATAAACTGCTATTAAAACTTACCCGCTGCCTCTAGTTGGCTATTTCAAACTCTTTGCCAGTAAATTGCAGGCAAAAAACGAAAAAGCATAACAAATTGCTTACGTTATGATGAAAACGGTATTTATTGATGACTGCGCTAAGTTTGTTTCAGACTGCTTTAAGTTGTGTCATTCTATGAGCGCCACTAAATGGAACGCGCTGTGAAAAAACATAAGCAAAAGAAACAACAGGTTAACGATAGCGAACCGCAGATAATGCCACGGGCGACCTTCTTTCGCCGGTTGCTGGCAATGGTATATGACACGCTGGTCGCAACAGCAGTAGGGATGTGCGCGGCCATTGTGTTAATCGTAACACTGGTCATCTTGCTGAAAAATGGCATCCTCGACCTGAGGGGATACGCTGAACCAGCAGACCTGATCCAGGCTTCTTTTGGCTACAAGTTGGTGATTCAACTGTGGGTCGGGGCGTGGATAGCCGGTTTCTTTCTCTGGTTTTGGAAAAAAGGGGGGCAAACCCTGGGTATGCGCGCCTGGCGACTTCGCATTTATTCATCCAGCGATGCACCAATGACCTGGGGCAGGCTGATACTGCGACTTATTTGCTCGTTAGGAGGACTGGGCACATTGCTGGTGCTCTTTGACTTCAAGAATAAACAGTCCCTGCAGGACAGGGTAGCTGACACCGAGGTATTGTTTCTGACCAAAGAAGCCAACCACCATAAGAATTGGTAGCGGCTCCTTTGGTAATGCTATTTACGCAGTAAAAATGCCGCTATGGCAGCGAAAAGTAAGCTGGGTAATAGCGCTCCGACAAATGGCGGGAAGTTGTACACAAGACTAAGCGGGCCGAACACCTCATTAGTAATGAAAAAGCCAAAGCCTGTCAGCACACCCATTATCACGCGCGCGCCCATCGTAACGCTGCGCAGCGGCCCGAATATGAATGACAGTGCGGTAAGTAGCATTACGCTGATGGAAACCGGTTGCAGGACTTTACGCCAGAAGGCCAGCTGGTACCGGCTACTGTCCTGATCATTATTATCCAGATATTGAATGTAGTCGTTCAGCCCCCGGATAGACAACGCTTCAGGCTTCACCGCTACAATACCTAACTTGTCAGGCGTCAGGCTTGAGTTCCAGCGTTGCTTATTCTCATGGGCCACGGAGACTTGTTTGTCAGTAAATGTGGTTGTGGACACGTCACTGAGAAACCAAACATTACCTTCAAAAAATCCCTCGTGAGCAAAGGTAATATCCTTTAACTTCAGCGCATCGTCAAAGTTATAGATAGTAATGTCACGCAATTGCTCGCGGGTGACGACCTGGCCGATACTCACAAAGTGTTCACCATCTTTAGCCCACACTAACTGGTCTGAAGAAAACAGCGAACCACCGGATATGGCCTCTGTGCGCACCTCTTTTGCTTTGGACTCGGCGAAAGGCGTTACCCATTCGCCCACTGCCATGACAGCCAGAATCATCACTACGGCAGATTTCATGGCGGAGCTGATAATATTCCAGCGGCTTAAGCCGGATGCCTGCATAACAACCAGCTCACTGTTACTGGCTAGCACCCCCATGCCCACAAGCCCGCCGAGAAGTGTTGCCATGGGGAAAAAGAGTTCTAATTCTCTGGGCAGGCTGAGAACGACGTAGACCGCCGCAAGAATAACGTCATATTCGCCTTCGCCCAGTTTACGTAGTTGCTCCACAAATTTAATCAGCGCACTTAAGCCGATAAGCACCGACAAAGTGACAGAGATAGTGCCAACTAACGTTCTGGCGATATACCAGTCGAGTATTTTAAACATCACTTCTTCCTCAACAGCCAGGCACGGAATTCAGTACCGGTTTTTCTGTCACGGAATATCAGGCCGATGCCTATGACAAGCATGATGCCGTGCACCCACCACAGCCCCAGCTGAATAGGCATCTTGCCATCGGCAAGTACCCGCCGGCTGGCCAGAAGCAGTAGGAAATATCCCAGATACAACAATATGGCCGGAAACATTTTGCCGAAACGCCCCTGTCGCGGGTCGACCGCCGCAAGAGGTACTGCTATCAGGGTGAGAAAGGGAATAGACAGAGGTATGGCTATACGCCATTGCAGCTCAGCTCTGGCTTCGATGGAGTCATCACCCCACAATTCCGATGTGGGTAAAACACTGACTTTGCGACGGGGTTCCTCAGCAGGCTCATCAGCAATCTGAATCTGATACTGATCAAACTCAACTTTACGATAATTAAGGGCTTTCTGCTCGCCCTCGTATTGCACACCGTCCTGCAGCACCAGGCTACGTGTACCATCATCGTTGTTCTGAATATAGCCCTCATCAGCATAGACAACCCGAACCTCTGAGGTTTCAGCATCAGGCTGATTCTGCGACAAAAAGACGCGGTCTAATCTGTCATTCTGGCCAATATCATGAACAAAGATAACGGCTTTTTCATTGCCGGTCTGTTGAAAGCGCCCAGGTATAAGGGCAGAAATCCCGGCCTCGTTTCTGGCCTTTTCCCGCAATAAGTATTCGCTTTCTGCAGCAGACGGCGCCAGATAGAGTGTAATAAAACCGGTAACGCACATGATAAAAAGTGATAACAATAACATTACCCTGGCGATATACCATTCGCTGATGCCGCAGGCACGCATAATGGTCATTTCGCTATCGACGTAAAAACGCCCGTGGGCCAGCATAATTCCCAGGTAAGCACTGATTGGCAGCACCAGAGAAGAGAGAATAGGGGCATACAATCCTAAGAATCCCAACACCAGCCCGGCAGGGATATCGCCGTCAGACGCATCACCCAAAACGCGTACAAAACGCAATGTGATGAAAATTGCCATTAGGATGAGGAATATCGCCAGCTGAGATTTCAGCGTTTCCTTAATCAGGTAGCGAAATATGAGCATGTCTGTCCTACTGGAATAATTGGATTTATAGTGAAAGAGCGCACAATTTTGAGTAAACTAACCGTTTTTACAAGTTTTACCTGTATTTGTGTTACCTGTTTGCGTGGATTTTGACCATAATTAAGGTAACAAAGAAACCTCAGCCACTTTGCGCCATCGGTGATAACCATGCAAGTTTGGCTAAGTATTAAAACATAAATACGGCGTAAATCGTTATGTGATTTTGTATTTGTGCAATCACATCATGAAGAAAAGCGAGGTGTCATCGTGGAGTTTAGTGTAAAAAGTGGTAGCCCTGAAAAACAACGTAGCGCATGTATCGTCGTCGGGGTGTTTGAGCCACGACGCCTGACAGCGGTAGCTGAACAACTGGATGAAATCAGTGATGGCTATATCAGTAATTTGCTGCGCCGTGGCGATCTTGAAGGCAAAGCTGGCCAGATGTTGCTGTTGCACCATGTGCCCAACGTGCTAAGTGAGCGTGTGCTGTTAGTCGGTTGCGGTAAAGAGCGCGAACTGGATGAGCGCCAGTATAAGCAGATCATTGCCAAAACAATTAAAACGCTGAACGAAACCGGTTCAATGGAAGCGGTCTGCTTTTTAACCGAGCTGCACGTTAAAGGCCGCGATACTTACTGGAAAGTGCGTCAGGCAGTAGAAGCCACTCAGGATTCTCTGTATACCTTCCTGCACCTTAAAACCAAAAAAGGCGAGCCGCGTCGTCCGTTACGCAAAATTGTCTTCAACGTGCCGACTCGTCGCGAGTTGACCGTTGGTGAAAGAGCGGTTGAGCATGGACTGGCTATCAGCGCAGGTGCCAAAACTACCCGCGACGTGGCAAACATGCCCCCTAATATCTGCAACCCTGCTTATTTATGGGAACAGGCGCAGAAACTGGCGACAGATTATGACTCTGTGTCAGCCGAAGTGGTGGATGAGGCACAGATGGCCGAGCTTGGTATGCAGGCTTATCTGGC
This sequence comes from Salinimonas iocasae, assembly GCF_006228385.1. Taxonomy (GTDB): domain Bacteria; phylum Pseudomonadota; class Gammaproteobacteria; order Enterobacterales; family Alteromonadaceae; genus Alteromonas; species Alteromonas iocasae. The sequence continues at coordinate 877,825 of NZ_CP039852.1, forward strand.
TGTCGGACGAGGCTCAGCCAATGAGTCAATGATGAGCATTATTCACCATCGTGGCGGCCCTGCAGACCAGCCGCCAATTGTCCTGGTAGGTAAAGGGCTGACCTTCGATTCTGGCGGTATATCCATCAAGCCCGGCGAGTCGATGGATGAAATGAAATACGACATGGGTGGCGCTGCCGGTGTATTGGGCACAATGCATACTGTGGCCGAGATGAATCTGCCTATTAATGTTATCGGTGTGCTGGCTGGGTGTGAAAACATGCCGGATGCCAATGCATATCGCCCCGGCGATATTCTGACAACGATGTCAGGGCAGACTGTTGAAGTGCTCAATACCGATGCTGAAGGACGTCTGGTGCTATGCGATGCACTTACCTACGTGGAGCGTTTTGAGCCTGAACTGGTTATTGATATCGCCACATTAACCGGTGCCTGCATTATCGCATTAGGTAACCATGCTTCAGCGGTAATGAGTCAGCACAACCCTCTTGCGCACGAATTGCTGAACGCATCAGAGCAAAGCTCTGACCGCGCCTGGCGTTTGCCGCTGTGGGATGAATATCAGGAGCTTCTCGAAAGCCCGTTTGCCGATATGACTAACCTTGGCGGTCGTGCTGCTGGCTCTATCACCGCAGGCTGTTTCCTGTCGCGATTCACTAAAAAATATACCTGGGCGCATATGGATATTGCCGGTACTGCATGGCGCAGTGGCAAAAATAAAGGTGCTACAGGTCGACCCGTTCCCATGCTAACGCAGTTTCTGATGAATCGCGCTGGTATCAACGACGAGGACTAAAGCGGCATGCCGCAGGTCACCTTTTATCAATTACCAGATGCTCAACGGGCAGGTCAGGAAGTGGCCTGCTCGTTGATTGCTGACGCCTATGCAGCCAAACAACGTGTTGTCGTGCTCTGTGAGGATAAAACACAGGCAGAGGCTCTGGACGATTTGCTGTGGCAGCTTCCCGCCAAGCGCTTCGTGCCTCACAATATGAACGGAGAGGGGCCTTCCGCCGGTACGCCGGTAGAAATCTGCTGGGCACCTGAGCAAGTCAGCCGTCGGCATCTGCTGGTAAATTTAAGTAATGCGATGCCTGATGCTATCGGGCAGTATCAATATATTATCGATTTTGTACCCGGTGAAGAAAACGCCAAGCAGGCGGCCCGGGTCCGGTATAAGCAATTCCAGCAGGCTGGCTGTCAAATGAAATTCCAGTCTGCACAATCTTGAGAGTAAGTATGGATAAAACCTTCGAACCCAAATCCATTGAACAGCAATGTTATCAGTCGTGGGAATCTTCGGGCATGTTCAAAGCATCCGGAGAGGGCGAGCCTTATTGTATTTTGCTTCCGCCACCGAACGTTACCGGTAGCCTGCATATGGGGCATGGTTTTCAGCAAACCATTATGGATGTGCTGACCCGCTATCACCGAATGAAAGGTGACAACACGTTATGGCAGGTGGGAACAGACCACGCCGGTATTGCTACGCAGATGGTGGTGGAACGTCAGCTGAACGCGCAGGGCAAAACGCGTCACGATCTGGGTCGTGAAGAATTCGTTGAGAAAATCTGGGACTGGAAGGCACAGAGCGGGGGCACCATCACGCAGCAGATGCGACGGATGGGAACGTCACCTGACTGGGACCGTGAAGTCTTCACCATGGACGATAACCTGTCTCAGGCGGTTACCGAAGTATTCGTAAAGCTGCATGAGGAAGGGCTGATTTACCGGGGTAAACGACTGGTAAACTGGGATCCTGTACTGCATACCGCCGTCTCAGATTTGGAAGTGCTGAACGAAGAAGAAGCCGGTTTCATGTGGCATATGCGTTATCCGCTGGCCGATGGTAGTGGTGAGCTGGTCGTAGCCACAACGCGCCCTGAAACCATGCTGGGTGATACCGCGGTAGCCGTGCACCCTGAAGATGAGCGCTACGCCGATTTGGTAGGCAAAGAAATCAAGTTGCCAATTACCGGGCGACTCATTCCTATCATCGCAGATGATTATGTTGATCCTGAGTTCGGCACTGGATGTGTGAAGATTACGCCAGCGCATGACTTCAACGACTATGACATGGGTAAACGTCACAATTTGCCAATGATCAATGTGCTTACTGCGGATGCAAAAATTAACGATGAGGCGCCTGAAGCCTATCGCGGTATGGATCGCTTCGATGCACGTAAGCAAATTGTGGCCGATCTTGATAGTGCTGGTCTACTGGTAAAAATTGATGATCACAAATTAAAGGTGCCGCGCGGTGATCGCACAGGCGCCGTCATCGAGCCATTCTTAACCGATCAATGGTATGTCGCTGTTGAGTCACTGGCTACACCTGCAATCGAGGCCGTAGAGTCTGGTGAGATTCGTTTTGTGCCTGAAAACTGGAATAAAACCTATTACCAGTGGATGCATAATATTCAGGACTGGTGTATCTCCCGTCAGTTGTGGTGGGGTCACCGTATTCCCGCCTGGTATGATGACGAAGGCAATATTTATGTAGGCCGCGATGAAGCAGAAGTGCGCGCCAAACACGGTCTGGACGATGGCATTTCTCTGACACAGGATGAGGATGTCCTGGATACCTGGTTCTCCTCAGCATTATGGCCTTTTGCTACATTGGGCTGGCCGAAGGAAACTCCGGAACTGGAAACTTTTCTACCCTCATCTGTGTTGGTGACAGGGTTTGACATCATCTTCTTCTGGGTGGCCAGAATGATAATGATGACGAAAAAGTTCACCGGCAAAATTCCGTTCAAAGACATTTATATTACCGGCCTTATTCGTGACGAAAGCGGTGATAAGATGTCAAAATCAAAAGGGAACGTGCTTGATCCCATTGACCTGATTGACGGCATCGAACTGGAAGACCTGGTCAATAAGCGTACCTCGGGAATGATGCAACCTCAGCTGGCAGAGAAAATTGCCAAGCGCACCCGCAAGCAATTTCCGGATGGTATCCAGGCGTATGGTACTGATGCACTTCGCTTCACATTTGCAGCGATGGCCTCGACCAGTCGGGATATCAATTTCGATATGGGACGTGTCGAAGGATATCGCAACTTTTGTAACAAAATCTGGAATGCATCACGCTTTGTGTTGATGAACACAGAAACTGAAGATACCGGACGCGACGGCGGCGATATGCAGCTTAGTCTGGCTGATCACTGGATACTTGCTAAGTTCCAGCAAACGCTTAAAGAATTTGAACAGGCACTGGCAGACTATCGTTTTGATATCGCTGCTCAAACCGCGTACGAGTTCACCTGGAACCAGTTCTGCGACTGGTACCTTGAACTTACCAAGCCGGTCCTTAATAGCGAAGAAAGCACGCCAGCTCAGAAGCGCGGAACCCGACATACGCTGATTAATATGCTTGAAAGTATGTTACGTCTGCTGCATCCGTTTATGCCTTTTATCACAGAAGAAATTTGGCAAAAGGTTGCACCCTTGAGCGCGGTTAAAGACGAGACGCAAAGTATAATGGTTCAGCCTTTCCCAACGCAGGATACAGCGTTGCAGGACGATCAGGTTCTGGCTGATATCGAGTGGGTTAAACGCTTTATTGTCGGAATCCGTAATATCCGTGGCGAAATGGATATCTCTCCTAACAAGCCGCTTAATGCGAAGCTGCGCAATGTTTCTGATGAAGACAGACGTCGCATCGACACCGCGCGCGTGTTTATCGACAGACTGGCACGACTGGAGTCTATTGATATTCTGGCCGAAGGTGAGCAGGCTCCACCAAGTGCAACGGCAATAGTTGGTGATATGGAGATTCTTATTCCAATGGCCGGGCTTATCGATAAAGACGCTGAGCTCGCTCGACTGAGCAAAGCTATCGATAAGACAGAAAAAGACTTATCGCGGGTTCAGGGAAAACTGGCTAACGAAAAGTTTGTTAGCAATGCACCAGATGCGGTTATCGAAAAAGAGCGTAGCAAGTTAGATGAAGCTGAAAAACAGCTGTCAAAACTTAAAGAGCAATACGAGACTATTAACGCTTTGTAAGTAATAAACTGTAAAAAAGCCCCGCTGGCTCCGCCAGCGGGGCTTTTTTTGTGAACGGGCGAAAAACCTTAAGAGCGTAAAAGCGCCGAAAAGGGAAGGTTGTTAACGCCTGATGACCAGCCGCGTAAGCAGCAGCGAAGTGCGATTTACCGCTGGTCCGAACACAAAAGATATAATCGCTGCAGCTGGCCAGGCCATGAGCCATGCTTGCATCCAGCGTTGCACGAAAGTATCGACAAACCCAAGGTTCAGGTAGGTTACCCATGCTGACATTAAAAAACTAAGTACCAAAGACATCAAAAAAGAAAATATTATGCGTTGAGTCATGCCTGCCACAAAAGGATATACGCAATGATGCAGGCAGTGTAACGAGTGAATAATGCCAGACCAAACGCTTTGCGAACAAAACGCAACATTGCAGGATAACCGACGATATTGTTTCGTGGTATTCAACGGGTTACTGGTTTCTCAGGTAACTGGTAATCGCGCTGGCCAGCAGTTCACGCTTTACCGGTTTAGTAATATAACTACTCATACCGGCTTCCAGCGCCAGATTTTTATCTTCCTGCATGGCGTTAGCAGACAAGCCAATAATCGGAATTTTAATAAACCCTTTTTCTCGCAAACGGCGCGTCGCCTCATAACCGTCCATTACCGGCATCTGCACATCCATCAGAACGAGATCGTACTGAGGCGAGTTTTCAAATTTGGTCACTGCCTGCTTGCCATCTTCGGCAATATCATAACTCAGCCCCAGTGAACTTAGCATTTCCCCGGTTACTACCTGATTGATAGCATTATCTTCAACTAAAAGAATATGACCATCAATGGCAGGTTGCTGTGACACGGGCATATCATCTGTTAATTGCTCTGTACTGACACCGGCCAGCTCACCGACGAACAATTCAAATTGGGTGGGCGTAAACGGATGACTTAACAGTCCATGTGGCCAGCTGAAAATCATTTTTTCAAGCAATTTACCGGGTAATGTATTGACCACGAGCCCGGTTTTGATGCCGCGTTCGGCTAACTCAGTGAGTCTGGGCAGCAGTGCTTTATAGGTACTGAAATCCTCGATATCTACCACGATGCAGGGCGGGGCGCCGATGTCCTCTGAAAGTGCCTCAAGGGGGCGCGACTGGCTTTTTATACGAAGTAGTTGTTGATATTCGGGCGGCAGCAGCGCCTGATTGGAGTAATACATACTGCCGGTGGGAAGCGCAGGCAGGCGCGACAGAATTCCCGGGTTTTCCATATCAACATGTTTAAGAGGGATAGCCGCGTTAAATACCGACCCGCACCCGGGGGTGGAGCTGACAGCAAGTTCGCCGCCCATTAATTCAATCAATTGCCGGACAATAGCCAGACCAAGCCCCGATCCGCCATATTTACGGTTAGTCGCTTCATCCGCTTGCGAGAATGGAGAGAATACGCGCTTGAGCTGCTCCTCATTCATGCCGATGCCGGTATCTTTAACTTCGATATTTAATGTGAACCACTCACTTTCAGATTGCATCTCGCCATCGAAACGAATAACGACCTCACCCTGTTCAGTAAACTTGATGGCGTTACTACACAGATTCATCAAAATTTGTGATATCCGAAGCGCGTCTCCTATCGCCTGACGAGGCAAGTCAGGGGAAACGATAAGTCGGATGCTCAGGTTCTTTTCCTGTGCTCTGAGTGTCACTACAGATAGCAGGTTGTTAAACAAAGAGTGCATGGAGAAGCTGACATCTTCCAGTTCCAGTTTACCGGCCTCAATCTTTGAAAAGTCGAGCACATCGTTGATAACGCTCATCAGTACCTGACTGGAATAAGCAGCTTTATCTAGATACCCTTTAAGTACGGATGACATAGGTTGCTGTTGAGCCAGTTCGACAAGGCCGACGATACCATTGACGGGGGTTCGTAATTCATGGCTCATGTTCGCCAGAAATATACTTTTGGATGCAGTGGCACGCTCTGCTTTTTCTTTTGATGCGGCAAGCTCATCATTAAGGGCGCGCTGACGCTTATTGAGGTCCCGGGCCTCATCAAGAAGCGCCCGGGTTTGCTGATTTTTGGTATTAAAAACCTGCGCTGCATTTGCAAGCTGACCAATTTCGTCCCCGCGTTTAAGGCCGGGAATTTCGGTAATATTCTCGTCCCGGGCGAGCCGGCGGAAGACATCAGTCAGCGTTTTAATCGGGCTGAGTATGCGGTATATCGTGTAGCCTGCTGCGGTGATGGCAAGCAGAATAGCCAAAAATGACGCTATGTTCAGGCTCTGCTGTGCTTGAAGAGCTTGCTTTTGCGTGTTTGAACTAATTGTTGCGTACTGGTTGTTTACCTGTTTAACCAGTTCATTGCTTAAATACAAAAATTCGTTTGCAGAGCCCGCCATGACGACATTCACCAGAAACAGATTACCCTGAATCAGTTGAGTCAGAGTTAAAAAACGCGAGCGCGTTGTATCCAGAGCGTTAAGAAGCGGACCTGACTCATCTAAGGCCGCTTGCTGAACCAGGTTTCTGGCCTGTGCTATAGCGGTAATGAATGCCTGACGGTGCTCAGCATCAGGCTGAAGCCGGTATTCTAATGCAGCGCCTCGGGCCAGGCTAAGTTCCAGACGAATCGCAATTTCCTGCGTTTCGGAAAGTGAGGCGGGCATAAGCCGATCATCGTCAAACTGTTCGAACAAAGATGCGGTGCTTAATGTATCATCGCGCCGCGCCCGGGCATCAACAACATCTTTAAAGTTGTTCTGATATGCTTTTAGATGATGCCGCATGCTGGTGAGCATTTCTCTGGTTTGCTGCATCGGTAACAGGGCCAGGCGTGAAGACTCCAGGTTATCCAGCTTTTGTTGTATAGCCTGCATTAACCTTTCAAAACGGCTGACGGCCGAGTCGCTGGCAGTCTCTCTGAAAATAAGTACGTTGCGCTGTAAGTCAAGGATGTCACGCTGTAACGCACGAACCTGACCAATATCAGTGACCGCCTGGCCGGATGCACTGATACCATCAAACAGTACCTCCTGATTCGCCCGCGCAATAACACCCTGTAGTAATAGCAAAACAACCAGCGCGGCCAGTACCAGAATGATCTGAGCGCGAATGGATGAAAGTGAGAAAAACGAAGGTTGTTTATTCATGAAGTCAGGAACTCATACCATTTTTGCAGGCTATACTCGTAAGTCGGCATAACCGTATTCCAAACGGCAACATTACTGAATCTGTCTGTGTAGCTGCCTCCGGTGCGCTGCTGCCCCTGTTTCACACTAATGCGTCCGTCGGTACCTTTAAGATCGGTAGCCGCAGGCTTACCGCGGTACCAGTAATCCCATTCAGCATCGCTCAGATATGAGGCGGAACGCTCGGGGTTGCTGATGTAGTAGCCCTGGCGGGCGATAAATGCCCCCGGCCAGCCCGACAGCCACCAGTTCATATATTCATAAGCGGCATCTTTCTGGCGACCCGCAGTGGCAGATGATAAGCACATAACCCCGTGCCAACCACGGTAGCCCTCTTTAGGCGCAGCGAAGGTAACTGGTATATTATTTCCGTTCAGTGCGGAAACAGCCGGTGAAAACATGCTCTCTACAACACTGCGTCCGTTTTGCATAAACTGAACGGATTCAGGTACTGATGTCCAGAATCCGGCAAAATGTCCCAGTTGCTTTAATTCTATAAGAATGCCAAACAGCTCATCCATTTCCGGCTTTGTAATTGCTCCGATATCGCCGAACCGCATTAAGCCTTTTGCCTCTGCAGCCAGTGCAAGATCAAACAGACCAATCGTGGGGTCATTAACAATTGCCACTTTACCTGAGACGCGAGAATCGAGCAGCCACCCCCAGCTTTCCTGCTCGCTCATCAGCCCTTCATCAATCAGGCGACGGTTGTAGCCAAAGGAATCGACGTTGTGAACATAGGGTAAAAAGCTGATTTGCCCTGTAGGCTGGCTTCCAAGTGTGCCATTTTGCTGAACGTTGAGAATTTTATAGGGTGCGTCGCCGGCGCCAAGGCGAGCCTGAGGTTGCAGGCGACCGGTTTTGGTCAGCGCGTTGATTTCGTCCCAATATGTCAGCCGGTTTACCTCAATAGGTGCTATGGCTTTTGCCTGCCATAATACATTGATGCTGTTGGACCACTGCTCGTACAAATCAAAGCTTTGCGGGTTCATTGAGGCTTTTTGTAAGACTGCCGCAGAGCCACCGGGCTCAAATTCCAGCCGGATGCCCAAATCTTCCATAGCACGTTGGCGCAATGCTTCCTGTAAAGTAACGTGGGTGCCCATTACTCTGACAAGTGGCTTTTCACGGCCAATTGCAAAGGGTGCAACACCGGCGGTGAGGGTGGAGGCCAGCGCACCCTTCAGGAATTTTCGACGGCCAGATGATAATGCAGCGTTATCCATTTAGTTGTTACGCAAACTCTTGGCATCCATACATTTATTCTGCACTATATTTGTTAAATTAACCAAATATATCCGCGTACTTATACTAAAGCCTAAGTTTGGTACATCTTCTGGCTATTGCAAATATGAACATCAGAATACCGGCCAGGCCGATACTTCCGCCGTGACGAGATGAGGAGTGATGCGAGTCATGGTATGGCTGGTCATTGGAACGACTTTCCAGGCTCACCAGCGATAAGTCGGCGTCGTTAAAGGCATCGTAAACCGCAACGCGATAATCATTGTGTGCATCAAACAGCTCTATACGAATATCATAGTCATAAGGCGCGTAGCCACTCACAAGCTCAATATCCAATGTCACATAATCATCGCTGTCTTCACCATAAACAGTAAAAACCGAGGTTACATAAACTGACTTATACTCAACGGCGTCGCCGAGATAGATAACCGCATATAATTCGTGGGCCTGATAAAAGGTGTCCGCATCAAACGAGAGCGAAAACGATGCAAAATACCCATCGTAATCTTCATCTGTTAACAATGTCAGCCAGCAGTCGTAAATCCAGAAATCCTGATTTGATACAGTATTATGCTGGTCTACCTTTTGAGGTGCGAAAGCGGATGTTGAACGGGCCGGTCCCGGTTTGTGCTTTTTTGCGTCGGCTGGCAAATGTTGTGATTGGCTGACCGTCACCATTACTGGCTCTTGATGAGATGACTCAGCCAGAGCAGCAGCGCTCACTCCCATCATTATTGCCAGCGAAAACAATAAATTTTTCATCGTCTCACTCTTCCTATGCAAAGTCAGGGGTACAGGATGAAACAATTAAAATGAACAAAAGCTGAAGCGAAGGTGAACCTCGCTAAAGAATATTAAGCACGTTTTGTAGCAAAAACGTATTGTGGTATTTTACAGAGTAAAGATATTCGGTATGGCGAGAAAGGTTGGCCCGTTCTGGTGGGAGTGATGGAGCTTCTCAGGCAGGAACCGCGATAACAGCGTATTTTTCGTCAGACCATTAATCGGGTTATGAATGCTCAACTTACGCCTTTATTACAAAGAGGGTAACGCTTTAAAAGAAACAGGCTGCGTCGGCAGCCTGTTTTATGAAGATTATTCGTCGAACCCATCATCAGACATCTCGTCTGATTCTTCACCCCGGGGCATAAAGTAGGTGCCCCAGCCGTCGTATACCACATCGTGTTTATCTGCGATATGGAGCAGGGCTTCTACATCTTTATCCAAAAATTCGCGACTGAGTTTCCTTTCGGCAATTGCATCAAAGCAAAAGGCGGTACTGCCATCGTCAAGGTAAACTTCTTCAGCATCAGAAACCTCGAAGCCTGCTTTAAACGCATCTACTGCTGCTTTTTCAAGCTGATCAAAATCCTGCCCGGCAAAGTGGTGCTCAATAGAATAATCGGCGTCGGCCTGGCTACCGTCTTCTAACAGGGCATCCATTGTTTCCTGATTAAAAGCGTGCCATTCAGCTAATTCATCAATTTGTTTCATAGTCCAAGGTCTCAGCTACATATTTGTGGCGAGTTTACCGCTTTTTTTCCAGCTCAGCGACTTCAGTATCCAGTTCCTGCTTTCTTTTTTGCATACAGGTGCGAAAGTAGTCGGACCATTCTTTTATACTTTTACTCTGATCTACAGGGACGGGACCGGAAATATCTATCAATACCGTGCCGTTATCCCAACGATTCCATTTTACCTTCTTATGGAGTTCGCTTGCCGTCACCATAACCACAGGCTCATTAACAGCCTGCGCCAGTCTGAACGCGCCTGATTTAAATGGCAGCAACCCGCGACCGTAACTACGGGTGCCCTCAGGGAACACCCAGACCGATGTGCGGCGTTCTCTGATCTTCTTACCGGCAAGCATCAGCGTATCTCGCGCTTTACCGGTATTTTTACGGTCAATCATAATATTGCCGGACAACCAGTAAATCTGACCAAAAATAGGGATCCATTTCAGGCTCTTCTTGCCTACAGTGACGACGCCAGGCATCGCTGCTTTGCAGATAGTGATAATATCAAAGCTGTTTTGATGGTTTGCGATATATACGTAGGGTGTATCAATGCGGTGTGACTCGTCGATACGCATTTTCAGCTTAAGACCGACTATCGGTGCCATCATCGCATATGCACTGCCTGCGAAATGGACATTATTGCGATTAAACGGTCTGAGTATGCAAACAGCGAAGACCACGATATTGATGAGAACGAAAGCAAGAAACAGCAGAAAAATTCTTAAAATTGCGAGCACTTAGGATCCTATAAAAGCATTTGCGGCGCAGTATAAATTATTCGCCGTCAGATAGATGTCCGATCAGTATGCTATCTTAAATTTAATCTAAAGAACTAAAGCACTTCGCGGTTCAAACCGATAGCCTATTACACGAATTCACGCTTTCTCATGCATGTGGTACTGATTTAATGCAAACTTTTGTTCCCGAAGACCTTGAAGACGATATCCTCACCGATTTGATGGAGGAAATAAATGAGTTGTACGAAGCCAGCGAGCAAACACTGATCGAGCTTGAGCTGCGTCCTCAGGACAATGAGTTGCAGCGTGCACTATTTCGCTCCATACATACCATTAAAGGTGATCTTGGTCTGGTAAATTTCACGCCGATGATTCCGTTACTGCAACATGTTGAAGATCTGCTGGATTTTCTCAGAAAAGGGCAGGTGCAGTACACCAGTACAATGAGTGACCTGGTACTGCTGACTATGGATCGCGTCAAGGTGTTCGTTCAGGAGGTGATGAATCAGGGTAAAAGTCAGTACGATGACGATTTACATCAGAAACTGGTTTTAGCTGTTTCACGTATTAAGCCGGATAATCAGGCTGATCACGAGCGCCTGTTACACGAGGCGGTTTTATTGCTAAACCCTGCTTTGGACGCGCTGTCAGGCAGCGACGGGCCGCAAGGCGCAGGTTTTTTGCCGGAAGGACAGGCATTGCCTGCAACACTCTCCAATACCGGTATTCCAAAAGCGATGAGCGCAGAGCGTCAGATGGATATGCTGTTTTTCCGGGAGTTGATGCAGACTATTGAGCATCGTTCAAACTACTGGGCGGGGAGGGGCGACCGTATCGCCAAGCTGGCGCTTTATATTAATCATCAGGCGGGCAGCCCTATTGATGATGATCAGTTGGCTGTCGCCTGTTATGTTCACGATTTTGGAATGGCGTTTATGCCATTACACCTGTTGAACAAAACCGAGCCGCTAAGTGATAATGAGTTTAATCTGATGCGCTCGCATGTGTATAAAAGCTCACGTTTGCTGGAGCATCTGGACCAGTGGGACCACGCCCGTAAAATTGTCATGCAGCATCACGAGCGTCCCGATGGTAGCGGCTATCCTTTAGGTCTTAAGGATGCCGATATCTGCGATGGCGCAAAGTTGCTGGCAATTCTGGATACTTATGACGCAATGACCCACTCCCGGGCCCACAATAAATCGTCCCGCGTACCGAAAAAGCAGGCGGTCATAGAAATGAACCGGCAGGCGAAGGGCCAATTCAGCGCCGAGTGGATGCGTCATTTTAATTCTGTTATGACTTCCCTTTTGACGAAGCAAAGCAACTAGAAATGCTCTTTAGCTAATAATGATGTCGCCTGCTCTATGACCTGTCGGGCGATAACATTGTCGCGTTGATTGTGTCGGGTTAGTGCAAAAAACTGCTCCTGCAATGTATCGGCCTGGCCAATCCACTTCACTTGATATTGCTGTTCGACATGCCGGGCAATACAGGATGGCGCACAAAACACACCGAAACCCTCTGCGCCGAAGAGTTTGAGCAGTGCACTGTCATCAAATTCCGCAATTTGCAGTGGAAATAACTGACGATCCTCAAGCCATGCGCTCAGGCCGTAAGCGATGCCAGAGCGCACGCCTGGCATTAGCATGGGTGTTTGATTCAAAGATTCCGGAAAAGTGGCTTTCAGCTTACTGGCAATACCGGGACTGGCGAAAAAGCTGACCGCACTAGTGCCCAGGGACTGACTGACGGCGCTGACCGCAGCACCGGGCGCCACGCCGCGGTCTGCCAGTACAATATCTATCCGGTTGACGGCCATTTCGCTAAGCAGGTCATCAAATAAACCTTCTTTAAACACGAAGCGTACTTTAGGGTTAGATAACATCGTCTGGTGCATGAAATCATAAGCAAGCACCTTGGGTATAGCATCGGTCAGGCCAACAGTATAGTGACTGATAGCGTGTTCAGTGCCTGCGCTGAGCATTTCAGTCAGCTGGTTTCCTTTTTTAAAAATTTCCTGAGCATGTTGATAAACCTGTTTCCCCAGCGTATTCAGCTGTAACCGCTTGCCAGAGCGATCAAATAACTGCTGATTGCACTGTGATTCAAAGGTGGTAAGGAGCCCGCTGACTGTCTGCGGGGTAACATGCATCGCCTTGGCTGCACTGGCAATACTGCCCAGTTTTGCGGTCATGTAAAAATAATAGAGGTGGCGATAATTAAGCTGATTCATTGCTAAGGTTTTTTCGATGTTATATCTCGATATTATCAGTTTTACGCTGATGATAAAGACCGTTACACTCTGGGTTCATTTTTTATCTGCGAAGAAGTGATGGCTAAACACATAGCGCTTAAATCTGTTCGTAAAAAACTGTTTTCTCTACTTAAACCTGATCGGCAATTCTTCACGGCAGCTATCGTCTATGGGATTGCAATTGGCTTGCTCACCCTGGCTGTTCCGTTAGCGGTACAGACGCTGATCAACAGCGTAGTCAATACAGCATCGGTGCAGGCGGTGGTTACTTTGGGAGTGGTACTTTTCGTTATCCTGCTCATCTCTGGCATCTTCAGTGCGCTGCGGATGCGTGTGATGGAATTTTATGAGCGGAAAGTATACTCACGGCTCACTTCACAACTGAGTCTGAAAACGATTTTTGCCCCTCACCGTTTTTTTGAAGGGCGGCGAAATGTTGCTATCACGCAGCGATACTTCGACATCATGACGCTGCAGAAAAATATTCCCTCGCTGATGATTGACGGCTTTGCGCTGGTGCTGCAAATGCTGGTGGGATTTACACTGGTCAGTTTTTATCATCCGGCGTTCTTTGCATTTAACATTTTTATCCTGTTGATTATGCTGGCGATCTGGAAGTTGTGGGGCAAGGGCGCGAAACGTTCTGCTGTGCAGTTATCGCAGGCGAAATATGACTCTGCAAAATGGCTTAATGATATTGCTTCTGCACACGAGTTCTTTAAATCAAGCCGGCATCTGGATTATGCCGCGAACAATACACAAAAGCATATTGAAAGCTACCTTAGCGCACATCGTCAGCATTTTAGGTTCACGTTTACCCAGGCGGTGATGTTTTTGCTGCTTTATGCGGCTGCTAGTGCCTTATTACTTGGTATCGGAGGATATCTGGTGGTGAAAGGGCAGTTATCACTGGGACAGCTAGTGGCGGCAGAACTGATCATGTCGGCTGTTTTCATCGGTATATCCCGTTTTTCAATTTATCTTAAGCTTTATTATGAGCTTTACGGGGCAGCAGAAAAACTCTGTGGTGCACTGGAAATGCCGCAGGAGGATACAGACCAGACACAACAGGCTGTACCGGCATCATCCGCTTTGCGCTTCGACCAGATAGGTCTTGAGCATAATCATACCGCCTATTCGTTATCCTGGTCGATTCCACCGGGACAAAAATGTTACGTAATGACCACCCACGGATGGATGCAAAAGCAATTGCTCAGCTTTGTGAAGCGTCATGAGCGGCCGTCACGCGGCGTTATCTTCCTGGGTGAAAAGGCAATGCAGGATTATGATATCTTCGAGCTGCGCCAGAGCATTACCACCTTAGACAGAGCGCTGATGGTCGAATGTACGGTTAAAGAGTTTTTTCGCATGGCGGCACCGGATGCTGGCAGTGGGGATATCTATTCGGCGCTACGTCAGACCGGACTTTACGACACTATAGAGGGACTGCCGCAAGGGTTAGACACAACGCTATCGGTGATGGGTAGCCCGCTACAGCCTATTGAGCTACTACTGTTAAAGCTGGCAGCAACACTGGTATCACAACCAAGAATTGTGCTGATTAACCAACATTTTGATGCGATTCCTGCAGCAACAAAAACCCGGCTACTGGAGGTTATTGAGGGTCTGGACGCTACTGTTCTGTATTTCACTAATGCGCCTGATTCACGGTATTTCGACAGGACAGTTACCCTTGAAGAGATTGCCGACAGGGTGCCAGCGACAAGAGATGGTCATCACAATGCATCATAATGAATCTCGCTATCTTGAGAAAATTTCCGCGTTAAAGAATGATTACCTGCCCAGCGCGTACCGCATCCTGGGCGGTGTGGTGGTTGCGCTGGTTTTAGTCACGGCTGCCATTTTGTGGTTTACCCCCTGGATTCAGACAGCATATGGCACCGGTTATGTGGATTCCCTTGATCCGTCAGAGCGAACACAGGCCATTTCGGCCCTGGTCTCAGGGCAAATCAAGCAGTGGCACGTTAAAGAAGGTATGCCGGTAGAAAAAGGACAGCCTATTGTAACGCTTATCGACGTTGATGAAGAACTGGTTACCAAGCTGCAGGGGCAACTGGACGCCGCACAGGCTGTACATGCAGCAAATCAAAGTGCTGTAGCAAATGCCCGGAACAACCTGACGCGACAGCAGGCGTTACTTGAACAGGGCGTGGCGTCAACCAAAACAGTGGAGGCAGCTCAGATAAAACTGCAGGAACTCATTGCAAAAGCGGCCAAATCACAATCTGATATCAACAAAGCCAGCGTGGCGTTGTCTCGTCAACGGACGCAGACCAAAGTGGCACCGGCGGATGGCGTTATCGTAAAGCTTAAATCCGGTGGCCCGTCTACATATGTAAAGGCCGGAGAGGTATTGGGCGAGTTCATACCCCAGGTAGTACGCCGCACGGTACGGGTAACTGTCAGCGGTATGGATGCGCCACTTATCGAAAAAGGCCGCAAAGCACGCCTTCAGTTCGAGGGATGGCCGGTATTTCAGTTCAGTGGATGGCCCGATGCTGCAATTGGTACGTTTGGCGGGGAAGTTATCTACGTTGAGCCGGTAGCAGACAATACCGGTAACTTTACTGTATGGATTGCGCCAGATGAAAATGGTACACCCTGGCCGCAGGAGCAGGTAGTTCGGTATGGCAGTCGCGTAAAAGCCTGGATATTATTGGAAGAGGTTCGTCTGGGTTACGAGCTGTGGCGACAGCTCAATAATTTTCCGCCAAAACCTGTCGTCGCTAAAGACAGTACTCAGGGAACAAGCAAGTGAGAAATTTGCTGATTCTTTTTACATTGTCGTTTATCTGCGGCGCTACTCAGGCGTCATCAATTACGCTGACGCAATTGCTGGAGCAGGTGATGGTATCACATCCTTATCTGCAGGTACTGGAGCAGCAAGGGCGCCAGCAGCGCTTTGCGCTGGACAATGCTGATGCCGCATTTGATCCGTATATCGGTCAAAGCGCGGATAGTCGGCTGTCCGGCTATTATTCCGGTGATGTCGCCACCAGTGAGTTTGCTCAACCACTGCGCGATATGAATGGTGAAATCTATACCCGATACCGGATCGCCGACGGTGATTTTCCGGTTTACGATGGCCAGTATGATACGTTGTCTGCAGGCGAAGCGTCTATTGGTGTAAAGCTGTCGCTGCTCAAAGGGCGCGAGACCGATGAGCGACGCACTGCTGTGCGCAATGCACGACTGGATATAGAACGCTGGGAAACAGATTACCTGTTGGGCGTAAACAAACTGCTGTTTTCAGCAAGTATGACGTTTTTGAACTGGTACGAAAGCCATTTGAAAATTGAGCGTCTGACAGAACTGCGCAGGACGCTGGAGAAGCAGGAAGCCGCATTGGCAAAAAAAGTGGAGCAGGGGGATGAGGCCCGGGTTACCCTAGAGGCCTTTGAAGCTAATCTGCTTGAAATTGATCTGCTGCGAGCGGCAGAAGAGCAAAAGTTGCAGTCTTCGGCAACCAAGCTTTATTACTATGTTCCCGCAAAGTGGGTCTCGCGTCTGGAACCTGAACTGGCAACTGAGGGATGGCCGTTTCAGGTTAATCCTACGCTTCTTTCTGATTTGAAAAATAAATTGTCCGGGCATCCGCTTACCGATGACCTTTCACTGGCCCTTGAACAGCAACGAAACAAGCAGCGGCTGGCGGCCAATAATTTATTGCCAAAACTGGATGTTAAAGCAGAACTTGCAAGAGATATGGGGACGGGGCCCAAGTCACTGACCCAGACAGATACAAAAATTGGGCTGAGCTTTTCGTATCCGCTAGGCAACCGGCAGGCTAAAGCAAAGGCAGCCAGCGCTCAGGCAAAATATAAAGAGCTGGAGTTTAAGCTACAGGATACAGAAAGAAAGCTGAATCAGCAGTTTGAAACAGCCGTCGCGCAGTGGCAGCAGAGCACCAGGCTCAGTGACCTGAATGCAAAGGCTGCTACGCTGGCCGACCGGCTTCAGGCTGTAGAGAAAACCCGTTTTGACGCAGGGGATACCGATATTTTTGTGCTTAATGCCCGGCAAATAGCCTTTATTAAAGCACAGCTTAAACTGATTGCCGCACGCATTGATGAACGTCGCGCCCAGCTATCACTTTACTATGCCGTGGGTGGACTACCCGCCACCCTTACACGGCAATCACGGTAACCTCTGTGACTGAGGACTAAAGTTCAGTAAACAGCCATTAAAAAAGCTGGCCAATTGATGTTCCTTAAATAGATCACCGGTGCCGGGTTGTTCAGGGGCCAGCCCGGGAAATGCGCCGTAGCCTGCCAACAGGCAATGCCACGACGTAGCACCAAAATGCGTTGCGTGAGATTTTTCACTTAAAAAGCGGGCAAGATCTTCGCGCCGATACCAGGTATCCAGAATCTGTAACAGGTTTTCCGATAGGTGCATATTGTTACGGTTATCCCGCCAATACGCACTGTCGTTACGTGTATTGAGCTTATAATGGGCAACAATATAGTCACGCACATTATTGAAGTGCCCGGTGATTTTCTGATTGCACGAGACCTGATGTTGCGCGGTGAAATTGCCTTTAACATACGCCTCACAGAAAAAGCGTATAGACAGCTGCACCAGGTGCAATGCCGTGGCTTCCAGCGGCTCGATGAAGCCTTGTGATAAGCCCAGAGCCAGACAATTGCGATACCAGTGTTTGTCGGCCTGGCCGACCTTCATGGACAAAAAGCGCGCAGGTGCATCGTCCTCAAGCATTCCCAAATGTGTGCGCAGTTCAGTTTCAGCCTGATCATCACTGATATACTGACTACTATACACATAACCATTACCGGTTCGGTGCTGTAACGGAATTGCCCAGGTCCAGCCGGCACTAAGCGCTGTTGCCTGTGTTTCTACCGGCGCGCTCGGATCGGCTGGCGTTGGCAGTACGACGGCCCGGTCGTTGAAAAGGTTGTCGCTGAATGAAGAGAAGGGCACCTTGAGCGCTTTTTGCAATAACAGGCTGTTAAAACCGGTGCAGTCTACGAATAACTCTGCATGAATCTCGTTGTCGTTTGAATCGATTAGCGCGCGAATATCGCCGTTTGGATGTAACGCCACATCCTGAACGTCGCAGACGGTATGTCGCACGCCCTGAGACAATGCGTGCTCTTTTAAAAACTCGCCCAGTAAACCGGCATCAAAATGATACCCATACTCAATACGAAACGGGAAATTGTCTGGTGTTAACGGACTTCGTTTTTGTTCAGCCAGGTAACTGTTAAACAAAAATGCGTCGGGGCTGGTGGTCACATCCAGCCCGAGCCTGCGGGTTTGTGAATTAACGTAAAATGCACGCTCGCTGAAGGTATCAAGCTGGGAGATAAACGGATGACGATAGCTTGAATTACCCGATGCAGGGCTCCAGCCATGAAACTGAATGGCTACCTTATACGTCGCCTGACAGCGGGGCATCCACTGTGCATCTTCTATACCTAAATCCCGGAAAAACTGCTTCAGTGAGGGCGTGGAGCCTTCACCAACGCCTACTGTGGGGACATTGTCTGACTCAGCAAGCGTAATGGTTACCGGATGATGTTTGAAGTGGTGTGCAAACAGGTTGGCTGCCATCCAGCCAGCTGTTCCGCCTCCCACTATGACGATACGATGGGGCTGGCTCATTGTATCTGAGTAAACCGGGCTAAAAAGTCGTCATGAGAAAGCATCTGGGCAAGAGGTTGTTGTTTGGCTTCATATATTTTACTCATGATATCCAAAATCGCCTGGTCGCTGTGAACATCTGCTGAAGGGTGATAGTCGTTGGGCATAATACCTTGCCCCATCATTACCTGAACCCACGAGGCATCGCGAAAGATATCGTTTTGCTCATTAAATATTGTGGCGGTATCTCGAAAGGCGTTTATTTTCTGTTCAAGGCGAACCGGGAGTGACAACCGCTGCATATCCTGCCAGAAGTCTGAATCATCCCGTTCATTGAGATAGTAATGCAGGATTATAAAATCACGAATTGTCTCAAACTCGTCTTTTGACTCCGTATTATACAGTGCCTCCATCGATGGATTCACGGCCCCGTTCGGAAACATCTTCAGCAGTCTGACAATGCCGGACTGAATCAAATGAATGCTGGTAGATTCCAGCGGCTCGAGGAATCCGCTGGAAAGTCCAATACCCACCACATTCTTATGCCATTGTTTTTGGGCGCGTCCCGTCTTGAAGCGAATTTTTCGAGGCTCGTCCAGGGCATCTGTATCAAGATTGCCCATCAGCATGTTCGTTGCTTTCTCATCATCCATATAAGCTGAGCTGTAGACCAGACCGTTTCCGTTACGGTGAGTCAGCGGAATACGCCATTGCCAGCCGACTTCACGGGCAATGCTGCGAGTATAAGGCGCCGTTTGCGTATGTGGTTTGGATGGGACGGCCAGCGCAGAATCTGCAGCCAGCCAGTGCGACCAGTCCTCATACTCAACACCTAATGCTTTTTGCAGCAACAACGCGCGCATACCGGTGCAGTCGATAAAGAAGTCGCCGTCAATCTGGCGCCCATCTGTCAGTTGCAGTGCCTTTACAAAACCGGATTCATTATCTAAAGCCACGTGTTCGATAGTGCCTTCGGTACGCTTAACACCGGCTTGCTCTGCCAGGCGACGCAGGAACTGACCATACAGGGTGGAGTCGAAATGGTAAGCGTAGCCCATTGAGTAAACGGGGTTTTCGGTTTGTATCTTATTGAACTTGCCGGCTTTGCAGCTAAGGTAATTTAAATCAAAATCCCACAACGAAGCCTCAAGCCCTGCTTTTTTTGCCCGCAGCCAGTAATGCTGAAAACCACAGAAACCGAGCGTAGCGCCAGGTGCGCCAAACGTATGAAAATAGCTTTCACCCTGTTTTCGCCAGTTTTCGAATGCTATTGCCAGTTTGATCGTGCCGTTGGTTTCTCTTAAAAATGCTTTTTCATCCAATCCAAGAAACTGGTTGAAGGTTTGTATGGGAGGAATAGTGGCTTCACCGACACCAATAGTACCAATATCTTTTGACTCGATGAGTTCGATATCGACCTGTGCCTGAAGGACTTTTTTCAGCAAAGCCGCCGCCATCCATCCTGCTGTACCGCCACCGGCGATAACGAGTTTGCGAACGGATTGTTGCATGGGCTAATCCTTATAGTTCAAACAATTTACTAAAAGGCTGACTCTAGTGAAAAAAAACATAAAAGCAACAGATTAATAAAGCGGCCTTGCTTTAACAAAGCCGCTTTAGGCGATGGTTAGTAGAAGTTGTAGTTGAAGTTAAGCATGTATGACGGTCCGAACTCGCGACGCAGCGTTACAAGGCCGTTACCGTCGCGGGTTTCTTCATCCTCGTCAGTCAGGTTGGTGCCCTGAAGCGAAACCCGTAGACCCTTGAGGTAGTCAATACCGCTGTCAGCAAAATCGTAGCTGACTTGCGCATCAACCTGCGTAATACCATCTCGGGTGGCCTGTTCAATTTTGTTTGAACCACCACGTTGATAGGTCAGGTACTCAGAACGGTCTGTTGCTGCAACCCGAATTTCAAAGCCACCAGTTTCGTAGTAAGCCGTCAAAGAGTACACCCGATCCGACTGACCCGGAATGGCAGTGCCGTCGCTCAATTCCGCGTCAATTATGGTAGCGGATCCGGCGATACCAAAGCCTTCCAGCATATCTGCCAACATTGAAAGCGGAACTTGCGCGGTAAATTCGGCACCTTTCACTTCACCTTCCAGGCCATCTTCAAAGAATGAGAACGTGCCCAGGTCCGGCGGTGTCAGGTATGTGCCCGGGGAATATTCGGTGCCATCCGGACCGACCAGACCATCCGCACCCACGGTACGATCATGGAACCCCGGAATGAAGTAGTTCGCACCGTCGTTGGTTGGATCGTTAGTGAAATCAATAGTCTGGTTGCCGTCTCTGGTCCAGTTCACCAAATCTTTATAGAACAGGGCCAGTGATACATAGCCTTCATCTTCAAAATAATTCTCAAATGACAAGTCGAAGTTATTCGCTTCTAAGGGACGAAGTGTTGGGTTGCCCTGGAATTTTGACCATGGCGACCCATATTCCGCAACATCTTCTGCCGTATTTGGAATCGCGATGAGGTTGATATTCTGGTCAAATTTCACAAAGCCGGACGCTTTCATCTGGTCAATACGTGCGCGGCTGATGGTCTTCGATGCGGCGAAACGCACATACTGATTTTCTGCCAGCTCAACATTGATGTTCAGGCTGGGCAGAAAATGAGAGTAGTCATCAGAAATGCTCTGAATACACGAAGCATCTACCTGCCCATCGTTATCCGCGTCACATACTTTAAAGTTTGCACCGACAATCCCGATATATCCGGTAGAACTTTGGTCAGTTTGTACATATTGCGCACCTACATTACCGGTAACAAAGAAGCCGGCGAGGTCAGTTTCAAAGTCAAACTTAGCAAACAGGGTGGTCACTTCTTCATTCACCTCAAAGGTATCACCCAGGCGATCCGGCTCCAGCAGACCTGCATCATTTAACGTGTACTCACCATCGTTATAAGGGGCAAAACCGTCATAAGCAACAACCTGACCGAACCCGGCCCAGCTTAAATCTGCAAGACCGTTGTAGAGGTATTGCTCAGGAATGGCTTCGGACTGAGGGTAAGAAGACGCCGTGGCAAAGAAACCTTTGTTATCTTTGCTCTTATAGCGATCGGAGTAAGCGACACCAACATTCACTTTACGGATAATCCCCCAGTCGACTAAACCGAAGGTTTCGAACCGGGCTGTGGTCAGCTCTTCCTCAAAATCGGCAAAGTTAAGAAAGCCATCCTGAGCATTGATATAGTTGTAGGTTTCACCGTCTGCGCGCAGTACATCGGTGGCAAACTGATCTGCCAGACTCGCCATACCACCACCCCAGGGCTGCGGGCCAGCCAGTTGTAGCATGGATGGATCGGCAAACGCGCCAAGGCCGTTGGAGCCGGTAAATACAATCCCGTCAGGGCTCATAACAAAGTCACGCGAGCGTTCATCAGCCGGCGCCAGTGCGGCACCATTTCGTGAAAGGCCGGCGTAGGATTCGCCGCGCAGATCCCGTTTTGATGATTCGCTGTCAGCAACATCCAGTTCAACAGACCAGCTGTCATTCAGGTGGTAAGTAAGGTTGATACCGTAAGTAGAAAGTTCACCATCTTTTTGCGCCGGGTCGGTACGCAGTACCGGGTTTGCATTTATTTGCGTTCCCGTTGAGTTTGCACCGCTGCCGCTTAGCGAGGCAGCATCCAGCTCAAACGGTTCGATAAAACCACGAATTACGCCAGAGTCCGAGTAGTCAATATCCAACACATCAACAACAATGTCCCAGTTGTCGCCGGGGCGCCATTGCACAATACCTGATACAGTATCGCGCTCCAGTACACGACTTATCGCTTGTGTATCGAGTCCGAAAGGCAAAAGCGCGCCGTTGTTATCACCGTAACCCCATACGCCATACTTACGCTCGTTTCGGGGTGACTCAGTAGAGGCAATTGCTAAAGCTACACCTAACGTATCATCGGCAAATTTTTCGACAAATGATAATGCGTAGCGATGGCCCTCATTATCGAACTCCGGATTGTCGGAATCATTTCCTCCGCGTTCCAGAGTACCTGTTAACGTCAGCGTTTCCTGTGCAGCCAGTGGGCGCACAGTTTGTAAATCAACAGTACCACCGATGCCCTGAACCAGTAATGAAGCGTCGGTGGTTTTATAAATAGTGGCACCCGTCATAATCTCTGATGGATAAAGGTCGTATTCGACACCGCGGTTATCGCCGATACCGATAAGTTCACGACCATTTAACGAGGTGCCGGTGAAATCTTCTTTAAAGCCACGAACAGAGATACCGGAAGTTCGACCACCTACGCGCTCACCGGCAAGACCAGGCAGGCGTGCCAGAGATTCGGCGATAGAAGAATCGGGAAGCTTACCAATATCCTCAGCAGAAATTGCTTCAACGATTGAAGTGTTATCCATCTTTACGGCCTGAGCGCGGATCAACGAACCCCGAATCCCTTTTACCGCAATGACCTCAACATCTTCGTCAGGATTAGAAGTGAGCGTATCCTGAGAAAAGGCGTGAGCGGAATACATTGCCGAACCAACTGCAATTGACAGTAAAGCCGGTTTAAATAGTTGTTTTCTCATCATATTTTGCGTGCCCTGTTGCGACTCTATTGGTTGTAACATTCGTTACATCACATTAACAATAGACGCAATTTAAAGGTTGCTCAAGAAAAAAACAAGAAAAAACTTAATTGATTAAGAAGGGCTATGGGTAAGTTTATAATAAGGTTTGATTGTAGGTGGTGATTTCTACTTAATAGATCAAGATGCGGGGCAAATGTTAACGAGTTTGCGCCCGCACAGGAAAATCAGAGGGAAACGTCAAGTTCTTTGAGTTTTCTGGTCAGCGTATTGCGACCCCAGCCCAGCCGGCGGGCTGCATCCTGCTTGTGTCCGTGCGTATAGTGTAGCGCACGTTCAAGCATTATTTTTTCAAAGGTGTGCATCGCCTCATTCAATATATCGAATTGTCCGGCATTGAGCTGTGCATCAGCCCAGCGGGCGAGCAATTCCGGCCAGTCACCTGAATTATTACCTTCGCCGTCGCGGCTTCCCTCGTTGTGGATCTCAGGAGGTAAGTCATGCGGTAACACCTCTTGCCCACTGGCCATAACCGTCAGCCAGCGACAAACATTCTCAAGTTGTCTGACGTTACCCGGCCAGGGCAAACGTGCCATCAGCTTTTCGGTGTCTTTGCTCAGGGTTTTGGTTTCCACATCCAGCTCAATAGCGGCCTGACGAAGAAAATGTTTGGCCAGCAAGCCAATATCTTCACGACGCTCAGCCAGTGAGGGGAGGTGGATGCGAATAACGTTAAGGCGGTGAAATAAATCTTCCCGGAACTTGCCTTCTGTAACCCGTTGCTCCAGGTTTTGATGGGTAGCTGCAATAATGCGCACATCTACCGTAACAGATTGATGTCCCCCCACCCGATAAAACTGCCCGTCAGCCAGCACGCGTAAAAGCCGCGTTTGGACATCCAATGGCATATCACCTATCTCATCAAGAAAAAGTGTGCCGCCATTGGCCTGCTCAAAGCGACCCTGCCGCGCATTCTGTGCGCCCGTAAATGCGCCTTTTTCGTGTCCGAATAACTCTGACTCCACCAGGTCTGCAGGAATCGCTGCCATATTCAGTGCAATAAACGGGTTTGCTGCCCGGGGACTATGCCGGTGTAATGCCTGGGCTACCAGCTCTTTCCCTGTTCCTGACTGGCCGTTTATCAGCACACTAATGGAGGAGCGGGAAAGTCTGCCTATAGCGCGAAACACCTCCTGCATTGCCGGTGCCTCACCGATAATCTCAGTGGCTGACTCCACGGGCGGGGCTTCCTGATGACGTTTCTGTTCCCGGGCATGGGCCAGGGCGCGCTGAGTGAGAGTAACAGCTTCATCCACGTCGAAAGGTTTTGGCAGGTATTCAAAGGCACCGCTTTGGTAGGCGTTTACAGCGCTGTCTAAATCAGAATGCGCTGTCATAATGATCACAGGTATCATATTATTGACATCATGCACTTCCTGAAGCAGTGTCATGCCATCCATCTGAGGCATGCGAATATCAGAGATAACCACCTCAGGAGACTGGCCACTGTGCAACTGGCGTAGCAAGTCTTCAGGATTTTCAAAGCAGATACAGCTGATATTTGCAGCCTGAAGGGCCTTTTGGATGACCCAGCGAATGGAGCTGTCATCGTCTACAATCCAGACGGATTCACTGTTCATCAATTAACTCCTTTCGGTCTATTGGAAGATAGAGGGCAAATTCGGTATGTCCGGCATGACTATCCACATCAATGCGTCCGCCATGATGGTTAATCAGGGTTTGTGCGATGGAAAGTCCCAGCCCGCTACCATGCTTTTTACTGCTTACCATGGGGTAGAACAATGTATCTTTTATTTCATCGGGAATGCCCGGGCCGTTATCGGCTATAGTGATTTTTGCCACTAACGGATGGCGCTTCCCCTGAATCGTCATCTGGCGCTCAATACGCGTCTGCAAACGAATCCGGGGATTTTCGGTAGCTGCCTCAGTCAGCGCCTGAACACTATTGCGGATAATATTTAAAACCGCCTGCTGGATCATGTCCTGATCAGCATGGATATCCGGGATGCTCGGGTCGTAATCACGAATGATGGTAATAGGGTTATCGGAGTCCACTCGCATCAGACTACGAACTTTCTCCAATGCCTGATGCAGGTTGCTCCATTGTAATCGGGGCAGGGCATTAGGGCCCAGCAGACGGTCTACCAGGCTACGCAACCGGTCAGATTGCTCGATAATCATCTGGGTGAACTCTCTAAGCTCATCACTGTTAAGTTCTTTTTCCAGAAGCTGAGCGGCGCCCCGAATACCGCCCAAGGGATTTTTTATTTCATGAGCGAGGCCGCGGACCAGTTCCCGGGCTGCATAATGCTGAGCATTTTGCAGGTTTTCCCGTGAAATACGCTTTTGCTGATCTATCTGGCGCACCTCAAACAACAGGCGTGCCCGTGACTCTACCTGCAGGTTAGTTACAGTTAAATCAGCCATTACGAAGCGGTTGTCTTTAAACACTAATCTGACTTCGTTTTCGGTAAAATCCTCGCCGCGCCGCATAGCGGCTTTCAGGCGAGACTGCTTTATCGCCCCGGGCAGGAAAAAATCATAAAGAGGGTGGCCGTAAAGCTGTTTGGTGCCGGTTTCAAACAATGCTTCACCAGCATGATTGGCGTAGACGATGTTTAACTGATCATCAACCATGACCAGCGCCGTGTTCAGATTGTCCAGCAAGTTAAATGGCGCCTGAGCGAAGCCATGCATGATTGCAAATACTCCTTTGCACTATCCTGGTGCATTGTACGCTGTCGTTGTGACAGTGCAACGTTGCTTATGCACCAAAACCTTCATCATGAAAACCCGCAGTGGCAGGGTATAGAGCGCTACTGACTATTCTGCGTATTAATGAGCGCTGAGGCCTGGTGCATATAAAATGTTTGTTCCTTGCTCGATGCAAGAGTCTTGCCCGACTTATCAAGTAACTGAATAGTAAAGGTGTGTGCTCCGCGGTTAACGCCTGTAAGTGTAAACTCACCGGTGGCGCTATTCTTAACTATCTTACCGTCCATCGTTAACTGATAGGTGCCTGATGACTCAGGTTGTGAAGATGCTTTGACTGTCATTGCGCCGTTGTTATTTCTAACTGTGGCTTCTGGCTTAGGATGTGATACCGAGATACGGTAGTCGGGCGCAGGTTTCTTTTGTTTTTTTGAGGCGTTTTCCTTTGGCGATACAGGCTTAGGAGAAACGACGGGCAGGCTTTCTGCCACATTGGAGGTTTGCGCTTTAAAAGTTACAGGTTCGCTCTGCTTGGACGGGGTGTCTGTATAAACCACCGTACCGTCTTCCTTTTCAATCTTGTAAACTTCCTGTCCTTGGGCGGTACCAAAGACAAAGCTCATACCAATAGCTGTCATAAGTACTGTTAGTTTCATCGTTAACTCCTCTTCCGTCATAAACATAGTACGTACCACAGCCTGAAAAAACACAGTTTACTTAATAAATAGGTATGATTTTAAGTGCTAACGCAATCCATGTTACCCATATAAAACTTATCTTAGGAGCGGTGGTTATCTTTAACCCAGTTGAACGACAGATACAAAAAAGCCCGCATCAGGCGGGCTTTTTATAAGCGGGTAAGATTACACGCTGTAGTACATGTCAAACTCAACAGGGTGAGTAGTCATGCGCAGTGTGGTGACTTCTTCCATTTTAAGATCGATATATGCATCGATCATGTCATCAGTCATAACGCCACCGGCTTTAAGGAATTCGCGATCGTTGTCTAACGCTTCAAGCGCCATTTCCAGAGAGCTGGCTACCGTTGGGATATCCTTGGCTTCCTCAGCTGGCAGGTCGTACAGATCTTTATCCATTGCATCGCCAGGGTGAATTTTGTTCTTAATACCGTCGATACCGGCCATCAGCATTGCAGTAAACGCAAGATAGGGGTTACCTGTCGGGTCAGGGAAACGTACCTCGATACGACGTGCTTTATCGCTCGTCACGTAAGGGATACGGATAGACGCAGAGCGGTTACGCGCAGAGTAAGCCAGCATTACCGGCGCCTCAAACCCTGGTACAAGACGCTTGTACGAGTTGGTAGAAGCGTTAGCAAAAGCGTTAATCGCACGGGCGTGCTTAATGATACCACCAACATAGTAAAGCGCTTCTTCTGACAGACCCGCATACTTGTCACCGGCGAAGATATTTTTGCCATCTTTAGAAATCGACTGGTGCACGTGCATACCAGAACCGTTATCACCCACTAGAGGCTTAGGCATAAAGGTCGCCGTCTGACCGTAGGCGTGTGCTACGTTATGAACAACATACTTGTAAATCTGAAGTTCATCAGCTTTCTTAACCAGGGTGTTGAATTCACAAGCAATTTCGTTCTGGCCTGCAGTGGCTACTTCATGGTGATGCGCTTCGATGCGCAGACCCATTTCTTCCATAACCAGACACATTGCGGCACGCGTGTCGTGAGCAGAATCTACCGGAGGAACCGGGAAGTATCCGCCTTTAACACCCGGACGGTGAGCAAGGTTACCGCCTTCAAAATCTTCGCCAGAGTTCCATTTGGCTTCAGATGAATCGATCTTGTAGAACGATCCACTCATATCTGTGTGGAAACGAACGTCATCAAAGATAAAGAATTCCGGCTCAGGACCGAAGAAAGCAGTATCACCGATGCCTGTTGATTTTAAGAATTCTTCAGCGCGGCGGGCAACTGAGCGAGGGTCACGTTCATAACCCTCTAGGGTTGTAGGCTCTACGATATCACAACGAATATTGACCTGTGTCTCTTCAGCGAACGGGTCAAGAACGGCAGAGGTTGAATCTGGCATAAGAATCATGTCTGATTCGTTAATACCTTTCCAGCCGCTGATAGAAGACCCGTCGAACATTTTGCCTTCTTCAAAAAACTCGTCGTCGACCAGAGCTGCCGGAATAGATACGTGTTGCTCTTTACCTTTGGTATCAGTAAAACGTAAATCAACAAATTTCGCTTCACTTTCTTGAATCAGCTCTAATGCCTTTTCTATTGACATCGTGTCCTCCAGGTTTTGATGTATTGGTGCAGGAAAATCGAAGTTTCCTGGCTTAAGTTAAAAACGTCGAAGCGATATTCATGCCATTTGTCGACATCCGCAATTTCGCGGGATAGACAAAGTTTCCCCGAAAAAACACAATAAAGATTGCACTAAATGTGTGCATTGTTGCTCTTTTGTGGTGCGAATTGCGACCGCCTGACTCACTCTGCGTGCGTTATGCTGGTGCGGCAACCACGCTTTCGATAGCACGCCGGGTGTTATTTTTCTTTCTACAGGCGTTCATACACCTGTTTTTCTCATTGAGATTACCTGAGTGATAGAAAATAAACGAAAAAACAGGCGAAAACCCGTGAGAATTTCTGTACAATCCGCGCACATTTCATCTCTGCAAAAATTTTCACTTCCAAAACCGGTCCCTCTTGGTAGTACCGGGCAGGTAATACAGGCTCTATTTAATGAATACTTACGATATTTCAAAGTTACGCAACATCGCGATTATTGCGCACGTTGACCACGGTAAAACAACGTTGGTTGATAAACTGTTGCAGCAGTCCGGTACATTAGAAAGCCGTGGCGAAGCTGAAGAACGCGTTATGGACTCGAATGACATCGAGAAAGAACGTGGCATCACAATTCTGGCGAAAAACACGGCTATTAACTGGAAAGACTACCACATTAATATCGTGGATACTCCCGGACACGCCGACTTCGGTGGTGAGGTAGAGCGTGTAATGTCAATGGCGGACTCGGTACTGCTATTGGTTGATGCGCAGGAAGGCCCGATGCCGCAAACACGCTTCGTTACCCAAAAAGCGTTTGCGCAGGGACTGAAACCTATTGTGGTTATTAACAAAATTGATAAGCCAGGCGCGCGTCCTGACTGGGTAATGGATCAGGTTTTCGATTTGTTCGACAACCTTGGCGCGACTGACGAGCAACTGGACTTCGACGTAGTTTACGCGTCGGCGATCAACGGTTGGGCTTCTCTGGATGCAGACAGCGAAGGGACAGATATGAACCCGCTGTTTGAAACCATCATTGAAAAAGTGAACGCGCCGAATACCGATCCGGATGGTCCGTTCCAAATGCAGATTTCTCAGCTGGACTATAACTCGTATGTCGGCGTTATTGGTGTCGGCCGGGTTAAGCGTGGCTCGGTTAAAACCAACCAGCAGGTCACTATCATTGATAAAGATGGTAAAACCCGTAACGGTAAAGTTGGCCAGGTACTAACATATCTTGGTTTGCAGCGTTTTGAAGCCGAAGTAGCCAGTGCCGGTGATATTATTGCGGTAACGGGGCTGGGCGAGCTGAAAATCTCAGACACTATCTGTGATGTTAATAATGTAGAAGCACTGCCTGCACTGACAGTAGATGAACCGACAGTAACCATGACATTCCAGGTCAACACGTCGCCATTCTCTGGTCGCGAAGGTAAATATGTCACCTCACGTAACATTCTGGATCGTCTGAATGATGAGTTGGTCCACAACGTAGCGCTACGTGTTGAAGAAACAGACAACCCGGATAAATTCCGCGTATCGGGTCGTGGTGAACTTCACCTGGGTATCCTGATTGAGAACATGCGTCGTGAAGGTTACGAACTGGCGGTATCACGCCCGGAAGTAATCTTAAAAGAAGACGAGAATGGTAATATCGAAGAGCCGTTTGAAACGTTGACCATCGACTGTGAAGAGGAAAACCAGGGCTCAATTATGGAGCAACTTGGTTACCGTAAGGCCGAGCTGACAGATATGTCGCCTGACGGTAAAGGTCGTGTTCGTATGGACTTTATTATTCCAAGCCGTGGTTTGATTGGCTTCCAGACTGAGTTTATGACACTGACGTCAGGTTCAGGTCTGATGTACCATGCGTTTGATCATTACGGCCCGCATAAAGGCGGCAAGATTGGTCAGCGTAAAAATGGTGTATTGATCGCCAACGCAGCTGGTAAGGCGCTGACAAACGCGCTGTTTAACCTGCAGGAACGTGGTCGTCTGTTCATCGGACACGGTGTTGAAGTTTACGAAGGCATGGTTATTGGTATTCACAGCCGTGAAAATGACCTGACCGTTAACGCGCTTAAAGGTAAGCAGCTGACTAACGTTCGTGCATCCGGTACCGATGAAGCGCAGACACTGGTTCCACCTGTGAAAATGTCACTGGAGCAGGCGCTTGAGTTTATCGATGATGACGAGCTGGTAGAGGTTACGCCTGAGAACATTCGTATCCGTAAGCGCTTCTTGACTGAGAATGAGCGTAAGCGCGCATCGCGTGAAGCCAAAGGCTAATTTCGCTTTTACTTAAGTTGAATAAAACGCCGGCATTTTGCCGGCGTTTTTGTATCTGCTAAAAAGTTAAAAAGAATGATTCGGTGTGTATGACAGTTTGGCAGGTAAAATAAACAGGCACGGTCTATACTCTGACTACCAAGGTTCTGTCGAGTCGTTATGTCCAGTCAACCCGTTGTTGTTATCGATGATGATCCTGTTACTGTGCAGATAATAGCTGATGCACTGCATCAGCAGGGTAATATCGATGTGTATAGCTTTACCCGCAGTAAACTGGCACGTGAGTTTTTACTTAAGCAGTCCGATGCGTCTGTTGCACTGATCATCAGCGATCAGTGTATGCCTGATTATGATGGAATTTCAATACTGACTCTGTGGCGTAAAAAAGGCATGCTAACGCCGTTTCTGCTGCTAACCGCTGATGCTACCCGCCAGACGGTTATAAAAGCCCGGCAGCAGGGTGTCACCCAGTTTATTGCTAAGCCTTTTAAGACCACAGAGCTAATAAGCAAGGTGCGCTATCTTCTGACTTAACATATGACGCCATCCATCTCATTCCTAAATCTTCTAACGCTATAGTAGATAGCATCATGAAGACTTGGTTACACTGCCTGAACAGTACTTTCTAACCAAGGATTGCCAGTTGTGACCTACAGTTTTGATAATACCCCCTCCAGAGAAGGAACTTATTCGTTCAAATGGGAAAAATATAAAGGGCGGGATATTATTCCGGCCTGGGTGGCGGATACCGAATTTCGCTGTGCAGACCCGATTTTAGAAGCGCTGCAGGGCAGAGTTGAACACGGTAATCTGGGGTACGTACTGCCCGGGCAGTATCAGCCCGCTATAGATGCGGTGGTTCGATGGCTGAAAGACAAACACGACTGGCACATAGACCCGCTCTGGTTAGTCTGGACACCAGGTGTTGTGCCAGCCTTCAATTCAACCTGTAAGGCGTACTGTAACCCTGGCGATAAAGTGATGGTACAGGTGCCTAACTATCCTCCACTACTGGCAGCGCCAAAGCTGAACGGGCTGGAACGGGTCAGTATAGATACTATTGAAATAAACGGGCGCGCCACGCTGGACTTGGAACAACTAGAGCGTGAAGCCAGCGATCCTGCCTGTAAGTTGCTTATACTCTGTAATCCGATGAATCCGGTCGGCTCCGTGCTCAGTCAGGATGAGCTATCGCAGATTGCACGAATTTGTAACGAAAATAACGTCATTCTGTGTTCCGACGAAATTCACTGCGATTTGATACTCGATGAAGATAAAACGCATCTGCCTGCAGGTCGTGACGCGCAGCTTAAAGACAACAGCGTAACGCTCATGGCGGCCAGTAAAACGTTTAATATTGCTGGGCTGGGCGCTTCATTTGCGATAATTCCGGATGCCGGCCTGCGCCAGAAATTCGTAAAGGCGGCAGCAGGTATTGTGCCTTGGGTTAACCAGCTTGGCCTGCTAGCCACCGAAGCCGCATTTACCCGCTGCGATGACTGGCATCAGGACCAGCTCGATTATCTGCGTGAGAACCGCGCGCTGGTCTACGAGCGAATCAATGCTATCGAAGGCTTATCGGTAAACCATCAGGAGGCTACTTTCCTGGCGTGGGTAGACGCCTCAGGGCTGGGCGTTGAAAATGTGCAGCGCTGGGCTGAAGAGAAGGGCGTAGGCCCTTCTCCTGGCGTTGATTTCGGAGCGCCGCAGCATTTTCGGATCAATTTTGGATGTAGCCGTAAGATGCTGACAGAGATTTTAGACCGGCTGGCTTCAGAATAACGAAGCCAGCTTGTACAAGCCCAGGCATACCACAAAGCCTACAACGACAATGCCCAGAACGTTGCTGGGCATTTTATTTTTGAAGTGGCCCAGCGTTTTACCTTTATTCATTACTACCAGCAGAAATATCGCGACGATGGGCAATAGCAGTCCATTGGCTGCCTGCGCGAACAAAATAGCAGCAAGCGGTTTAAAGCCGGCCCCGGCAATCACCACACCGGTTGCGATAATAGACATCCATACTGCCTTAAAAGCGCGGCTATTAAGATCAGTAGACCAGTTAAGCGCACCGCATACGGCATAACTTGCTGCCAGTGGTGCCGTTATTGAGCTGGTTAGCCCGGCAGCAAACAGGCCGGCAGCGAAGAACCACTGTGCAGATTCACCCAGCACGGGTTCTAATTGCTTACCCATATTCGATGCATCCATTTGCGCTTGCTGACCAAAAAACGCCAGCATCGCGGTTGCCATAACAACCAGGGTGATGAGGCCGCCGAAACCAATTGCAAAAATAGATTGCTTTCTCGAGGCTTCGATCGCCGCAGCCTTATCTTCACCGGCATAATTTTGCGCCGTCAGACTGGCATGTAAAAAAAGGTTATAGGGGACGATGGTGGTGCCGATCAATGCAAGAATCATTGTAATAGCCTCAGCGTCCAGCCGCGGCGACAATGCCTGACCAAGCATGGCAGACCAGTCAGGACTTGCGGCAAACAGTGTCACAAAGAATACCAGTGCCATCGCAATCACCAGAATGACCAGCACAGACTCAATCATTTTGTATTTGCCGTTGTACAGCAAGGCAGCAGAAATACCCCCGAGAATCATCGCCCAGTTACCGGTACCTATCTGCAAAAAGGCATCAAGACCGATGGCTGCCCCGGTCAGATTGCCTGATTCATAAGCAGCATTACCAATCCCTACGGCTGCGACGACCAGCGCAGAGAAAAACACTTTGAGCCCGCGGTTTTCACTGATGTCTTTCAGCCCGGCCGCCAGACCATTACCCGTGGCAATACCCAGCCGCGCCGCCATATCTTGTAGCACCATGGTCGCAGCAATGGAGAACAGCAGTGCCCACATAAGGTGAAAACCAAAATTTGCACCTGCGATACTTGCCGTTGTTACCGTGCCAGGACCGATAAAGGCCGCTGCAATGATAAATCCGGATTTGTCTTTTGCCATAGCTAGGCCTGCCTGTATCAAAACGTTTAACATCAACCTTCACTGTGTAAAGGCTATCTGATTTTTTGGGGCGCGAATGGTACGTAAATCAAACAGTCACGCCAAGAGGTAATAGAAATTTTTTTCTTATACTGGCATTTTTTAAACCCGTTTTCGTTAGTTTTTCGCTTACCAGCCTTCTTCGCCAAGAGTAACCGTAAACAAAATGTGCAAAGCGAGGCGTGAGCGGGTAGGCTACGTAAAAAAACAATAATGAGGCAAGTATGACGCAATCCGCCGATGCTTTTACCACGTTATACAGTCGCCCTAATCTGTGCAGCGCGATTACTGAGCAGGCTGAGGCAAGAGGGTTGATGGTGGCTGTGTGCGCAGCACCTGAAATTCCGCTTCCTGAGCAGTGGATGCCCTGGTTTATTCGTCAGGACAATGCAGCACCGCGTCTGTCTCAGACTCACATCGATGAGCTTGCTCAACATTTGATGCACTGCTTGCGCGATACACTCAACATGATGCGGCTTGATGTGCCTCTTATTCCGGAGCAGTGGGTACAGCAGGATGCGCCTGGCAGGGCGCTGCAGTTATGGCTTACCGGTTTGCTTAGCGGGCATCAGCATCTTGAGCGAACGTGGCAGAGCGCATGGAAGCGGGCTCAACATGATCCTGCACGGGATAGTGGACTGGAAAATGAGGATCCGGCCAGACGTTTACGCCGCTGTCTGAAGTTTTTTACCACACTGGCAGATATTGAGAATGCGATGACTGTTCGTACCGATGCTCAGCGGGCTCAGTTGCAGGAAAATCTGCCTTCACTGGTTAAGCAATTGCCCGCTATGCTGGATGAGTACATAAAGCTGGCCGGAGAGCTGGCAGCCTTTTTACCCAACCAGTTCGAGAAGTACGACGGTAAGCTGGAAAAATAAAAGAGAGTCAGAGCTGACTGGAAATGCGCTGAGTCAGCGTTTTGCGCACAGAAGCGATATAAGTATCCAGCTCCTGTTTGGCAGACTCATAGGCGTAATTTCGCTCAGCCGAATCCGGCTGCTGCAAAAGGGCCTGAAAAGCGCTATCTGTCTGGTGCAGTAATAATTTCAGGCGCTCATTGTTTACATCCATGTATACACTCCGGCTTCGCGACGATAGTTCCTTCTTATCGTCTGGGTTGACAGCGAAAGACTATATATAGTTGAGAATATTATTCGTTGCAATAGTCAAAAAGGTTTAACCACTGCCAAAATAATTACTGCCAGTAGCACCAGAACGGGCACTTCATTGATGATACGGTAGAACTTAGCCGAGTGCGTATTTTCATCACGAGCGAACTGCTTTACCAGCCGGTACAGATAAAAATGATAAATATACAAAGCAGTAACCAGCGTAAGTTTAGCGTGCAGCCATCCCGATGCAGCCAGCCACTGTGTCCCATAAATCGTTATTAACCAGATGCCGAATACCGCAGTGAGTAATGCAAATGGGGTAACGAAAAACCACAGTCGTCTTTCCATCGTCTTAAATTGTTCTTTAACGGCTGGCTCGCTGGTTTGCGCGTGATACACGAACAATCTGGGTAAATAGAATATGCCGGCAAACCAGGCAACCATGAAAAAAATATGCAAAGCTTTTAACCAGAGAATCATCATTGTCGTTGTCACTTTTATCGTGGATGCTGTGAAATGGCGTTAATAGCCGCTTTGTAAACGTGGAGCAATACCGCTGAAACGGTCGCCGGATTTAGTACTGGGTACGCTGCAAAACGCTTTGCAAAATATTCCAGGTAATTACCCCTACGATATTTTCAGGCACGGAATCGTAAATATATACAGCACCATCGCGGGCATTTTTAAGTTTTTCATACACCTCATGCAAGGTCGACTGGCTATTGAGCCCCTCAATCTTGCTATAATCAAGCGCCTGCGCATCGTGCTCCAGACTGACATCATATTCAATCATTTTAAATTCAACGTTTTGTTCGTGCTGAATCTGTTGCAACACCACAGAGGACGGATTGTCAGACAAGTATTGCTCGATGGTCTCTTCTGGCGCGTCCAGAAACAATTTGTACTGCGTGGTCATCGCTGCCAGAACACCGGTTTTTTCCAGCGCTTCACGAATGGATGTGATGGCATAGGGAAGGTTCTGGTAATCCAGTTGCCGGATGAAGATTGAGCGGTTGCCTAAAAACTGCGTAGAGGTGACATAAGCCGGCACAATGACAAGCATTGCAGGCAGAATAATTTGCGGACTGTAAGACAACTCCATCACTGCAGATAAAGCGGCCAGAGGCGCGTGCAATGATGCTGTCAGCATGCCCGCAACCCCAAGTAATGCAAAGCTACTGATATAATTCTGGGTATCAATGATACCGTTTAAAGGATAGAGCAACACCGCGCCGGCAAGCATACCAATGATGATTACCGGGCCCATGATACCGCCCGGCACACCCAGGCCGATAGCGAAGACCGCCAGCAAAAATTTTGCTGCCAGTAGTGCCAGCAAAAAGAGCGTATCGGGCTGCTCGGTAAATATTACCTCAATACTTTCGAAACTTGAGCCCGTGGCGTCGGGTAATATCACACTGATACCGCCGGTAATTACGGCTGCCAGTATCAGTCGCCAAATCATACTGAACGGGCGGAACAGGGTCATCACCCGCATCAACTGGTTATTAAACAGTGCAGCAAGTGCGCCCAGTACAATACCAAGAACAATCAGATACAGATACATCCACTGGCTGAATACTGCGAAGGTCAGAAAAGAAAGCTCGTTGATCTCACCAAAAACCATTCGCGTCAGTACAGTACCACAGGCTGCAGCCAGCATTACCGGCACAAAAATATGGATCTTATACTCTCGCAGTACCACCTCCATAACAAAAATTACAGCGGCGAATGGTGTGTTAAAGGACGCTGAAATACCGGCGGCAATGCCGCAACCAGCTAAAATCCTGATACTGTTGTAGGGCAGGCGCAGCCACTGACCTAAATAGCTGCTACCAGAAGCTCCAATATGTACAGAGGGGCCTTCCCGACCCACAACAAACCCGCCGGCAAGGGCAAACATCCCTCCAAAGAACTGATTAATTGTGGTTCTGAAGGGCACATAGCCGTAGAACATTTTAACCCGGTGTATAACAAACGGGATTCCCATGCGATAATGCTTAAAACCGGTGAGAAACGCGACTATCAGGATGAGCGCAACCGCGATAAGTGGCAATAAAAAGCGTCCCATCCACTGATGGGTAAATAGCTCGCTGAGCGTTTGCAGTGCGTGCACGTGAAGCCACTCATAGCTAAGCCGGAATAAAATGATCAGGCCAGCAGCAATACTTCCGCCAAATATACCCAGCAGGCAGACTAAAACTGATGTGCGGGGGTGAGCAAGTTCCTGGCGTAACCCGTTAAGCTGCATGTATCGACCGACTGGAAGGAAGCAAAGTAGAATGCTGCTAGCTTATCACATGCTGGTAGATTTCCTAAGCTGATGATGTCTATAAATTTTCACGCATTTACATGTTTCTATGAAGATAAATATAACTAGTTTGTCCCGACCATGGCGGGTTTTAATCGGGGCAGGGATATTGCTTCTCACATTCACAATCGGTGTGAAGTGGGGAGAGGTTTCAGATGAAAATCGCGCATTATCGCTTGAAAATGCGCAATCCACCCTGATTTCATTGAGACAGGAAAACGCGGATCTGCTTCGCCAGACACATCAGCTGGAGACGCGTTTCGCGCTGTTGGAAATGGAGCATAGCGCGCTGCAGGACTCATACGGGCAATCGTTGAACGATGTTGCAGATCTGCAGGAAACGGTCGCTTTTTACCAGAACGTGGTGGCACCGGAAAAGGTGAATGACGGGTTGGTGGTAGACGGTTTAGCGCTGGAAGCGTTAAAGCAGCTAGGCAAGTTTCGGCTGCAGTTTGTATTAATGCAGAATTTTGCCCGCCGAGCGGTGGTCAAAGGTGATATGCAAATTTGTATCGAAGGCCAGCAGGGCGGTGCCTCGAAGATATTGTGTCCCGGAACATCACATATTTTGCCCGATGGACCACTTAAATACCGGTTCAAGTTTTTTCAGGCTGTTACTTTGGCTATCTCGCTGCCCGAAGGATTTACACCTCAGGCTCTGACGTTTACCACTGACGTCTACCGTTATACCACTAAGCGACAGGATTTTAGCTGGGTGGTGGACTGGACCGAGGCACTGTCAGGGGCAGCAATAAGTAACGGCTGACGCATTAGCAGCGTTGATTGCACCGGCCTGATGTAAGATAATTAGCGCAATTCTGCTTTTTGGCGGATAGCGTATGCAAAGAGGTTTTTATGTCTGTAGAAGCAGCAATGCCCATCGAATTTTCCGATGCGGCAGCAATGAAAGTAAAAGAGCTGGTCAGCGAAGAGGAAAACCCTGAGCTGAAGCTTCGGGTTTATGTCACCGGTGGCGGTTGTTCAGGCTTTCAGTACGGTTTCACTTTTGATGAAAAGGTGAACGAAGGCGATATGACTATTGAAAAAGGTGATGTGACACTGGTCGTGGACCCTATGAGTCTGCAATATCTGGTTGGCGGCATCGTAGATTATGTCGAGAACCTGGAAGGTGCCCGCTTCTTAGTTGAAAACCCCAACGCCACCACAACATGTGGGTGCGGTGCCAGCTTCAGTATTTGACAGAGCGCGTTTGCCTGCGTCCGGCCTTTACAGGTCGGGCGACTAAAAGTGGTCTGCTCCATAACTGTTCGCGTAATCAATGAGCAAATGCGATTGGTCAGGAGTTATAATGAAGCTTTATGGTTCAACCACTTCGCCGTACGTGCGGCGAATCAGAGTATTACTATCACAAACTCCCCATGACTTTGTCAGCCTGAATATCTACGAGGGTGAAGACAGAGAGACGCTGGCCAGCAAAACGCCCGTTCTCCGGGTGCCATGTCTGGAAGATGATGGCCACCTTATTTTCGACTCCCGCGTTATACACAATTATCTTACCGAAAAGTATCAGTATGCTGCGTTAAGCTGGGAGCAGGAAAATCAGCTGACGACGATTGACGGGGTCAACGATTCACTCGTTATTCTGTTTCAGATGAAGCAGTCAGGTATAGAGGCTGACCGTGATGCAATGATTGTGCGGAACCAGCGAGAGCGTATTGATGCCAGCCTTCGCGCCTTAAACCAGCAGGTCGAGAACGGGCATTTTGATAGTTGGCATTATCCATCAATTTGTTTGTACACGCTTATTGACTGGATTGAGTTTCGCCAGTTGCACAACCTTAAAGAAATGGACGCACTAAAGTCGTTTCACGAAAAGCATTCCGACAGAATTGAGCTGACTGCCACTGATCCCCGCAAATAATACGGGCCAGTGGCCGGGCTGGTGTCATGCAGGTATCTCAATATCCCTTGTCAAAATCAATCACGTGTTCCGGTGATTTGTTGTGAATAAATCGCTGCGCATTGTGATGAAATAATGCGGCGATATCCTTTGGATCTGACTCTGCCGCCGTATGTTGGGTGACGATGATTTTATCATGGTGCCAGAACGGATGATGGTCTGGCAGGGGCTCTTGTCTGAAGACGTCCAGCACTGCAGCGCGAAGATTGTCGTTGTTCAGCGCTTCGGTTAATGCCTGTTCTTCAATTGCACTGCCACGCCCTGCGTTGATTAAGACGCTGTCTTTACTCATCGCCTGAAACAGCGACTTGTCAAAAAAGTTATGAGTATCCGGTGTATCCGGCAGCAGATTCACTAAAAAGTCACAATCTGCAGCAAAAGTGGCTTTCTGGTCTGGCGTATAGATTTTATCGTAGCCCGTCATGGCCTCTCCTGAGCGAGTAAGTCCAATTACGCGCATATTAAAAATATCTGCCACCGGCAGTAAACTTTGTGCAATTGAACCTGCGCCGCAGATGCCAAGCGTTTTGCCGGCCAGATAGCCGTACTCAGGTTTATTCCATTTATTGAAACCTTCATTTTTCTGCGCCGTGTAGAAAGCCTGAATATTTCTGGCAAAGTAGAGCAGATAGGCAAACACATATTCCCGCATTTGGCGTCCGAATACGCCTTTCACGCCACTTAGCACATAATTGCGTTTATTCTGCTTAATCAGCGGCGTGTTGCCTGCCCATCCGGACTGAATCCATTGAAGATTATCACATTTGTCTACAATGCTTGCCGCCAGACCGGGATCGGCCAGCATTACGCGAACCTTATCATGGTCTATCTGAAGCGGGTCATCGGTAGCCTGGGTGATAGTAAAGGTTGGTTCAGTGTACGTCTCAAGCGCGGCCTTGTAGGCTGCGTATTCTTTACTGAGTATGACGATGTCCAGTGCATGCGTATTTTTTGACATAGTAAAGTTATCTTTCCTTCCCTTTTTATCTGATTCACTCGAACAGGTTTATTAAATGTTATCAAAACGTTTAAATTTTGGTGTTTTCCATGATGAGTACGAATGATGTCACAAGAATTAGATAATGCGCGTTGTCTTTCTCCACGGCGTAACACCACAAAGGCCACCTCAATAGAGGCACTTGTTGATGAACAGCTTGCCCATTTTGGTATCGATAAGCAATCTGATTACGGCCAGGCACTGGCCAGTACAGCCAGTCACCTGTACCACGCACAATCTGATGTCTCCCGGCTATGGGAGATTACCAACCAGACACTAGCAGATCTTGATAAGGAAGATCGGGTAGCCTGGTTTAACGCAAAGAAATTTTTATCGTTCCAGCTGGCTAAGGTGTTGGATACGCTGCAAAACCCATTTCGTAAAACCTGGCAAAGTTTGTCCTCGGGCAACTCCAGTCAACATCACTACCCACTGTTTGATAACGTAACGGCGCTATTTTCAGCAACGCCGGTGGTTGTGCGCACGGCAACTTATGTTTATGCGTGTACAGAGTGGGTGGATGATGCGTTTCAGGGCAAAGAATTTACTCACCAGATTTATTCTCGCCTGTTAAATCCAACCAATATTTCTCTGGCCAATGCGATAGTCGATATGGAAGCCGGGCCTTACTCAGCCGACTACCTTGCCTGGAACTTCAATTCAGGGATGGCGGCGATTGATGCTGTATTGGCTAATGTATTGCAACATGGCGATGTGCTGGTTGTTTCGCGCAATGTTTATGGTGGGGTATACCAGTTACTGCACGACTACTATGCCCGCGAGAATCGCATGGACATCCAGATAGCCTGGTTTGACGGCTATACTACCGAGGAATTTGAGGCCTTTTTCGATAAGACTAAAAAGGAACATGCCCAGCGTCTGGATAATGGCGCTAATTTGCATGTGTACATAGAGTCACCCTGTAACCCTCATGGTTACGTGCTCGATGTACCCGGTATCTGTGATTATGCGCATCAGCATGATGCACTGGTTATGCTTGATTCCACCCTGGCGACGCCGGTGTTGCATCAGCCGTTGCAACATAAAGAAATTACCAGCCGCCCTGACTATCTGATTCACAGCTATACCAAGGACTTATGCGGCAGCGGTGCAACAACCGCGGGTGTGGTTATCGGACCGGGATACCGAATGTTTCAGCCCAAAGGGTCGAGCATGAACGGCGTCGACTGGTCGCAAACACTCTTCTGGGATGTGTATTACATTAAAGGCGCTTTTCTGGACTCAGAAAAGGCCTTTGATGTACTTAACGGCATGAAGACCCTGGAACCGCGCATTATGAATAAAGTGATCAATACGCAGGTATTTACGGCCTTTTTGAATCATCATCAGGACATCCGTGTAAACAGCCATGCTGTCGAAACCCACGCTAATGCAAAGCTTAAACAAAAGCAGCACAACCATAGCTGGCCGTGCACATTGTTTACGGTT
The DNA here is from genome assembly GCF_006228385.1 of Salinimonas iocasae. Classification (GTDB taxonomy): domain Bacteria; phylum Pseudomonadota; class Gammaproteobacteria; order Enterobacterales; family Alteromonadaceae; genus Alteromonas; species Alteromonas iocasae. The sequence goes on from NZ_CP039852.1 coordinate 919,034, forward strand.
GATATGGCAGGAGCAGGGTTAAGCCGTGAGGTCTTTACACGCTTCTTCGATGCACTTGAACCTGCGTTCAGCCATCAGGTGAGCATCGGGCAGAACAACACTATCGTGCTTTGTCCGGCACTGACGTCTCATTCAGAGCTTAGCGCCGAGGAACAAAAGCGAGCGGGGATTGAGCTGACCACCATGCGTATTGCCATGGGAACCGACAACGTCAAACAGCTTATCGGACATTTCATTCTGGCAGCCAGACACTATATAGAGCCTGAATATCCGGGGTTCTGCGATAAGTTCATGGCATCAGAGGATGTCGACGCACTGTATGAAAGCACGGCCAGAGAGGTTGCCGGACAGTACTACGGTTCTGCACCTTCTATGGCCACAATCATGCAGGAATAAACAGCGAACAAGCTGGCAATGTAATCGCAGCCATCGCCAGTAGCGTATACACTTAATTCTTTGAATACAAATACGTTACTGGCGATTATGCAGGAACTCTCCTTACATCATACCTTTGCTATGCCGGTTAACCGGCTTTACAGTTGCTTTTGCAAAACAGAGTTACTGGTACAGTGGTTTGCCGGTTCTCAGATGCGTCTCAAGAAGATTGTGATGAATCTGCAAAAAGGCGCTGAATTCGAAATGGAATTTGAAAGTGAAGCGGATCAAACCGTAGAAAGATACAGCGGTCAGATTGCAGAGATATATGCTAATGAGGAAATCATTTTCACGCTCAAAGCGAATGATGAGCATGAAACCTCGGTGGATGTCCGCTTCGAGCAGGATGGTGATAATCATAGCGAGCTTCATCTTACCCACAGTGGGCTGAGCTCTCCGGCTATGCTCGAGAAGACGGCGAGACTATGGCACGAGCGTTTTGCACGCCTGGAAAAACTTCCTGAAGTGAAACGTTAATCCGGCAGAAACAAGCCTCCAAGCACAGCAGCACGTGATGCGCCTGTTACTCCGGGTACATTGCCCTGAATTCTCATGATATTTGCGTGGGCAAGCCACGCAAATGCCGCTCCTTCTACCCACTGCGGGTGTATACCCAGCGCCGTAGTTGTATCAACAGGTAGTGGCGCTACCTGCGCAGACAGCATTTGCATTAACTGCTGATTAAATGCGCCCCCACCACAAACATATACATTCTGAACATCATTAAAACCGGCGACAGCCTGGCCGATGCTTCGGGCAGTCAGCGCGCAAAGGGTAGCCTGAACGTCCACAGCTTTTACAGGCACTGGTAAATCAGCCAGTACGGAGTCCAGCCATGAAAGATTGAAGTATTCTCTGCCGGTACTTTTCGGGGCAGGCTGCCTGAAGTACGAATCGTCCAGCAGGGCTTTTAACAGAGGCTCGTTAACATTTCCTGAAGCCGCCCACTGACCATCGGCGTCGTACGTGACCCCTTTATGATGCTGAACCCACTGATCCATCAGTGTATTGCCCGGACCGGTATCAAACCCTAACGGCGGCTGTTCATGCCTGAGCACAGACAGATTTGCAATTCCGCCTATGTTTACCACAATCGCAGGTTGCTGTGCACCGAACTGAAATTGATGAAATGCCGGCACCAATGGGGCTCCCTGGCCATCCAGTGCGATATCCTTGCGCCGAAAGTCAGCCACCACGGCAATACCCGTAGCGGCTGCCAGTGTATTTGGATCGCCAAGTTGCAGGGTAAAAGGCGGGGTCGTGTCGGGATGGTGGCGCACGGTTTGCCCGTGACTTCCCAGCGCTGTTATGTCAGCCGGTTCCAGGTTGTTTTGTTTGAGTAGTGTTTTTACCGCACCGCTGTACAGATGCGCGATTTCTCTGTCCGCCTGACCCGCCAGAAAAAGCTCGTTTTCACCCGGCGCGCAAAGCTGATGCAGTGTGTTAAGTAAGGGGGCGGGAAAGGGCAGGGCCACCTGGGATAGTGTGGTTAACTTTTGACCCTCTATACGGCAAAGGACGGCGTCCACGCCGTCCATACTGGTTCCTGACATTAGCCCTATATACAGGCTCATTGTATTTACCGCATCGCCAGCATAACCCGCTTGTTATTTTTAAGCTGGGTGAGGCGATTATCAGCAATTTGCATAAATGCAGCACGCTGTGAAGAGGCGATTGGTTCTGCTTTAGGCAATTCTACAGTGCGCGGATTACGATGTACGCCGTCCACCAGAAACTCATAATGTAAGTGGGCGCCGGTTACCATTCCTGTGCTTCCCAGATAACCAATTACCTGACCCTGCTTGACGGTTTCGCCGGTTTTTACTGCTTTACTCTTAAAGTGCAGGTATTTGGTCACGTACTTCTCGCCATGCTGAACAAATACGTAATTACCGTTGAAGCGATTGTAGGATGCTTTGATAACTCGTCCGTCACCAGCCGCCATCACCGGTGTACCGGTCGCAGCAACGTAATCAGTACCATTGTGAGACTTCCAGCGCTTTTGAACAGGGTGAAAACGCTTCTTGGTAAAGTTCGAACTGACATACTTAAAATTGATAGGCGCACGTAAAAAGCTTTTACGCATGCTTCTGCCTTCCGGCGTGTAGTAGTTACCGTCAGTATGCTGTATAGCCGTAAAAGTCTCGCCCTGATTGATAAACTCCGCGGCGACAATATCGCCATAACCAACAAACTCACCATCAATGAACTGCTCTTCATACACAATACTGAATGTATCGCCATGGCGCAGTTCCATAGCAAAGTCGATGTCCCAGCCGAAAATGCCGGCAAGATTCATGATCTGATTATTGCTCAGGCCAGCGGTCACCGCCGCTTTCCAGAAACTGGTATCAATGCTTCCCTGGGCAAAGTTATAGCGTGTTTCCACTTCTTTGCTTTCCAGGTCTGCCTGCATCTTACCATTCGTATCAGTGGCTCTGATTACCAGTGTATCTTTGGCTGATACCGCATAGCGAAGACCGGCGAAAGCACCGGTGCTGTCGGCTTTGAGGTGCAGTTTGTCACCAGGGACCAGGGTTACCAGTGTTTTTGCCAGCTCGCCCGCCTGAGTAACATTATACGTATCGCGGGCAGAGAAGCCGGCACGCTTAAAGATTTTTGCCAGTGTATCGCCCGAACCCACCTGGTAGAGGTGCCAGCCAGTGTCATCTTCACCAAAATTAATATCCGGTGAATCTGTTACGGAAAGTTCGATAGGGTAGCGTACACCCGCATCCAGAATAGTCGCGTCCTGATGACGGCTGGCCTCAACGGGATCGGAGGGCAACAGTATCAGACTGCCCAGAAACAGACTGCCCAGAATAAGGCCAGTACGATGCGGTCTGGGTAAATTGCGAAGTGTTTTATAAACCACGTTATCTTTCAATTTCATTCTCATCAAACTGCTCGACCCGAGAATATCGTGTAAAGCGCCTTGTTTCTACTTTGACTGGCTAATAATAGTGCTTTTTTTGCGCAGCGCCAGTCCCGAATCCTGATTTTGATGCGTAAACCTTTCATTGGTTCACTCACATGCGTAAAATGCTCGCCCTGATTAAACCGAACCTGACAAACGTGTGGAAAAACAGATGAGTGACTGGCAAACCGCTTTTGCTGAAATAAAAAGAGGCACAGACGAAATACTTCCCGAAGATGATCTGATTGAGAAGCTCAAATCGGGCAAAACGCTGACAATTAAAGCGGGTTTTGATCCTACCGCCCCTGATTTGCACCTTGGACACACCGTGCTTATTAATAAGCTGCGCGTGTTCCAGCAGTTCGGTCACAAAGTTGTTTTTCTTATCGGTGATTTCACCGGGCTTATTGGCGATCCTACAGGTAAAAATGTCACACGCAAGCCCCTGAGCAAAGAACAGGTATTGGAAAACGCGCAAACGTATCAGGATCAGGTCTTTAAAATTCTTGACCCGGCACAGACAGAAATTCGCTTCAATTCTGAGTGGATGGACAAGCTTGGTGCTGCCGGCATGATTAAACTGGCTGCCAGCCAGACCGTTGCCCGCATGCTGGAACGCGACGACTTTAAAAAGCGCTATAACAATGGTCAGGCTATCGCTATCCACGAGTTCCTTTATCCGCTGGTACAAGGCTGGGATTCTGTAGCATTAGAAGCAGACGTTGAGCTGGGCGGTACGGACCAGCGGTTCAACCTGCTGATGGGCCGGGAATTACAAAAAGAAAACGGCCAGAAGCCGCAGACCACAGTGATGGTACCACTGCTGGAAGGGCTGGACGGTGTTCAGAAGATGTCAAAGTCTCTGAATAACTATATCGGCATCACTGATACGCCGAATGAAATGTTCGGAAAAATCATGTCAATCTCCGATGATTTGATGTGGCGTTATTTTGAATTGCTCAGCTTCCGTCCTTTAGAGGAGCTGGCAGAACTTAAAGCGCAGGTTGAGCAAGGGGCCAACCCCAGAGATATCAAGATTCAGCTAGCCAGAGAAATCATTGCCCGTTTCCACAGCGATGAGGCGGCTGAAGCGGCATATCAGGACTTTGTACAGCGTTTTCAGAAAAACGCGATTCCTGACGACATGCCTGAGGTGTCTGTGGCACTTGAAGAGGGGACGCTGGCAATCGGTAACCTGCTGAAGCAGGCGAACCTGGTGGGTTCCACCTCTGATGCGATCCGCATGATTAAACAGGGCGCCGTAAAAATTGACGGTGAAAAAGTAACAGACACCCGCCTGCAAATCACAGAGCCGGGAGAGGCGGTGTACCAGGTCGGTAAACGTAAGTTTGCCAGAGTTACTGTGAACGCTTAGCGCTCAGCGATGCGCGCCCAGCTGTACAGGGCGCGTAAAGCACTACGCCGCAGGCCGGCAAAAGGAAAGCGTTTTAACGGCGTGCTGTACAACGGCAGTTGAAGATTAACAGGTTGATGCATAGCACGCTGGGCCAGACGCCGTCCGGCAAGGTTGGCGAAGGACACGCCGGCACCGCAATATCCCATGGCATACCCAATCTGTGTCTGTTCATCAAAGTGAATCCGCGGTAAATTGTCCAAAGACACTGACACCCAGCCGCTCCAGAAGTGACTTATCCCAATATCCTGCAGTGCAGGAAAGCTGGTTTGCATCGCGCTATACAGCCTGGCTTTACCAGCATGTGCTTGCTTCGCGCTAACTTCCCCGCGCCCGCCAAACAGTAACCGGTTATCCGGTAATAAGCGGTAATAGTATTTCATCATGCGGGTGTCCATCATGGACACCGGGCCGGTGAAGCCGATACTGGCAAGCTGCGCATCGCTGAGCGGCCTGGTAACAATAATGCTCGATTGTACCGGAAACTGCCGTTTGTTGACCGAGGGATGCAATGCTTTACTGGTATAAGCGTTACTGGCAATGAGCAGTACGCGCGCACGGATATCACCCTGCGGGGTTTTAACCAAGTGACCCGCGTCGCTGTGAGTAATTTTTAGCGCTGGCGTGCCACTGTAAAGATTAACCCCCTTGGTTTTGGCTACACCACTCAGCCCCAATATCAGCTTAAGGGGATTAAGCGCATAGCCGGGCTGACGGCTGGCGCCATAAAAACCGCTAACGGCCAGGGTATCGTTTAATTGCGCCTGACTTAATATCTCTGCTTGTTGACTGAAATTAGTTTTTAGATAGTCAGCCGCTTCGCGTTGCTGTAGGGCATGTTTGGCTGTGTGAGCGAGTTTGTAATAAGGGCCGGGACAAAGGTCGCAATCAATATCGTAAGCGCTGATTCGAGCCAGAAGATCACTGACCGCACCATCAAATTCATTCTGGATGCCTCTGGCGATATCCAGGCCAAAGCGCTTTTCTAGCGCTGCCGGGCCTAGCCTGCCACTGCCTGAAAGCACAAAGCCGGCATTTCTGCCCGCGCACCCATAACCCGGCGAATGGCTGTCTATAACGGTCACCGAGCCTGCCTGACTTTCAGCAAGCGCCAGTGCTGCCGAGATACCGGTGTAGCCAGCACCGATAATCAGAAAATCTGTTTCAATATCTTTATCCAGTGCAACCCCGGTTGGTACATCAACTGTATCATGCCAATATGTGGGCGGCAGGCTATCGGAAGGGTTTACGGCAGTATCGATGAGCGGGTCATAACTCATGAAAATGTCAGCAGCATTTCAGCGCCTTCACAATCACAAATACCTTCACATACCGGGCAATCATAGCCTTCATGTATGGCTTCATAGCGCCACTTGTCGGGATGTTTTTTGATGAGCGTGCCACCGTTTTTACTGAAGTATTTAAACGCGCTGTTGCCGGGACTGGCCAGCCAGATGTGAGCCAGGCCTGCCAAGGCCCCCTGACGAGATGCCGACGCTATTGAGCGGCGCAGCATTTCACTGCCTATGCCCAGCCCCTGCCGGTCAGGTGAGACCGTATTACACTTGAAATAGCAGACTTTATCAGCAGGCACTGTCCACTCATCGGGCGAGCACCACTTATCCGGTTGCCACTGGGAGTGGGCATAGGTAAGGCGAAAGCCAACGACCTTGTCATTATCAAGCGCCACCCAGCTTGCATTTATTCCATCATGAAAGCTTTTATCATACATTTGGCGCAAGCTTTCTTCTGTCAGATAATTGTCACCGTGAACGAAGTTACCCAGTGTGACAACACCCTCAAAGTGCGCCGGAGTAAGCGTTTCATAGCGAATGCCTGAAGATTGTTCACTCATTTAGTTTTTATCCCATCCAGATGAACATCCAGCGCCTCTACCGAAATTAGTATTTCTCTTACTGACATCCATAGCGAGTAAAGCAGGCAAATCAGGCTAAGTGCAAATATCCAGTTGCCGACAATCTGGTAGGTAAGATAAATAGCAAGCATGGAAAGCACGCACAGAAAAAAGCTGACAACACCGGCAATCTGCATGCGTTTGATAAACTGGATTCGCTGCCGCAGATTCTGAATCTGTGCCTCGGTATTATCATCCCACTTTTCTTTGGAAAAGTTCCGAATGATACTGGCCAGCGTCAGGAACCGGTTCGTATAGGCCAGCAACAATAATGAAATTGCCGGAAACAGCATTGCAGGCGTAGCGATATCAATAGTCATTCGGTAATTATACGTAGGGGGCCGGAATAAAAACGGTATTTTATCAAATAAGCGCCACTTTCTCGACTCAATAAGTCGCGTTGACGATGTTACATCCGGTCAACAGGCAGACCAGCCGCGTTCCAGCCCATCATATCGCCTTCAAGATGACTTACATCCGTAAACGAACGGGATTTTAGCGTCTCCAAAGTAAGCATGGCGCGGCGGCCTGAGCGGCAGTAGACGATAATCCGCTGGTCTTTATCAAGCTGGCTGACATACGACTCAATTTCACTATGCGGCATATTTATCGCGCCAGGAATATGACCTTCGGCAAATTCTTCCGGTGATCGAACATCAATCAGCAACCATTCATCGTTTTGCACTTTCTGCATCAACAAAGATGCCGTTTCCGATGAAACGGGTTTAACGGTGGTAGCCTGGCCATCGCAACCTGAAAGGGCGGCCAGCAATAGAATCATTACAGTGCAGAATAGTCGTCTGATCATAAACAGCGTTTATAAAACGTTAATGGCAAAAGCTGGCGTTAGTATAGGCAATTAACGGCAACTTTAATCATCAGTTTGATGAATTTGTTTGCATAAGCTACGCAGTTCAGGAATAAGCCGTAAGGTATAACGACTGAAAATATCCGGATTAACCACCAACACCGGTGCCTTCAATACGTTTTCATGAGAAGACCAGAATGCTTGCTCAGTGGATAAGCTACGGGTAGTTGCAGCGACCAGAAGGTCAGGTTGCCGGCGAATCACTTCCTGTACAGATACCTGAGGGTAGTCGACATGTGCATCGTGAAACAATGTTTTTACCTGACACTGAGCAAGAAGTTTACTGGCCCACGCGTCGGGGCCAGCACTCATCAGCGGCGCGTTCCACATATAGTAAAACACTGAAACAGGGCTGGCGCTATCAAACTGGCTGGCAATTTGCGAAAGCTGCTTATCAAAATTTTCGGCGAGTTTTTTTGCGCGGTCCGCCGCCTCGAGAATTTCTCCTAACTGACGTAACTCTTTACTGATATCTCCTAGCACCATTGGCTGAGACTCAAATACGTTAAAACCCAATTGTCTGAGACGGGCGATATCCTGAGGTTTGTTTCCGCCTCGCCAAGCCAGGATGACGTCTGGTTGAAGCTTTACGATAGCTTTAACGTTCACGCCATTGGCATCAGCTACACGCGGCAGCGATTTGGCTGCTTGTGGGTAGTCACTGTAGGCACTGACAGCGAGCAGTTTATGCTGTTGACCAAGGCTGTAAACCCACTCAGTCAGATGCGGAGAAAGGGTGACAACAGATTGAGCCAGGGCGGGGCGGCACAACAGTACCAGTACGGTAACACACAATATTCGAACCATTATCTCAGCCCAGCCTCCATATTGATAACAACAGCAGCGTACACACACTGATAAACAGCATCATGGCGCGCAAAATGGCGCGATAAGAATACGTCATATCGGAAAAGCGTACTTCACGCTTGCCTCCCACGCGCTGGTGGCGATACGTAACACCATGATAAATGGCCGGTCCACCAAGCTGAAATCCCATGGCTGCGCCAAAAGCGGCGAGCAGGCGGGAGGTAAGATCGCCGGCAGAGCTCGTTACAAACCCGCGGGTTGCCCGCAGCGGATTGGTCACGAACGCTATAGTAAGAAAGCCGAACACAAAAGCCGGTATAGCCATCAGTCGCGCGGCGACGCGTGCTGGTTTGGCAAATAATGAAAAACCGGGCCGTTTAGGGTGCCACTGCCAGCTGATTAAAATTAGCAGACGGTAGCAAAGTGCGGCTATCGGGCCGACAAGAACAAACCAGAACAACACACCGCAATACAGGTAATAAAAGCGTAGCAATAAGGCTTCAATGCATGCCTTGGCTATACCAATATCAGTCAGCCTGTCGGTATCGCGGGCCATGAATTGCGCTGCGCGATCCCGCGCCAGCATTTTCTTGCGTCCGGCCACAGCACGAATGACATGTTTGTAATACGTTCTGTCGTGACCGAAATCCAGCAAAGTAAGCACAATAAGCGCTTCAAAAAACCATGGATACTCTGCCAGACTAATTAAATTTGCCAGCAAAGCGGCAAAAGGAACAATCAGCAGCAGTGCGCCCAGAGTACCTGAAATCAAATGCTGAGAAGCCGGCTCACGATTTTTTGGGCACACCCGACCTGCCATTGTTTCAGACAGATAACGAATCAGCGTAAGGGGGTGATAAGCCTTTGGCCAGCGCCACAGAGCATCAGATATTGCGCTGACCAAAACGATGATCAGCGTCTGTATAGCCGGAGAATGAAGCGCCGATTCCATTGCCAGGGCCGATCCTTACGCGAGCGTAGCCACCATGCCCATCACCAGCTGCGCTGAATTTTTAGCCGCGGTATCAAGATAATCCTGAAACGACACCGTAGACGTCTTGCCCGCGATGTCAGATAAAGAGCGAATAACCAGGCAGGGCGTGTTCAGCAGATGACAGGTTTGCGCAATGGCGGCGCCTTCCATTTCACATGCTTTCATATCGTCATACGTTGCACGGATTTTTTCTGCCGCCTCATCACTACCGATAAAGGCGTCGCCGGTACAAATCAGGCCGGTTTTGTATGTGATACCCGCAATGTTCGCGGTAGCTGTTTGCGCAGCCTCTATAAGCCGGTCATCACACTCATACGCCTGGGGCATATCGCCGGCACACTGACCAGGCGCATATCCGAAGAACGTCAGGTCTACATCATGGTGAATCAGTGCTGAGCCGATAACCACATCACCGATATTAAGGTCAGTATCAAAACCGCCGGCAGAGCCGGTATTAACGACATAATCCGGCGCAAACCGCTCTATTAGTGCTGTAGTAGCCACAGTTGCCGCTACTTTGCCGATACCGCACTTCACCAATACAATCTCATGCCCGCTCAGAACACCCTGATAAAATGTCAGGTGGTGCCAGGTTTCAGTTGTAAGGTTCTCAAGAGATGATTTTAACAGGGCCACTTCCTGATCCATGGCACCCAGAATTCCAATTTTAGACATAATTGCAGGCTTTTGAGGTTAATGCGTGAAAACAGATAATGAGGCGTATGGTAATACGAATCGAATAAAACTGACAGTATTGAAAAGAACGGGAAATCACATCTTGGGGGTGATGTGACTTCCCTTAAAACTAGGCGGCAGCGCGGCTTGAACGTAGCGGGCGAGTAGGTCGCTTGGGCGTGACCGGGTTATGGCTTGGCACCTGGGCCAGTTTATTCTGCTTGCGACGGTACGGAATAAGTTTGGTTTCAAGACACTCTCTGATTTCTTCTACCGTATACCCTGATTTAACCTTGATGCGTGCATGGGGGATGCCTGCAGCATCCAGCGCGCCGGATACGAACCAGTCCCGCTGAGACTTATAACCATCTTTACCTGCATTATGTACCAGGTCTACAGCCAGAATAGGGGTCATATCTTCTTTATCGCAGAGTATGAAATCCAGCTGACGCGAGGATGCACGAGCAATAGCTGCACTGGCCTGCTTTTTTGACGTACTTTGACGAACAGACAGAACGTCAGACAGGCGCACCCGGCACAAGATACGAAACTCGCGACCCATAGACTGTTCAATGAGGTTTAAAAAGGTGTGTTCTACCGGAGTAAACAGTTGTTGTCTGCGTTTGAACGGGAATGCGACCCCGCCGTCTGACAATTTTATGGCGCCTGCGGCAACCACAATAAGCAGCATCATTAGAATTATAGCCAGTTCCATAACAATTCCTCGATAAAGCATGTAAAAGCGTCGGTTTTCTGACGTTTACATTAAAAAAATCATCTTCAATCAATGAATTGCAAGGGAGGTGCCATATCTACGAAGAATCGTCTGAAAGCGAGAAGGAATCAGAATTGTAGAATTAAAGGATAGTCAGCAGAGGCAAGTAAAAGGTGCTGGCGTTACCGTGCGGTTGGGGCGCATGTCAGGTAACACCAGGCAAGGAAAGGTTATTGGCGGGCCAGAAGTGTATCGATGACCAGAAGATCAATTTGCGAACCGTCATTATCCGGAGAGATAACCACGCGTATGTTATTTTGCTGGGCCGCCAGGACAACACGTCCGTTAAACTGGCTCACTACATCCAATTCCGGCATAGCTTCTTTGTACCAATCAATGATTTGCTGATTCTCCATTGGCGTATGGAAAACCAGTGACGCTGGCATGTCATCATCAAAACGCTGGCACTGAACGGCATCGCCAGGCATGTTGATGGAATAAAAATCGCCCGGGCAGGCCGCTACATCAGGCTGACTGGATTCGGCCTGTGAGGTGAAAGAAACTGCAAATAAAGCAGACAACGTTAACGCGCCTAAAAACTTCATACGACCCCGTTTTTGATTATTTTGTGTACCTGACTACTATAGGTTTGTGATCAGCACCCATCAACTGATCTTACGGGGTATTAGGTATGCTAAGTGATATTAAGGTATTGAGGGGGAGGAAAAGCAAAAGGGTGGAAACAGAGGAAGTGGCAGGCAGCATTATTTACTGCCTGCAATAATTATCAGACGCCCAGGTAATCCATAATACCGCCTGCTGCCTTGCGTCCCTCATCAATGGCTGTCACCACCAAATCAGATCCGCGCACCATATCGCCGCCGGCAAAGATTTTCGGGTTGGCTGTCTGAAAGGCAAATTTCCCTTTTGATGGCGCAATGACGCGGCCTTTTTCATCCAGAATAATACCAAAATCAGAAAACCAGTTAGCCGGGCTGGGCTGAAAGCCAAATGCAATGATGACCGCGTCGGCTTCAAGTACATGCTCTGAGCCTTCCACTTCTACCGGTCGACGGCGACCATTCACATCGGGTGGGCCCATTTCTGTTTTCACCAGCTTCACGCCTTTAGCACGGCCGTTTTCATCAATGGCGATATCCATAGGCTGAAGGTTGAACTGAAATTCAACGCCTTCTTCGCGGGCATTCACCACCTCTCGTCGTGACCCGGGCATGCTTTCTTCATCGCGTCGGTATGCACAAATGACTTTTTTCGCGCCCTGACGTATCGAGGTGCGCACGCAGTCCATGGTGGTGTCGCCACCACCCAATACAACCACCGTCTTGCCGCTCATATCGATAAAGTCAGCCGGGTCTTTTTCAATACCCATCACCCGGTTGGTGTTAGCGATTAAGAATGGCAGAGCCTCGTGCACTCCTTCCACATGCTCATGTTCAAACCCGCCCTGCATCGATTTGTAGGTACCCATGCCAAGAAATACAGCATCGTACTGTTCCATCAAATCATCAATGCTGATGTCTTTCCCGATTTCAGTGTTAAGCATAAACTCCACACCCATCTCGGTGAAGATTTCACGCCGCAGCTTGATGACGTCTTTTTCCAGTTTGAACGACGGGATGCCAAATGTCAGAAGACCGCCAATTTCCTCGTATTTATCATATACGACAGGCTTAACGCCGTTGCGCACCAGAATATCCGCACAGGCCAGTCCTGCCGGTCCAGCGCCGATAACTGCAACTTTTTTGTCGGTCCACTCAACATGCGACATATCCGGTCGCCAACCCATCTTAAAGGCGGTATCGGTGATGTATTTTTCAATACTGCCGATGGTAACAGCACCAAATTCGTCATTCAGCGTACAGTCACCCTCACATAAGCGATCCTGCGGACAAACGCGGCCACATACTTCAGGCAGACTGTTTGTCTTATGGGATAATTCAGCCGCCTCCATAATGCGACCCTGGTTGGCCAGGTCGAGCCACTGTGGAATATAATTGTGTACCGGACATTTCCATTCACAATACGGGTTCCCGCAATCCAGGCAGCGGTCAGCCTGACCTTCCGTCTGAGACTGGCTCAGCGGCTGGTAAATTTCCGCAAACTCAGACTTACGCACCTGAATCGGCTTTTTAGGTGGATCGATACGCTCAACGTCCACAAACTGATATACATTCTTAGCCATACGTCACACCTCCTACTGCGCCTGAATGCGAAGCTCATCGCTGGAGCGGCTGATATGGCCCAGCAAATTCTTCACGTCACTGGTTTTGGGTTTAATCAACTTCACCTGTTTCAGCGTGGTGCTGAAATCAGTCAGCAGATTCAGCGAATGCTCACTGCCGGTTTCTTCATAATGTTGATTAATAAGCCCGCGCAGATGCTCTACCAGAATGTTTTTGTCTTCGACTGGCATGATTTCTACCAGTTCTTCATTAACCCGGTCAGCCAGATCGTTATCAGTATCCAGCAGATAAGCAAACCCACCGGTCATACCGGCACCGAAATTCACACCGACTTTGCCAAGCACAGCAACAATGCCGCCGGTCATATATTCACAGCCGTTATCACCGCAGCCTTCAACCACCGCAATAGCGCCGGAGTTACGCACGCCAAAGCGCTCACCAGCCCGGCCAGCAGCAAACAGCTTTCCACCGGTGGCGCCATACAGACAGGTATTACCCATAATCGCGCTATTGGGCGCATCAAAGGTTATTCCACGTGCCGGATAAATAACCAGCTTACCGCCGGTCATACCTTTACCCACATAATCGTTGGCGTCACCTTCAATACGCATATGCAGGCCGCCGGCATTCCATACGCCGAAACTCTGACCCGCCGTACCGGTAAACTGCACCTCAATAGGCGAGTCTTCCATATCCTGATTACCATGCACCTTGGCAATCTCGCCGGAAAGTAGCGCACCAACAGAGCGGTCGGTATTACGAATCGGATAACTGAGCGAAAGTCCACTGGCCTTCTGTACTGCCTGCTGACCATCTTTAAACAGCTGCGCATTCAGCTCGCCTTTGTCCATTGGCGCGTTCGTTGTTTGAGAGTTAAACAGTCGCGTGTGCTCACCCGGATGGGGCATTTCAAGCAGTGGTGACAAATCCAGCCGGTTTTGCTTGGCTGAGATGCCGTCTAATGTTTTTAACAGGTCAGTGCGACCCACTAAGTCATCAAACTTTTTCACACCCAGAGACGCCATGATTTCGCGGACTTCCTGTGCGATGAACCTGAAATAGTTCATGACCATTTCCGGCAAGCCGATAAAGTGTTCCTCGCGCAGTTTTTCGTCCTGTGTCGCAACACCGGTTGCACAATTATTCAGGTGGCAGATACGAAGATATTTACAGCCCAGCGCGACCATCGGACCGGTTCCAAAGCCGAAGCTCTCTGCACCCAGACAGGCCGCTTTCACCACATCCAGTCCGGTTTTCAGACCACCGTCCGTCTGTAGTCGAACCTTGTGACGCAGGCCGTTTTCTACCAGCGCCTGCTGTGTTTCTGCCAGACCCAATTCAAACGGGCTGCCGGCATATTTCACTGATGTTAGCGGACTGGCGCCCGTGCCACCGTCATAACCTGATACGGTGATAAGGTCAGCGTACGCCTTTGCCACACCCGTGGCGATGGTGCCAACGCCTGGCTCAGAAACCAGTTTTACGGAGATGAGGGCTGCCGGATTCACCTGTTTTAAGTCAAATATCAGCTGTGCCAAATCTTCGATAGAATAAATATCGTGATGGGGCGGTGGCGATATCAGGGTCACGCCGGGTACCGAGAAGCGCAGGGTAGCGATATAACGGTTTACCTTATCGCCGGGTAGCTGACCGCCTTCACCGGGTTTTGCGCCCTGAGCGACTTTAATCTGAATGACATTTGCATTCACCAAATAATGCGGCGTTACGCCAAAGCGCCCGGAGGCCACCTGTTTGATTTTTGAATTTTTCTCAGTACCAAACCGGGAAGGGTGTTCGCCACCTTCACCAGAGTTTGACTGACCACCCAACCGGTTCATGGCTATTGCCAGCGCTTCGTGCGCTTCAGGACTCAATGCGCCAATAGACATAGCCGCGGTATCAAAACGCGGGAAGAGGTTTTCAGCAGCCTCAACCTCACTAACATCAATAGCCTCAGACTGCGCATTAAAGGTCAGAAGATCACGAAGGTGAGCCGGGTCCCTTTCATTAACCTGTTTTGCATACTCCTGATAGTCATCGTAGTTGCCGCTCATCACTGCTTTTTGCAATGATTTAACCACGCCGGGGTTATACGCGTGATATTCGCCGTCATGAACATATTTCAGCAGGCCGCCGTGTGAGATGGCTTTACGTTTAAGCCAAGCGATACGAGCCTGATTAACAATGTCCTGTTCGAAATCACTGAATCCGGCTCCCTGAATTCTTGAGGCGATACCATCAAAGCACAGCTGCATGACTTCTTTATTGATTCCCACCGCTTCAAACAGTTTGGCAGAACGGTAACTGGCCACTGTACTGATGCCCATTTTGGACATGATTTTATAAAGGCCTTTATTAATACCCTTGCGATAATTGATGGTGGCTTCCATCGCACTGATATCCAGTTCACCCTTATCGCAGAGCTGCTCAATGGTTTCATAAGCCAGAAACGGGTAAATAGCTGTTGCACCCAGACCAATCAGTACAGCGTAATGATGCGGGTCACGGGTAGTGGCGGTCTCAACAACAATATTGGCATCACAGCGCAGCGCTTTATCGACCAGGCGGCGCTGCACAGCGCCTACAGCCATCGCTGCGGGAACCGGTAAACGGTTCTTACGGATATTACGATCAGACAAAACAACAAACGCTGCTTTTTTGGTCTTAACCAGATACTCAACGTCGTTGCAGATTCTTTCTATCGCTTTGCGTAAACCTTCTTCCTGCGAATACTGAAGCTCGACAACTTCAGAGTAGTAATGCTCGGGGTTAAATTCACGTAGTTGTTTAAGGTCGGTATACATCAGTATCGGTGACTGAAACAAAACGCGATCGGCATAACCCGAGGTTTCGCTGAAAACATTCTGCTCACGCCCGATACAGGTGGCCAGGGACATCACGTGATTTTCCCGCAGGGGATCGATAGGCGGGTTGGTGACCTGAGCAAATTGCTGCCGGAAATAATCGTAAAGGGTACGGGTTTTAGATGACATCACGGCCATTGGCGTATCATCACCCATAGAGCCCACTGCTTCCTGACCATCTTTGGCAAGCACTTTTATAACCTGCTGAATCTCTTCGTAGCTGTAGTTATAAAGTTTGTGATAAACCGCCATCATGTCGTCGTCAAACACACGGGTACCAATTTGAGATGCGTCCGCATCCTCAACCGGTGTCAGTCGACGAATATGTTTATCAAGCCACTCCCGGTAGGGGTGACGATCTTTAAGCTCATCATCAATTTCGTTCGAGCGCCACACCTTGCCATTGTAGGTATCTACAGCAAGCATTTCGCCCGGACCTACGCGGCCTTTTTCGATGACATCTTTTTCATCGTAATCCCAAATACCGACTTCTGAAGCCAGTGTAATGAAACCATTTTTAGTAATGACATAGCGGGCAGGGCGCAGACCATTACGGTCAAGGTTGCAGGCAACATGCCGACCATTCGTCAACACGATACCTGCTGGCCCGTCCCACGGTTCCATATGCATCGAATTAAATTCATAAAATGCCCGAAGGTTATCATCCATGGTGCGGTTATTTTGATATGCCGGTGGCACCAATAAACGCATTGCACGAAACAAGTCCATGCCGCCAGCTAAGAATAGCTCTAGCATGTTGTCCAGTGAGGAAGAATCTGAGCCATCCGAATTTACGTACGGTGCAGCCTCTTTTAAATCAGGGATAAGGGGCGTTGAAAACTTTCCGGTACGGGCTTTAGCCCAGTCACGGTTCCCTTTTATCGTGTTGATTTCACCATTGTGGGCAAGAAAACGAAATGGTTGCGCTAATGGCCAGCGAGGTAATGTATTGGTTGAAAATCGCTGGTGGAATACACAAATTGCGCTTTGCATCCGTTCGTCTGCCAGATCGGCGTAAAAAGCCGGCAGATCTTTGGGCATTACCAGCCCTTTATAAATGGTTACCAGGCCGGACAAACAGGCAACGTAAAAATCAGGGTCCTGTTCGAGCCGCTTTTCGGCGCGTCTGCGTACCATATATAGGCGGCGCTCAAGATCACGCTTACGCCAGCCCGGTGGTGCGTTGACAAAAACCTGCTCTATCTGCGGCACACCGGTTAGTGCCAGTTCACCCAGCACGTCATTATTTACCGGTACTTTACGCCAGCCAGGTACACTCAACGTTTCTTTTTCAAGTTCTTCGTTAAGTACTTCTCTGGCTTGTTGCGCCAAAGATTCATCCTGACTCAGAAAAATCATGCCGACAGCATATTTTTTACTTAGCTTCCAGCCGTTTTCCTGTGCAATGGATTTGAAAAATGCGTCCGGCTTCTGCAGCAATAAGCCACAGCCGTCACCTGTTTTACCGTCAGCAGCAATACCGCCGCGGTGTTGCATCCTGTCCAGACCATGTATGGCTGTCTTTACCAACTGGTGGCTGGCTTCGCCATTAGTATGGGCAATAAGGCCAAAACCACAGTTGTCCCTCGAATCATTGGGATTATATAAACTCATCTCTAAACTCCTTCAACCTTCGACTGGGCAAGGTACAGGCTACATTTTCACGCAGAGGTTCGTGAACTGTAGCTACGTCAGACATCTTATTTTGCGGGCGCTTGAGGCCCATCAGGCATGTGTCTGTTTTTCGTCGTTATTTATTATTAGAGGATACCAGCCATGTGCGCCGCATCATTATGCAATGTTGCATAGCGGGGGATACAAAATAACCATAATGGAAAATAAAATCAATTCATAACAAAGACTGAATGCAGCGTTTGTAAATGAAATTTTTATATTTCTTTTTCAATCAATGAGTTGCAATGGTTGGCTGTGTCGGTAATCAATGTGCGGTAAGTGAGGTGTTATCTGATTTTAGTATATTTATACTAATTATCTACTTTTTCGTTTTTTGCGGCTGTGAATAAATATTTATTTTGACCGGTTAAATATACGTCTTTGGTTAACAATGTGTTTTCAAAAATATACGTATCATTAACATCTCAATACCTAATGTAAGTATTTTCTGCATTACAGTGAGAGGTATTGTAAAAGCATTGCTATACAGAAAATTCGAAATTAATGCAAGGTGGTCGAGCTTTTGCATTATGTAAGATTAAGTGTTGATTGGCGAACTCTGTAGCCAGACCGTCATGCACGAGAGCTATAGTCGGGTATTCCAACTATGACATTCAATTTGACGACCAAATAATAGGTGAAGCTATGTTAGATTTTCATGCATTTGATGAAGAAGAAATCGACGATATCGCAGTTCCAGGTTATAACTGAAATAAAATCATAGAGATAGCAATATCTCTGAGCGATATTTGTTCTAAAAAATTTATATGCCGGTGGTTGTAGACCCTGCACATAGCGGGTCTGCCGGCACCCCTTCTTGTGATACGAATTTATTTCTGCCAAAATCCGCGTTATCTTCTGAGCGCAATATTCTTCGATCCCCACACATTCTAAGCGTCGTCCTATGCCTGTTAACGGTGCAGCTGTCTGCAAAATGGTGCACCTGAGCATTCATTCTGCGGGTTTGCGTTTATGTTATTTGTTCCGTATGTAAGACCTGCTAGGATACCTGCAGTTTTATCTGAGAAAAAAGTTATATGCATCAGGATTCTCCCAATGATTCATGGGCTATTCGTATTGCCCAGTTTGTTAAACGCTTTGGCACACTGAAACTGAGTATTCTATTTGTGCTGGTGACCCTGGTGTTTACGCTGGGAAGCTCATATGTAGTGAGAGTTAGTCTGGGCAAATCGGTTCAGCCGGATGATTTTATTATTGCCATTATTATCACCCTGCTTTCTGCACCGTGGGTACTGTATTTTTTCAGTGAGCTGGTTAAGCAGCTCGAAAACTCACGCACCAATCTGAAAGAGGTGGTAAGCCAGCTGGAGCGGTTGCGTGAAGAAGATGTGTTTCTTAACCGCGAACTCCAGTCTAATATCAGACAGCTCAATCATGAGATTGAGCAGCGCAAACAGGCGCAGGAAGAAAGAGAGGCTGTTTTTAAAGAGCTGGAGCGCGAGATTGATGACAAATCCAGTTCTGAGGAACAGGCCCGGCGCCTTTCTACCTTGCTTCGCTCTATCATCGATGCCTCTCCCGATCTTATTTATTATCGCAACGAAGAAGGCCGCTTTGCCGGATGTAACCGGATTGCGGAATTACTTACCGGCAAAACCGAAGAGGAGCTGGTAGGACTGACCCTGCATGATGTGTTTGAAGAAGAGCTTGCAAGCCAGATTGTAGCCAGTGATCAGGAGGTGCTGGAAACCAATGCCAGTATTACTGAGGATCTTTGGTTACGCTTTGCCGATGGGCGTCGTCGCTACTTTGAAATGAAGCGGGTTCCGTTTTTCGATGCGGCAGGAAACCGACTAGGCTTGCTGGCGTTCGGGCGAGATATGACCGAACGGAAGCAGGCAGAAAGTGCCGCTGCCAAAGCAAACACTGACAAAACCCGCTTCATTGCCACCATCAGTCACGAGCTGCGTACGCCGCTAAACGGGATCGTGGGACTTAGCCGCATGTTACGGGACACGGACTTGTCAGAAGAGCAGTTCAACTGGGTAAGTACGATTTATGCCAGCGCAATAACGCTGGGCAATATCTTCAACGATATTATCGACCTGGACAAACTGGACAGAGACAAACTTGAGTTGAGCCTTAAAACGGTCTCACTACGTGACTTTACCGAAGAGCTTTCCAGTATCATCCGGTTGCTTGCCGCTGACAAAGGTCTGGAGCTGGTAACATCAATAAACGAGCCGTTACCTCAGCAGGTTGAGGTTGACGGTACACGTCTGCGCCAGATTTTATGGAACATTCTGTTTAATGCGGTGAAGTTCACACAGAAAGGACAGGTGAGCTTATCTGTATCTGCAACTGAAGCCGCCAATGGTGTCAGTGTGGTGACCTTTATCGTGCAGGATACGGGAGTGGGTATTCCTGATACCGAAATCGATAAAATCTTTGCGATGTATTATCAGGTCGATCATCCTGATCATCAGTCAGCAACAGGTACAGGTATTGGGCTGGCCATCTGTAAGCAAATGGTCGATTTAATGAGTGGTGATATTCGTGTCAGCAGCGAAGTGAATCAGGGCACGCGGTTTGAGATTGAGTTGCCGTTACAGATTTCAACCAAACCGATGCAGGCCTCCAAACTGTTGGTGACCGATCTGAATATTCTGCTGGTTGAGGATATTGAGCTTAATGTGATGGTCGCCAAAGCATTGCTTGAAAAGCTGGGCCAGCGTGTAGACGTCGCGATGACCGGGCAGGAAGCTATTGATAAAGCGCGTGAAAATACGTATGACCTGATTTTGCTTGATATACAGCTGCCGGACATGACCGGATTTGATGTTGCCAATGTATTACACGAAGAAGATTTGGTGATGCAAACGCCCATCGTTGCACTGACCGCAAACGTCATTAAAAAACGCGAAGAATATCTGCAAAACGGCATGGATGACGTTATTGCCAAGCCGATAAAGAAAAGTCGCGTTGTCGAAGTTTTCAATCTTCTGTTTGCTGAACCCGCTGCTCCGACAGAGCGCGATGTTGAGCAAAAGCGCGACAAGCCGGATGCTAATAAATCGCTGTCTAATATCCTGGATATGGATCTGCTACAAATGCTGGTGGATACTATCGGCGAGGATATGGTGCGGGCCAGCGTTAAGGTATTCCAGGATAAAATGCCTGAGTACATGGAAATTCTGCAGTTGAGTCTGAGTGCTGATGAAAAATCAGAGGTATGCTCGCAGGCACACAAGATTAAAGGCGCTGCTGGCTCGGTAGGGTTGTCGCGCGTTCAGCGTATCGCCAATCAAATTCAGCAGGGCGATCATCCAGCTTGGTGGCAGAATGTTCATGACTGGGTCGAGGAACTGCAAATGGCCGTACAACATGATATGAATGCGCTGGATGAATGGTTAAATGAACAGGTACTGGATGACTGAACAGAAATCTTCGCTATTCCCAGCGTTTGAAAACCGGGAAATAGATGTGGCGGGCCTGCCCGACATGATGGCTGTCTCTATGCAGCCTGTATCGCCAAGGTACCGGTGGCTGAACCTGGCTATTGCGGTGGCGGGGGCAGCTATTGTCACTGCAATACTGAGCTTTCTGAGGTATCAGACATTTATGTCTGTGCCATTTGGGCTTGAGCGCTTTTATCTTATGGCCGTTACGATTGTGTGTACCCTCGGAGCCCTTAGCTTTACGTATCATCTGCTGGCGGATAAGAAGATAAAATACTGCTTGCGCGAGCAGGACCTGGTGATGCAGCAAGGTTTAATCTTCAGAAAAATTGCCTGCCAGCCAATCTTGCGCATTCAGCATATAGAGCTTAAACGAGGGCCTTTAGACCGGTTGGCAGATTTGGCCTGTTTGCAGGTGTTTTCCGCCGGGGGAGCGACACACACATTCGAGATTCCCGGGTTAAGACTGACCGATGCACAGAAGGTCAGACAGTTCATTCTTAATCATAAAGAACTGGATGCAAAATAGGGTGCAATACCGTTCATGAATCATGCATCTGAGCCACGGGCTGTTGAGAACACCAGTGAGGTGAGTACTGGCAAACACTGGCGCAGGCTGGCGCCGGTGGCGCTGTTGTACTTTATCGCCAGCAATATTAAAAACACGATACAAAGCGCGCTGTATATTATTCCGGCACTGGCTATCAGTGCACAAACGACCAATATCATAGATTCACAGTGGTTCTGGCCTGCTGCCTTAGGTGTTATCGGACTGATTGTCATCAGCGGAATCGTCAGTTATTTGTTTTATCAGTTTCGCGTTCGAAACAGCCATGTGGAGATTCGCATGGGACTGTTTAATCGCCGACATATTAATTTGCCTTTCTGGAGAATCCAGAATGTAAAGGTGGAGCGTCCGTTCTATTACCGGCTGACACAGTTTGCAGTGGTAGTTTTAGATACCGCAGGCTCTGCCAAAGAAGAGGCAAAGATTGTTGCCGTTACGCAGCGTTATGCTAACCGGTTGCGCTCGCAGATTCTCAATGAGCGCACTGAGTTTTTGCAAAGTGAAGAAAGCGAATCTTCGCACGACCATGCAGAGGTAAGCGAAGCAACAAATGAAAAAAGCACAACGGACACGGTTATCAATCGCCGCTCGCTGAGCGATCTTGTAATACACGGCATCACCAATAACCGGGTATGGATTATCCTTGGTGCGTTGGCTCCTTTTTACGATGACCTAGCAGAGTGGGTGGGGAACTGGCTCTCTCAGCAAGGGTTACAACTGGAGCAGCTGGTGGGTTCCACCAGTGTGGCCTGGTGGCAGTGGGGGCTTTACGCATTCACCATTATGATGCTGATTATGGCTCTCATGGCGCTATTGTCAGTCGGAGGCTCTTTACTGACGTATTACGGTTATACGCTGACGCGCAGCGGTGACCGCTATATCCGTAAAAGCGGCCTGTTAAGTCAGCAGGAAGTGAGTATGCGGCAATCACGGGTGCAGATGGTCGCCGTGAAGCAGGACTGGCTGGACAGAGTGCTAAAGCGCGCCAATGTGTTTTTTGAACAGAATAAGACAGGAAATCAGCAGAGTCAGGAATTAATGGCGCCCAATAAACTACTGGTTCCTTCCGTTACGCTGCCAGAAGCCGGTGCACTATGTGAAGAAGTGCTGCCTGATAGCCAGTTGTTTAAACAGAAATTTAACCCTGTCACTGTCTTTTTCTTATTTCATCATCTGGTCGTCCGGCTTTTGCCTGTAACAGCGCTTATTATTCTGGTTCTCGTCGCTGAACAGCAATGGCGGGCAGTGTCCCTTTGTGTAGTGGCCAGCGTTGTTCTTTCAGTAGTCATCTGGCTTCGCTACAGACGATGGGGCGTCGCCCGAGACGACAATTATGTGTATGTTCGCAGCGGTATTATTGGTGAAGACTTTCAGGTCTTTCCTTTATACAAGGTGCAGCAGGTGGTTATTAAACAAAGCGTGATGATGAAGCGACGACAGCTGGCGTCTGTGAAGTTTGTATTGGCCAGTGGTGCAGTAACTATTCCGTTTTTGACGGAGTCACAAGTAAGGTATCTGGCGAACATTGCGCTAGCTGAGGTTGAGCGCAGTGGAAAGTCATGGATGTAGGTAGTGCGGGGCTTAAGCCGCCCCGCATATCAGACGTGTTTACTTATTCCTGAGGGATATGCACAAAGCCATGCATCAATACTCGCGCACTGCGGCTCATGATGGCTTTTTCAACTTCCCATTGAGCACCCTGTTTTGTGGCCTTTGCGCCCACTTTGAGTGTGCCTGAGGGATGACCGAAGACCACGGACTCTCTGTCCTTACCTCCAGCGGCTTGATTAACCAGTGTCCCCTTGATAGACGCTGCTGTACCAATTGCCACTGCTGCCGTGCCCATCATTGCATGGTGCAGTTTACCCATAGACATAGCGCGGACCAGTACATCGATATCTTCAGCTGCAATATCTTTACCGCTTGATGCGCTGTAGCTGCGCGGCGGCGCGACAAAAGCTATCTTAGGCGTATGCTGACGTGAAACAGCTTCACCGACATCGTTAATTAACCCCATTCTTACCGCACCATGGGCGCGAAGACTCTCAAATTTCGCCAGTGCCACGGCATCAGCATTTATATCATCCTGAAGCTCAGTGCCGGTATAGCCGATATCCTCAGCGTTAACAAAAATGGTGGGGATGCCGGCATTAATCATAGTGGCTTCGATACTGCCGAATTCTGGAACATTGAGGGTATCGACAAGGTTGCCTGTGGGGAACAGTGCTTTTTCACTGTCCGCAGGGTCAAGAAACTCTATTTTAACTTCCGCGGCGGGGAAGGTAACACCATCAAGTTCAAAATCACCGGTTTCCTGAACATTGCCATCTGTCATCGGGACATGGGCGATGATGGCTTTTTGAATATTTACCTGCCAGATGCGGATCTCAGCGATTCCATTTTCAGGCACGCGGGAGGGATCCACTAGTCCATTAGTGATAGCAAATGCACCTACTGCAGCGGTCAGATTACCGCAGTTTCCACTCCAGTCTACAAAAGGCTTATCGATAGCAACCTGACCAAACAGGTAGTCAACATCGTAACCATCACGTTCACTGGCCGATAAAATGACGGTTTTGCTGGTGCTGGATGTCGCGCCGCCCATACCATCGGTATGTTTACCATAAGGGTCCGGACTGCCAATAACCCGTAGCAATAGCGCATCGCGTTTCGAACCGGGCTGCTGCGCGTATTCAGGTAAATCCGTTAACTTAAAAAACACACCTTTGCTGGTGCCACCCCGCATATACGTGGCGGGTATTTGTATCTGTGGCTGATGAGTCATAAGTACTCCTTAAACCAAAAAAGGACCTGTCACCGGCACCCGATACGTGTTCAGGTGCCGGTGCAGGTCGCTGCTATCATTTCTACATGGCTGACTAGTTGTCATCACCTGCTTCTTCAGCTTCAAGAAAATCTTTAGCGAAGCGTTGCAGAACCCCGCCAGCAGAATAGATTGAAAGCTCTTCGAATGTGTCCAGTCGGCAGGTCACGGGCACGGACTCTGATTCGCCATTTTTACGATTTACAATCAGCGTAAGCTCCGCCCCAGGACTGGGTTCTCCCTTAACATCATAGGTTTCGGTACCGTCCAGTTTGAGTGTGATTCGGGTTGTGCCGGGTTTAAATTCCAGCGGTAGCACACCCATGCCAATTAGGTTAGTACGATGAATGCGCTCAAAGCCTTCCGCCACAATCACCTCTACACCCGCCAGGCGAACCCCTTTGGCTGCCCAATCGCGCGATGAGCCCTGACCATAGTCAGCGCCGGCGATAATAATCAGAGGTTGTTTACGCTCCATGTAGGTTTCTATTGCATCCCACATGCGCATGACTTTTCCTTCCGGCTCCAGACGTGTTAGTGAGCCCTGCACAACTTCACCCTGTTCCATCACCATTTCATTAAAGATTTTCGGATTAGCCAGGGTAGCGCGTTGTGCCGTCAGATGGTCGCCACGGTGTGTCGCATAGGAGTTATAATCAACCTCAGGCACACCCATGCTGGTCAGGTATTCACCGGCAGCACTGGTGGGCAGTATGGCATTGGACGGCGACAGATGGTCGGTAGTGATATTATCAGGCAATATCGCCAGCGGACGCATACCTGTCATCGTACGTTCAGCCGCCAGTGCGCCTTCCCAATAAGGGGGGCGGCGGATATAAGTGCTCATTTCACGCCAGTTATATAGCGGATTAATATCTTTACCATAATCCACTTTTAAATCGAACATAGGTTCGTAAACTTTGGTGAAATGCTCAGGTTTAACGTAGTTGGCTACTACGCTGTCAATTTCTTCCTCAGTGGGCCACAAATCTTTCAGGGTGATGGGGTTGCCATCCTTATCCGTGCCCAGAACATCTTTTTCGATATCAAACCGAATGGAACCGGCAATCGCGTATGCCACAACCAGCGCCGGAGAAGCCAGAAATGCCTGCTTGGCAAAAGGATGGATCCGACCATCGAAGTTGCGGTTTCCGGACAGTACCGCGACCGAATATAAATCCCGTTCTTCCAGCTCTTGTTGAATCTCCGGGTCCAGGGCGCCACTCATTCCGTTACAGGTAGTGCAGGCAAACGCCACTACGCCGAATCCGAGAGATTCAAGCTCGCCCATCAGCTTAGCTTCTTCCAAATACAGTTTTACTGCTTTTGAACCGGGTGCCAGTGAGGTTTTCACCCACGGCTTTCTGCTTAACCCGTATTCGTTTGCCTTTTTAGCCAGTAAGCCCGCTGCGACTACGTTTCTGGGGTTACTGGTATTCGTACAGCTGGTGATGGCCGCAATGATTATCGCGCCGTCGGGCATTTGGCCTTCGTCATGCTCCATTGAGCCCAACAGACCATGCTGTTTAAGATCGCTGGTGGGTAGCTTTGCATGAGGTTTGGACGGGCCGGCCATGGTTCTGCTTACAGCGCTCAGGTCAAATTCAAGTACGCGTTCATAGTCGGCAGTTGCCAGATCATCAGCCCACAGTCCGGTATGACGGGCATAGTTTTCAACCAGGGCAACCTGCTCATCATCTCGACCGGTCAGCTTCAGATAATCGATGGTCTGCTCATCAATATAAAACATTGCCGCTGTTGCGCCATATTCAGGCGTCATATTGGAAATCGTCGCGCGATCGCCAACCGTTAGATTAGCTGCCCCTTCACCGAAGAATTCGAGATAGGCGCTCACCACGCGCTGCTCGCGCAGGTATTCGGTCAGTGCCAGTACAATATCGGTGGCGGTAATGCCAGGCTTAGGTTTACCTTTTAATTCAACACCCACAATATCAGGCAGGCGCATATAAGAGGCACGACCAAGCATGACGCTTTCTGCTTCCAGGCCGCCCACGCCTACCGCAATAACACCCAGTGCATCAACATGAGGAGTGTGGCTGTCAGTACCTACTAATGTATCCGGGAAGGCAACGCCGTCGCGCTTATGTACAACCGGAGACATTTTCTCTAAGTTAATCTGATGCATAATGCCATTACCCGGACCAATTACATCAACATTTTTAAATGCGGTTTTTGTCCAGTTAATGAAGTGAAATCTGTCGTCGTTACGGCGGTCTTCTATCGCACGGTTTTTGTCAAAAGCGTCCTTCTCAAAACCAGCATGCTCAACTGCCAGCGAATGGTCGACAATCAGCTGTGTAGGAACAACCGGGTTCACTTTTGAGGGATCGCCGCCTTTAGCAGCAATCGCATCACGCAGACCGGCAAGGTCGACAAATGCAGTCTGGCCCAGAATGTCATGACAAACGACTCTGGAAGGGAACCAGGGGAAATCATGTTCCCGCTTTTTAAAAACAAGTTGCTCAAGGGACTGTGTCAGTATGTCTGACGGACACTTACGTACCAGGTTCTCAGCCAGCACCCGCGACGTATAGGGGAGGGTATCGTAAGCGCCTGGTTTAATATCATTAATAGCCTGACGGGTATCGAAAAAGTCCAGATGACTGCCCGGCAGGGGCTTCCGGTAATCGGTATTCATAACGGTCTCTCAAATGAAAAAAAGGCGCACTGTAAGTGCGCCGTTTAATTAATTAGTCACGTTCGCTCATAGGCGGAACCGGACGGAGTTCCTCGCCGGTGTACTCAGCAGAAGGGCGGATAATACGATTGTCAGCACGCTGCTCCATAACATGAGCGGCCCAACCTGTGAGGCGGGACATCACGAAAATAGGCGTGAATAACTTAGTGGGAATATCCATAAAGTTATACGCCGAGGCATGGAAGAAATCAGCATTACAGAATAGTTTTTTCTCACGCCACATAACTTCTTCACAACGCTCAGACACGGCATACAGCGTATCATCGCCAACATCCTCAGATAGCTTCTTAGACCATTGTTTGATGATCTCATTACGTGGATCGCTGTCAGAATAAACCGCGTGACCGAAGCCCATAATCTTTTCTTTGCGCTCCAGTTTCGCCATCATTTCTTTTTCAGCATGCTCTGGCGAGGTGAAGCCTTCGATCATCTCCATCGCGGCTTCGTTCGCACCACCATGCAGGGGACCGCGAAGAGAGCCAATAGCGCCAGTGATGCATGAATGCATATCAGACAATGTCGAGGCACAAACGCGAGCAGTAAATGTAGAGGCGTTGAACTCATGCTCAGCATACAAAATCAGTGAAACATGCATAACGTCTTCATGCAGTTGTGACGGTTTCTCGCCACGCAGAAGATGCAAAAAGTGCCCGCCGATAGAGTCATCGTCAGTATTTTCGTCAATACGGATGCCATCGTGAGTAAAACGATACCAGTAGCAAATAATGCCAGGAAAAGCTGCCAGCATACGTTCAGTCACGTCTTGTTGCTGGTCAAAGTTTGCCTCACCTTCCAGATTACCCAGCATTGAGCAGCCTGTACGCAGTACATCCATAGGGTGGGCATCTTTTGGAATACGCTCAAGTACTTCTTTGAGCGGCTGCGGAAGGCTACGAAGTGACTGTAACGTCTTTTTATAAGCGCTCAGTTCCCGCTGATTAGGCAGTTTGCCTTTGAGAATAAGATAGGCAACTTCTTCAAACTGGCAGTTGTTTGCCAGATCTTTTACATCATAACCGCGATACGTTAAGCCTGACCCGGACACGCCGACAGTCGACAATGCTGTTTTACCTGCGACCTGTCCACGCAATCCTGCGCCACTTAATTGTTTAGCCATGCGTTATCTCCTGAAAAAATGTAGTGTACAAAGGGAAAAATTTATTAATTCTTATTGCGGCTGAACAAGTCGTCCAGCTTCTGTTCGTAGTCGTGGTAGCCGAGATAGTCGTACAGGTCCATGCGGGTTTGCATGTCATCAACGACTGCTTTTTGGTCACCGTCTGTCAGAATCGTCTGATAAACGCGCTCCGCAGCTTTGTTCATGGCTCTGAAAGCACTTAGTGGATAAAGCACCATATCGGCTCCCCATTCACCCAGCTCTTTTTTGTTCCACAACTCGGTTTTACCAAACTCTGTAATATTGGCCAGAATAGGTACATCGAGTGCATCAGCGAAGGCGCGATAATGCTCTTCAGTCTGTACTGCTTCGGCAAAAATACCGTCAGCACCAGCCGCGACATAAGCCTTTGCCCGTTCGATAGCAGCATCCAACCCTTCCTGTGCAAAGGCATCGGTTCGGGCCATAATGAAAAAGTCAGGATCCGTACGTGCATCTACCGCTGCTTTTATTCTATCAACCATCTCCTGGGTGCTGACGATTTCTTTATTCGGGCGGTGACCACAACGTTTTTGAGCAACCTGATCTTCCATATGTACCGCGGCCGCGCCTGCTTTTTCCATATCCCGGATAGTTTTAGCGATGTTAAATGCGCCGCCCCAGCCTGTATCAATATCAACCAATAACGGCAAGTCACAGGCTCTGGTTATGCGTTGCACATCCTCTATAACATCGTTTAACGATGTCATACCCAGGTCGGGCAGGCCGTAAGAAGCATTTGCAACGCCACCACCAGACAAATAGATAGCTTTATGCCCTATTTGTTTTGCCATAATAGCTGTGTACGCGTTGATGGTGCCGACAATTTGAAGAGGATGATTGTCAGTCAGCGCCTGACGAAATTTTTTTCCTGCACTTTGCATAGTTAAAGCCTCGTAGGGTTAATCAGAAATTGAATTCAGTTTTCGTTCTATGTTGTTCTTTGAATAAAGGATATGTCTGCGCATAAGCATTTCAGCCAGCTCACCATCACGATTAGCTATAGCGCGCACAATATTACTGTGCTCCTCAAATGCGGTGGTGACCCGAGGGCCTGCCATTCCAAGCTGAACGCGATACATGCGCACCAGGTGATAGATGCCATCAATCAGAACGCTGATAAGGTGAGCATTCTTACTTCCCAGTACAATCCGGTAATGAAAATCCACATCACCGGCTTCCTGATAGTAAGTTTCTCCACTGCTGACTTTGCTGGAATGCGCATCCAATAATGATTGCAGATTACTTATCTCAACATCGTCCATATTGTTTGCGGCAAGTCTGGCCGCCATACCTTCCAGTGCCTCGCGAACCTGATAAAGCTGGACTAAGCCGGCTGCAGAGAGGGTGACTACCTTAGCGCCAACATTGGCTTTGCGTTCAACAAGATGGCAAGCAACAAGACGGTTGATTGCTTCGCGAATAACAGCACGACTTACCGCATAACGTGTCGACAATTCTGTTTCGCTGAGTTTCGCTCCCGCCTGAATAACACCCTCGACGATATCTGTGCGCAGGCGGAAAAATGTTTTGTCTGCGTTAGTTATAGGCGTCTCAATGGGTAGCGACATAAAAATAAAGGTAAAGTGACTGTAGTGTCGACAATATAGGGGGGCAAGGAAGGGAAGTCAATGGTAAAACGGTTGTATTGTCGACAAAGCGCCCTGACGGGCGCTTGTCTGGTTGTTTATTCTGCCTGCTGTAGTCTAACGATAGTTTCAGCGTCTATTTCATAGTCTTCGAAAAAATCATCTTCGATAGAGGCCGTGACTTTGACTCTGTCACCATGCTTAAGTACCAGGTAACCGTCTTTATCTAACGGATTATCGCGAAGATCGTCGACTTCTACTGTTAGCGCGGCATCTCCGGCACCAAATTGAAAGGCATCATCAGATAGTGTGGATACATTACCGATGAGCGTTACTTCTGATTTGTCCAGATCTAATCCGGCCGCAGAAATTAACATGTCTGACTCATGCTCCATCGTGTTCGATGCAACGAATGCAGTGCCTACATTTTCCAGGTATAGACTGGACGCACGCATCCTACCCTCAGTTAGTAGTTCCTGATTGAGCATACCAGTGACGGTAACCGTGGCATCGGTCAGATTTTCAAATGCGGTTTGATCAAGTTGTAGTGTATCAGTATCAACAGTCAACTCGCCTTCACCGTAATCAACAGTGATAAATTTAGAGTCGACTTCTGTTACAGTCCCTGTCAGAGAGAGCCAGGTAGTACTGGCCTGTGATGTAGCGACAGGTACACTGTTTGTTTGCGTATCCTGTGCAATCGCTGCACCGGCCATTAGTGATGAAGAAATAAGTGTAGCAAGCATCAGTTTATTGGCGTTCATAGAACCTCCTTAGTGAGCTTTCAGGCTGTTCCGGGATATGCCCGGATAAGCCAGACTTTTCATTATCTTGCAGGGAGAGACAATGCAACTTTGATGCTAGTTTAGTTTTTTATTATGTTTCAAATGGTTAAGTTATGCTAAGGGGGCTGCCAGTATTGTATTTAGTGAAAAACGGTGTAGGTTTTACATATGCATTATCCCTAACGGGCCCGGCGGTGATTCAGTACAGCATCGCCTATATCCGGCTCGACTCTGGCACTGTTAAACAATGAAATAAGCGCAATAATGCCCATAAAGACCATTGTCAGCTGAAAATCGGTGGTGACAGGAATACTTCGCGTGTCATCAATAATAAAGGTTGCCAGCGCCAATGCCAGCGCGCCTGCAGTAATCCCCATTCCCCGGGTCATTTGCATAATAACCGCACTTAATGTGTTGGCATCGCGGATATAGGATTGGGGTACATCCGCAAAACTCAGGGTGTTTAGTACCGTCAGGTGCATAGACCGCGTCATACCACTTATAAATAAGATGATACCGAGCAACCACGCCGGAGTAGTAGAATCACACAGCGCCAGGATAAAAAAGCCCACGGCAACCAAAAGCGTGTTGTATATAAGCACATTTTTAAAGCCGAACACGTTCATGATCCAGGTTGTAGCCGGTTTCACCGCCAGATTGCCTGCGAATAACCACAGTAATAATGTACCGGCTTCAATTGCACTGTAACCCAGGCCCACCTGTAACATCAGTGGAATTATAAATGGCGCACTGGATAGCGATATACGTATTATCGAGCCACCGGTCATGGTTGCGCGAAACGTTGAAAACCTCAGTGCAGATAATGAAAATAAAGGGGTAGGGGTACGCAACATATGCCGGATAGCGAAGGCGAGGGTCAGTGTTCCGCCTGCAACCAGTACCAACGGAAGCGTTATGTTCTCAGGTCGGGCGCTGAAAGATTCAAGCCCGGCCATTAACGTACCAAATCCGCTTGCACTAAGCAGGAAGCCTGTGATGTCGAAAGGTTGCCACTGGCCTTTGTCATTGTTTAGCAGCCAGTAAGCGAACAACAGTGCAATAGCGCCAAGCGGTACGTTGATGAAAAATATCCACGACCAGTGCCAGGTCTCTGCAATCCAACCGCCCAGTACCGGACCAATTAAAGGGGCACCAAGGGCTGGCCAGGTTAAGATTGCCATAGCGCTGACTATCTGTTCTTTAGGCAGATTCCTTAATACCACCAGGCGGCCTACCGGCACCATCATCGCGCCACCAATTCCCTGCAGAACTCTGGCTACCGTAAACTGGTTCAGACTCTGACTAAAGCCGCACAATACTGAGGCTGCCACGAATATCAGAATGGCCAGAGAGAAAATACGCTTGGCACCAAACCGGTCAGCCGCCCAGCCGCTGATTGGAATAAAAATAGTGACCGCCACCAGATAAGCACTAACTCCAACTGACAGATGAGCCGCTGGTACGCCAAATTCGGCGGCAATTATCGGCAATGCCGTGGTAATGATCGTTGCATCGAGAATTTCCATGAACAGTGCGGCGGCAACTAACAAAGCAGTCGCTGTTTTATGCGATACAGTTGGCATGTGAGTGTTGTCTCACTTTTATACAAAACGAAAATCGAGTCAGAGCAATCTTATGGAGATTGATTTGAAGGTACGGGCCGGCACGTTGCTACATAAGTGTAGCGAGCCGGCCACAATCTATAAGTGACTGGAGTGGGAGCAGATCACAGGGAACAATAAGCAATTGTTCTAAGTAATTTCAAACGCTCTGACAACGCGCTGCACACCATCAACATTTCGCGCAATATCGACCGCGTAGGTGGCTTCCTGATTGGTAACACGGCCCATCAGAAAGACTTCGGAATTTTCCACAACAACTTTGATTTGCATGGAAGGGACATTATCGTTGGCTAGCAGTTTAGCGCGGATTTTATTAGCCAGCCAGATATCATATGCCTGGGAGGAAGCACCATGGGGCGGTCCCACTCTCACCTGATTATGGATCTTTCTGATATAGTCAACCTGTTGGACCTCACTGACAGCCTGATCAATAATCTGGCGATCCGGGGCCTGTCCGGTCATAAGGGCTACGCCGTTGTATACATCTACTCGCAGATTCGCTTCGTCTTTGAGACGGTCGTATTTGGCCCAGCGAAAAGAGACTTTTCCCTCCGCATTCTGGTCATCCAGCTGGGTGCCAACGGTACGACGATCATTGGCGACTTTAGCCGCCGCTGCAGCGCCAGCACCTACCGCTGCAACTACGCAGCCCTGTAACTGTGTAGTTGCAATTATCAGTGCCAGAACGCCTGCCGGGATGGCGCGTTTCAACATTTAAGCATTGTCTCCATGGTCAGCGGGGAACAAGCTGTCATCTATACATTCACATAAATTGTGAATCACCAGCAGGTGTACTTCCTGGATGCGAGCGGTGCGGTTTGAAGGGACTCGAATTTCAACATCGTGTTCGCTCAGAAAACCCGCCATTTCACCGCCGTCTTTGCCTGTCAGCGCTACGATTGTCATATCGCGGGACAGCGCAGCTTCCATCGCAGCAATAACGTTGCGCGAATTACCACTGGTAGATATTGCCAGCAGAATGTCGCCAGACTGACCTAGCGCCCGAACCTGTTTGGCGAAAATCTCATCGTAGCTGTAATCATTAGCGATGGACGTCAGCGTTGATGTGTCTGTGCTAAGTGCAATAGCCGGCAGGCTTGGACGATCGCGCTCATACCGGTTAAGCATTTCAGAAGAGAAGTGCTGCGCATCGCCTGCTGAGCCGCCATTTCCGCAGCTTAGAATTTTATTCCCACGAATCAAAGCCTCAACCATCATGGTAGCGGCTTTCTCGATGGCGTCGGGAAGCACCTCTGAGGCAGCTATCTTAGTCTGGATACTTTCAGTAAAATTGGCTTTAATATTCTCTATCATATCGCTTCACTATTCAGGCAATGTTTTAGCCTGCAATGTTCTTTATCCACTGCAGGTTCTGATTATCTAATGCTACCACATCAAGTCGCATTGATGTGTGATTCGGATTAAGACCGTGTGCCAGCAAAAATTGTTCAAAGCAGGTTTGTAATTTTCTGTACTTCGATGCGGTAACAAATTCACTAGCTACGCCGTGGCTCGAACTACGTCTGGCTTTAACTTCGACACAAACCCAGGTTTGTCCGTCGCGCATTACTATATCCAGTTCACCGTAACGCGTTTGAAAATTCCGCGCTTCGGTTTTAAGGCCCTGAGCCAGAAGATAACTCTCTGCCTTATCTTCTGCTTGCTGGCCAGCTAACCGAGACATGTCTACTCTCCGGTAACCGGAATGATTTGCTGATTATTAATACGAGCCTGGGGTAATGTCCGGATAACCCGGCCTGCTTCATCTACGGACAACTTACCGGTCAGACCTTCAAGGCTTACCTGGGGGAGCAACGCCATCTGCTCTACGTTAGGCAGCATCTGGTAAGCATCGACTCCGAAAGCGAAAAAGCGGGAAAACGCCGTACTCCGATCCGGCCATAATGTATTAGCTGTGCGGGTAAACTCAGGCCACCGGTTTTGGGGTAACATCCAGGGCATATCGATAAAACGAACATTCTGCAGATCGCGCCATTGGTTCTTACCGCTGTCATACTCCATCGAGCGCGATGTTGTATACACAGGAACCGTTTTACCATCGAATGGACTCAGGCTGGCTTCAACCATTGGGTTGAGAAGTTCTGTTTGTTCCGGTGAGGCAAAAACAACGATAGCATCAATATCACGGCGGTTGCGCGTAACATTGTGAAGCTTTTCGTTAACCATGTAACGAATCTGGTCAATGCGCGATTTGCTTTGTGCCACACCAAGCGCGTCAGTAATTCCGTCTTTCAGCGAACCGCTGTCATCAAAGGTGACGATATTAAGCGTCCGGGACTTTTCGTTATCAGAGTGATGGCGTTGCCAGCGTGACTCAAACGCGTCCAGCAGGCGTTGATAAATAGTGCTGTTAGCAGCAACTACGATAGGTGAACGATACCCTTTTTGCGCTATGTGATCGGCCAGCTGATAGGCTTCCTCTTCAGGGGCCAGTGCAAACCACGTTGCTGGTAAAGGCTCAGCTGCCGGTACGGCAAACTCTTCAGGGATCAGCGGGCTGTCGATAGTGCTGATAGTGACCGGCGAGGCGTCATCCGGACGATTAAGCGCCAGAAGATTGATGTTACTGGGCAGGGTGGGCAACATCAGGTCAAGGGTTTCTTTTAACAGCGGACCGATAACCCACTGCGTGTCGCCAATAGCATCAATTAGCTCCTCACCAGATTTTCCGTTGGTATCTATAAACGTAAGGTGTGGGGCCGAGGCCGAGCCATCCCGAGATAACTGGTCATAATAAGCAGCCAGTATGCCGTCTTTCACCGCCATACCGGTTGCTTTATAGCGGCCACTCAACGGTAGCATTACCGTTGCCTTCTGAACGTCTTTGCGGCGCAACTCTGCCGCCTGTATAATTGGCTCGGGGAGGTGAGTGACCAGTGGCGTTCCGCGATAGACACGGGAAAAGCGTTTAAGCTCGCGGTTAAATTGCGCTGTATTTAACCCATGTTCAGCAACCAGATTATACAATGCAACGTAAGGCTGAAGATTACTGTATTGCGCAGCCTGTTGCTTAATTTCGCTGGCCGGCACCTTGTTTACCCACTGCCATACACGTTCCACAGAGTCAGCATCGTCGGTCATAATTTGTGCATAAGATGCAGCGGCAGCCAGGTAGTTCTGTTGGCGTTCATACAGGTGAGTCAGTAATGTCAGCTGATGATTTTTAACCTGCACATCAGCGGCCAGCGGTGTTAACAGCTCTATTAACTGTTCGGTATCAGCGCCTGGATCGTTCATGTAACTTTGTGCAATTAGCGTTTCTGCACGGCGCTTTTCAGGCGTATCAAGTGGCTGGGAAATCAAAGAAAGTAAAATATGTTGTGCCTGAGCAGCTTGGTCACGTTGCAAATAGGCTGTGGCAGCATCTAACAGCACCCGGGTTACCTGATTCGGATCAGCGTCCGGCTCCATTTGCTGAGCGCGCAGTAGCAAAGACTTAGGTGATTGCTCGACCTTTTCGATCACGGGCATGGTATCTGTTGCGATTGGTTTTTCAGGCGCCCTGGTAGCCGGTGAGGTACAGCCAGCTATTGATAACACAAGCACCAGAGCACAGCATGATAAAGATAAACGGCCCTGACTGTTTAATTGCACATCTGATCCCTCTTATTCTGGAGCCCCAAGTTTATCTGAACACACAGGAAAATCTACGTCTGCGACAATAAACCGTACTCAAGCCGTGGTACACTGCAGGTTTTCTAAATAGCAGATTCAGGTAACCACGTTTATGCCCGCAACGCTGTACATTGTACCTACCCCTATTGGTAATCTGGAAGATATCACCACAAGGGCGCTGAAAACGCTTGAGTCCGCTGACTGGATTGCCGCTGAGGACACCCGGCACACCCAGCGACTTTTGCAGCATTTTAGTATAAAAACCCGCACGCTTTCTTTGCACGAACATAACGAGGAAAAGCGGGCTGCGATGCTTTGTCATCGATTGCAGGACGGCGAAAGTGTTGCCCTGGTCAGCGATGCCGGCACGCCGCTTATCAGCGATCCGGGTTTTGTACTTGTTCGTCACTGCCGCGAGCAGGGTATTCCTGTTGTTCCGCTACCCGGGCCGTGCGCCGCGATTACAGCGTTAAGTGGTTCAGGTTTACCAACCGATCGATTTATTTTTGAGGGTTTTCTGCCGGTAAAAAGTCAGGCGAAGGAAAACAGACTGGCACTTCTAACCGATCGCCATGCTACGACGGTATTTTACGAAGCACCACGTCGTGTAATCGCCACCCTTAAAGATATACAGAAGATACTGGGTAATGAGCGCAATGTTGTTATTGCCAAAGAGCTCACCAAAGCATTTGAGTCGATTATCAGCGGGCGACCGGATGATGTCATACAGTGGCTTGAAGCAGAGCCGGCCAGACAAAAAGGCGAGTTTGTAGTAATGGTATCGCCAGCGCCTGAACAGGATACGGAAATACCGGCAGAGGCGCTGGCGTTACTGAAAGCGCTAACGGAAGAACTTCCTCTCAAAAAGGCGGCCGCCATTGTGGCAGCTCACTACAAGTTGAAAAAGAATGCGTTGTATCAGGTTGGGCTGACCCTTTAAATGGTGTCCGCTTCCCCATGCATTCAATGAGGGGGGCGTAAGTACCTCAGTCCATATGAGCGGTAATCAAAATTGATGGTTGCGCCGTACCCAACGTATATTAATTGGAGGGCATATGACAAACCGTACTTTGAAGCTGGACATCCACGAGGGGACCTGGATGGTGAATGTCATCGACAGAGTTAATGATGATGGTGTCTACGAACTATTGCATCCAAACAAGGAAGCGCAGGTAGAAGTCAATGACGAAAAGATGCAGGGCTTTGAATACAACATTACGGCTCATGCGGGAACACCATTTAAGCTTTTGCTCGACGATACCGTGCTTGCTGAAGGTGAAGTGCCAGACGATGGAGTTGCACGTGGTAAAGGGGTTTTATAGTCACCTATACTGAGGAAGCAGAATACTGCTTTACGCCAGATAGCCAATAAAAATAGGGCAGCCGGATCATTACCGTGCTGCCCTATTTATTTTGTGTCGTTCTTTATTCGCAATAAACAAGGTTTGGGCTAACACCCCAAAGCTCGCTCAGGACAACCGCCCTTTGAAGTCTTCGTAGGTAAACTGCCTGACCAGTTCAAACTCGCCATTTTTTCGTAAGATACCGATTGATGGATGCTCAACACCGTTGAAAAAGCTGGTTTTTACCATTGTGTAATGCATCATATCTTCAAACTGAAGACGGTCGCCTATCTTCAGTGGCTGGTCGAACGAATAGGTATCTATCACATCACCTGCCAGACAGGAATTTCCTCCCAGACGAAAGTTATGCGGTTTATCGCCGGGCATACCTGCGTGGGTGATAACAGGGCGATAAGGCATCTCTAACACATCAGGCATGTGCGCCGTTGCTGAGATATCGAGTATGGCAATATCACCTTCGTTTTTAACAATGTCCACGACTTCGGCTATCAACGGACCGGTCTGCCATGCCACAGCAGAGCCTGGTTCAAGAATGACATCGAGATGCGGGTAGCGCGTCTTAAAGGCTTTGAGTGTGCTGATAAGATGCTCAACATCGTAGTCAGCACGCGTCATAAGATGACCACCACCCAGATTCAGCCATTTCAGTGACGGCAACCACTGACCAAAGCGGGCTTCAATTGCTTCCAGTGTTCGGGCAGTGGCAAATGAATCACATTCACACAAGTTGTGACAATGAAATCCATCAATACCCGACAGGTCAACATTGTTAAGCTCACTGGCCCGGACACCCAGGCGGGAGCCCGGAGCAGCCGGATCGTACAAAGGCGTTTCCGCTTCCTGATGTTCAGGGTTAATTCTCAACCCCAGTGATACGTCAGGCATAGCGTCACGGTAACGCTCCCACTGCGAAAGACTGTTAAAAGACAGGTGATTGACCAGCTTGTTCAACTGGGCAATATCATCGGGTTTGTAAGCGGGAGAGTAGGCATGCACCTCTTTACCCATTTCACTGGCCAGCTTTGCCTCCCAGACAGAACTGGCGGTGGCACCGTGCAGATATGGCCTGATAATATCAAACGCCGACCACATGGAAAATCCTTTAAGCGCCAGAATGATACGGGCACCCGATTCTTCCTGGACGCGCTGCATCAGCGTAAGGTTCTCTAGTAGCCTTGCCTCTTCAAGCACATAGCAGGGTGATGGAATATCATCCCGAGATGTTAAGTCGCTCAAACCCGCTACTCCTGACTATTTAGAAAAAGGGCTTTGGTCACATTCAATGACATGCCACGGCAGACCATGTTTGCCCAACTCTTCCATAAACGGGTCAGGGTCAAACTGTTCCATATTCCAAACGCCTGGTTTTTTCCATGTACCATCAAGCATCAGTTTAGCACCAATCATTGCCGGTACACCGGTGGTATAAGAAACAGCCTGCGCACCCACTTCTTCGTTCGTCTTAGCGTGATCGCAGTTGTTATAGATAAAGATTGTTTTTTCTTTACCATCTTTAACACCCGTGATGTAGGTACCGATGCACGTCATACCCGTATAGCCTTCAGCCAGAGAGCCCGGGTTAGGTAACACGGCTTTTAAGAACTCCAGAGGTACAATTTTCTGACCCTGGAACTCAACCGGTTCAATGCTGGTCATGCCGATACCTTCAAGCACCCGCAAGTGATTCAGATAGGCATCGCCGAACGTCATCCAGAAGCGCGCACGTTTAATGCCCGGAATATGTTTAACGATAGACTCAAGCTCTTCGTGATACATCAGGTAAGAAGGGCGAACGCCAATGTTTTGATAGTCCAGATCTTCACGCACGCTCAATGGATCGGTTTCTTTCCATTGCCCGTCTTCAAAGAATTTACCACGCTGGGTAATTTCGCGAATATTGATTTCAGGATTGAAGTTGGTCGCAAAAGCCTGACCGTGGTCGCCACCATTACAATCTACGATATCCAGGTAATGAATCTCGTCGAAGTAATGTTTGGCGGCATACGCGGTAAACACGTTAGTGACACCTGGGTCAAAACCTGAGCCCAGAAGCGCCATGATACCGGCATCTTTAAACTTGTCCTGATAAGCCCACTGCCATTTGTATTCAAACTTGGCTTCGTCTTTTGGCTCATAATTGGCTGTATCGAGGTAGTCTGTGCCAGTGGCCAGACAGGCATCCATAATCGGCAAGTCCTGATAAGGTAGTGCCAGATTGATTACCAGGTCAGGTTTCACATCATTAATCAGTGATTCGACTTCGCTGGCATTATCTGCATCTACTGCAAAGACAGCTTTGACGCGGTCTGCGCCTACTTCTTTTTGCAGTGCCTCACATTTTGATACCGTACGGCTCGCCAGATAGATTTCGTCGAAATACTCAGGCAAACGCGCACATTTTTTTACCGTTACTGTAGAGACGCCACCGGCGCCAATGATTAAAACTCGAGACATGGTTGAATTCCCAAGGTATTGAAATTTGCGGTGAATCCTAGCAGACATCATTAAATTGGCAAGCAAAGTTGATATCTGCAAATACAAAAAAGCCATCACCATGTGATGACTTTTTGAAAACTTGCCCGGACCTGTGCCTGACAAGATATATACAACAACTTAACACCGACGGCTCACTGATTTCCAGCTGACCTAATACTTGTAGCTAAAGTACCATCAGGAGGCAGAATGGTTCATGGGTGGCGAAATAAGAATCTTGCCGTCAATTCGCTTGTAGGGGTAGAGCAGGACTGTTTCATTACCCGACGAATCAGTTGCGTTGATTGCAATAGCATCGAGCTGCTTTTGATACTCAGTGGTCACCGTTGCCGCATAAACTAAGATGCTGTCGCTGTGTGTATCGGTGGTTGTATCAATAATACGCCACTGCAGTTGCTCGATTAGATAACTTTCGTTCTGTGTATTGGTGAGGTCATCAGCAAACAGGCATCCCACTTTGCCATCTTCATAGAGTGCGGCAAAAGGATAGAATGCCTGACTATGCGGCAACATCAATTCACACAAAGTCAGTGCTTTGCGTATAAGCGTTTGTAGTGGAGTGGACAACTGAATAGGACCATTAATCACAGAATCACCCTCCGGCATATTCAGGGACAGATAATGAATATGCATTGTCGAATTTACTGTCAGTTTTTGAACTGACTTCATCAAAAAGAAACCCCAGGTCTGTCTTAGGGTTTAAAACGAAACAGGGCAGAGTCAAGATCAATTTCTTGCCCCTTGTAAGCCGCCTGTATGCAGGACGATAATGCGACTGCCGGCAGGAAATTCTCCGGCCGCAATTTTATTTTTTAATGCGAAGAACAATTTACCAGAATAGACAGGCTCGACAGGAATATTGTACATGTCGCGCATTTCATAACAAAAATCTAATAGTGTCTTATCTTTTTTCGCGTAACTGCCGCCATGAAAGCGATGATCGATAGACCAGTTATCACACTGATGTGGAATCAAGTCACTTACCAGCGACTCCAGGTACTCCTGACCTTTCAGAACAGCGATGCCACATGCCTTTTTATTTAAAGGCAGTGAGCTGGCAATACCGGCAAGCGTAGCACCGCTTGCAACAGGGGCCAGAATATAATCGAAACTGACTGAAATTTCATCCATCATCATTTTTAAGCCACTGAGCGCAGTGGAAGCGCTGCCGCCTTCAGGAACAATAAGCGCACCTTTGTGCTGCTGTCGAAGCTGATGCACAAAACGTTCATCATGCCGCCTGGCGTACGTTGCCCTGTCAACAAATTGAATATCAGTACTCCAGTGTTTTAAGTCGCTTAGCATGGGCGTCATATTCTGTGAGTAATCACCCCGGACAATCGCAGTACACCGGATATTCAATACATTACAGAGATACCCCAGTGCATGCAGATGGTTTGAGTATCCTCCACCAAAACTGACAATGTGAGAAGGTATATCCCGGGTATCGGCAAATATACTGCTTAACTTGCGCCATTTGTTCCCGGATATCACCGGGTGGATCAAATCATCGCGCTTGATGTATATCGTCAGTGTTTCAGCGCCATCCCAGTCCGGCCTGAAAAGATCCAGTGGACTCGGCGTCGTCAATGATAATACTTCGTTGATTGATTGCGGCATATAACAACAGAACTTTGCTTAATATTGTGTAATGAATGATCACCCTGGTAGCTTTTTCGGGTAAAGACAATAGTACCAGTAAATAAGGACATATCATGCGATTTCTTGTGTTAACCCTATCGCTTTTGGCAGGCGCGCCGGCACTTGCTATGTCGCAGACTGTGCAGCAAGAGCTGTCCAACCCTGCCAAAGTCGGGCAGGGCAAGTTTACCTATTATTTTTGGGATGTGTATAACGCAACTCTATACGCGCCGGAAGGGCAGTGGAAAAAAAACGGGCCCTTCGCGCTGAAGCTTGAATACTTGCGAGACTTTGAAGGAAAAGAAATTGCTCAGAGAAGTATTGAAGAGATGGAAAAGCAGGGCGCTAAAGATAAGGAACAGCTTTCGGTCTGGCGGGAAGAAATGGCAAGCATATTTCCGGATGTTAAAGACGGCGACGCATTAACGGGTGTGGTTACCAGTGAGGGCAATACACGGTTTTTCTATAACGAGTCGTTAATTGGCGAAATCAAGGATGAGGCTTTCACACAGCGTTTTTTTGATATTTGGCTGGCTGAAAATACGTCTGAGCCGGAATTAAGAGAAAAGTTACTAGGGGAAACGGATTGATGAAAATGAAACGACTGAGTTTTTTGCTATTACCGTTGGTGCTTTTAACCGGATGCATCGGTGCGCCGGATGGTAAAGACTATGAAGCAGTGTCTCCGGCATTGAACATTCAAACGTTCTTTGTGGGTGATGTAAAAGCGTGGGGCATCGCTCAGGACCGGTTCGGTGAAGTGGTGCAGCGTTTCATTGTAGATATTGATGGTCGTATGGAAGGCAATACGCTGATTATGGACGAAACCTTTGAATACGGTGTCGGCAAAGGGCCCGCTTCTCGCACATGGCGTATTGAGCCAGACGGGGAAGGTGGATTCATCGGAAGAGCGGGTGATATTAATGGGGTTGCCAGGGGCGAAAATTATGGCAACGCATTTAATTTTGAATATGAAATGGATTTACCCGTGGGCGACTCAACCTACACAGTCACATTTGACGACTGGTTTTTTGCGTTTGATGAAAACACATTAATGAATCGCTCTTATATTAAAAAATACGGCGTTATGGTAGCTGAAGTGACTATTTTCATGCAGCGTCAAAATTAAACTAATTACCCCAACGCCACTGAGGGCTTTTTAAACATCAGTGTAATACCCAGGCCCGAGCCTTCAAGCAACGGGTCCGGGATGTAATAAATGTGTGCATTGTGCAAATCGGCGACGGCCTTCACCATAGATAAACCTAATCCATTCCCTTTAGATGTCCGACTCTCCTGAGCACGGTAGAAACGACGATCAAGCTGCCTGAAGTTGCTCACATCAACGCCCGGTCCGGAATCATCAACGCTTACAATATAGCTGGTGGATGTTTCTTTCGCAGTAACCCGAATTTGCGCGTTTTCTCCGGCATACTTTACGGCGTTATCTATCAGGTTAGCAAAGGCCTGGAATAACAAATTACGGTCACCTTGTAGTGTCGCCGGCTGAATATCGAACGTGAGCGTCATGTGTTTTTCTTCTATGTAGGGCTCATATAAGTCCACCACATCACGTACGATTTCTCCCAGACTCACCTCTGCAAATCCCATTCGCTGACGCTTACTTTCAATATCGGCGATGCGCAGTAGCCCGTTAAACATACCCAACAAAACGTCGGTTTCCGCCAGAGCCTGTTGTTTTAAACTGCTATCGGGAAGGTCATCCAGTCGCGAGCGAAGGCGTGATAACGGTGTGCGAAGATCATGCGCGACATTGTCAGTAACTGACTTGATGTTTTGTACTGAATACTCAATTTTATCCAGCATTTTGTTTAATACTAAAGCAAGCTTGCTCAAATCGTCCCAGTTACTGTCTATATCGAGACGCTCGTTCAGATTGCCAGTTTGCATAATAGAATCAGCAGTGGCTGACATTCTGTTGATACGGTTAACAACGTACAGAGCCACGCCCAGACTCAAGCCTGAAATGAGCCCTAAAATGGCAATGAATACCCAACTCAGTGATCGGCTGAGAGTCTGAGCACTGTAAAGTTCATCAATATCCCGGGCCACGGTAACGGTCACGCCGTTGTTAATAGTTTGCCGACGTACCAGCACTGCCTTGCTGCCCCAGCCAGGGGCGTCTTCAGCGGTAAGCGGTGTTTCGATTTCAAGAATATCTGCATCATCGGCTAAGACAAGCTTGCCCAGCGGACGGCTATTACCGGCCAGAAACTGTCCTTTTGCATCAGTAATGGCAACCCAGTTAATCAATTCGTTATCCAGGTTTTGTTCTACCAGGCCAATAACGGCCGGCTGCCCACCACGTTCATAGAGCGCTTCATACGCCCAAAGCTGCGCCAATGCCGCATTTCTGGCTTCATCGATAAGAATATCTTTATTGGTGACAGACCATAAATAGATGATAAACGCCATGGCGGCGCCTGAAAGAAGGGTTATCAGCGCACCTACCCGAAAGCTGGAACTTCGGGTAAATGTGCCTATCGCTATCACGCCAGACTTTCCGAAATCCGGTAACCGGTACCGCGCACGGTTTCTATAAGTGGCACGTTGAAGGTTTTATCAACCTTTTGGCGAAGCCGACTAATATGCACGTCGATAACGTTTGTCTGGGGATCAAAATGGTAGTTCCATACGTGCTCAAGCAGCATACTGCGGGTAACGACTTTTCCACGGTTACGCATCAGACATTCAAGTAACTGAAATTCCTTAGATTGCAACTCGATTTCAGTATCGCCACGCGTCACCTTTCGGTTTAGCAAATCCAGTGTCAGATCTCCCACTTTCAATGCGGTGGTGGTATCGGCCTGACGACCGGCAAGGCCTTCTACCCGGGCCAGCAATTCTTCAATAGCAAAAGGTTTTGTCAGGTAATCATTAGCGCCTGAGCGCAGGCCCTGTACTTTGTCTTCAACCTGACTTTTGGCGCTGAGTAATAAAACCGGTGTGGTATCTTCCTGCTCTCTGAGTGATTTCAGAATGCTGATACCGTCTGTGCCCGGCAACATTATATCCAGAATAATTATATCAAATGTGTCATTGCGCGCCGTCAAGAGACCATCTGAACCATTTTCAACCGCGGTGCAGGTGTGACCGGCTGATTCCAGTCCTTTTTTCACGTGCCCGGCTACTGTGCTATCATCTTCAATAATTAACGCTTTCATGATTCGCCATTCTTCTGTGTGCCCGGAATCCATTTAGATAATTGTCTTTGCTGATACAGGTAGAATTACCTAAATCGATCACTTAACACCCAAAATCATGCCGTCGTTACACCTCTTCCCGTGGCAATCGGGCAGACGCATCATAGGGCGTAAAATTGGGTACCGCACCACTTCCGGCTATTGTCTGTAGTTCCCGCCAATAGGATGCCGTCATCAGGTCTCCATGAAGTGATTTGAGCAATTCCTTAAGGTGTTTTTTGCCCACGATAAAATGCTCAAATTGTTCCGGGAATACATCATCAGGGGCAACGGATAATGTGTCCATCGCGTAAGGATCATCGCTTTTGGGTAATTCCCGGAAATTGCGGTCTTTCATCAGACAGATTTCATCATAGTCGTAAAAGATCACGCGACCTAACCGGGTGATG
The DNA here is from genome assembly GCF_006228385.1 of Salinimonas iocasae. Lineage (GTDB taxonomy): Bacteria > Pseudomonadota > Gammaproteobacteria > Enterobacterales > Alteromonadaceae > Alteromonas > Alteromonas iocasae. The sequence goes on from NZ_CP039852.1 coordinate 963,945, forward strand.
CCAAAATTTTTGTGCAGCATATCGCCGGGGAAAATGTTGGCCAGTGCTATCTGTTTTATACAGGTGCCAAGTTCATCTATCGCACTGCGCACTTTCTTTGGATCGGTTTCCTGATCCAGATAGAGGTTTAACGGTGTCATTTTGCGCTCAATGTAGAGATGACTGATGATAAGTTCATCGCCAACGATCTTCACACTGGATGCGCAGGTGTCGTGAAGCTCCTGCAATAATTCTGGCGCAATACGCGCCAGTGGAAACCGAAAGTTCACATATTCATGGGTGTCAGCCATTCGACCAACCCGATCGGACATTTTCACCAACTTGTAGCAACTTTTAACGTGGTCCCGGGTTATCTTTTTACTTTCGGCAAATTCATCTTTGATAATTTTAAACACCACGCCATAAGAGGGCAGGTGAAATACCATCATGACCAGCCCGCGTGTGCCAGGCGCGGCCTCGAACAAATCTGTACTGTGCTCCTGATGGTGCAGGAAGTTTCGGTAAAACACAGTTTTACCATGTTTAAAGTGCCCCAGAGCCATATAAAGCTCAAAGTGCTTTTTATGTGGTAGTAGTTCCTGAAGAAACGCTGCAACCTCGGCCGGATAAAGCGTATCAGCCATAAAGTAACTGCGTGCGAAGCCGAAAATAATGCTCAAATCTTTTCTGTCGGTGAGTAGCGCATCTACAAACAGCGCTTGTCGGGTGCTCGTTTGTAAGGCAATAACAAAAGGAAGTGTTTCGTCAGGCATGCATATTCTGCCAATAACATACGCCGCCTTTGAGCGGTAAAAAACAGGCTTTAGCATCTCTACCGCGGTCACGCTTGCCAGCTGTGCTTTTGATAAACGCTTGCGCAATGCCACATCAAGGTTATTGATATCACGGGCTTTGTCTTCAAAAGGGATATTAAAGCGATAAACGTGGAAAATAGCTTCATACATCTGTGCCACTGTGGTGGTGGGGTCAAAGCTGTTAATCACCTTTTCCCTGTCGCGGCCGGGAAGGTAGCAGCGACTGGGCAGTAAAAACATAACACTGTTATCAATTTTTCGATGCTTGAAAATACGCCCGATAACCGAGTTGTAAAAGGTTTCTGCCAGTTCGAATTGGGGGTGGCCTTCCAGTAATGAAAAGTAAGCTTGCTTCATAGTGCGCCAAAATACATCGTTTTTCTGATGCACGGTAAGATCGTGATAAATGTCAGCTACAGCTTCTGAAAGACTTTGCTCATAGACGGTAATTCGCTCTTTTGATGCGCGGACGGTTTCCTGCCACTGGCCTTTTTCAAACCGCTCCTGTGCCCCCCGGGTGATTCGCGAAAACCACCGGTAGCTTTTATCGAAATGTTGAATAATTCTGAATGCTATTTTTTGTGCGGGCTGATGCTCAGCAGGCTTCATGCGCTGATCTCACTGTTCAGGGATACAATAGGTAGTGAACAAAACTGTTGCTTTTTTAACTACCTTGGGTAATTTATTCAGCGGAACAACACCGCCTTTGGTTACAGTGTTATACCACAGGGAAGAACAACAAGGTACATCGTGAGTTTTACAGTTTTAGTCTGTGATGATTCTGCCATCGCCCGCAAAATGGCAATCAGAAGTTTGCCCGCTGCATTACAGAACAATGTAGTCCAGGCGGCGGATGGTCAGCAAGCATTGTCGATATTAAGCGCGCAGCGCATAGATCTGCTATTGCTGGATTTAACCATGCCCGTGCTAGACGGTGTGGGTGTATTGGAGTCAATCAGACAACATATGCACGAGGTGTTCGTACTCGTGATATCAGGCGATATCCAGCCTCATATGCAGCAGAAAATCCGACAGTTTAATGTGCTTGGTTTTTTACCAAAGCCAGTGTGTACAACCCGAATGTCATACACACTGAGCCAGTATGGACTGTATTAATTGGTTGGCATCAGGTAGATTTCTCTAACGCTGTTGCGCTGATGGGCATCGATAGCAAAAGCAACGGCTTCTGCTACGTCTTCTGGTTGTAACTTGTCATCTTTCGCTTCATCAAAAAAGGGTGTATTCACCACACCAGGACAAATTGTGGTACAACGACCATTCCACTCTTTCATTTCTTCCGCCAAATTATTTCCAAAACCATACGCGAACCATTTGCTCGCACCGTAAACTGAGCCTTTAATAGCCCGACGACCGGCTGCTGATGCAGTCATGATAAAGTGACCTTCAGTTTCGCGCAGATGCGGTAAGGTCAGATTTGCTGTCCACAACAACGCCTTAACGTTTATATCTATTAGTTTGTCCCACTCTTGTGGATCACCATTTTCGGTACCAGCAGCATTCAGACCGATACCTGCGTTAGCAAAAGCCACATCAAGGCGACCGTAATGGGCAACCGTTTTTTCGACTACCTCTTTTTGCGCATCAAACGATGTAGCATCAGCGCTAAACGCAACAGCATTGTCCTGCCCCAGTTCTGACACCAGACTATTGAGTTTGTCTTCACTACGCGCAGTAAGCGCTACTTTATGTCCGTTTTTAACCAGTTCCTGAGCCGTCGCGCGACCAATACCACTGGATGCGCCGGTGATGAGTACAATTTTACTTTTTGACATGATGCCCTCCGTAATCAATATACTCAGTTTCGCAAAACCGCAGCAGACAGATCATTTTTAGCGGCGCGATATGACAGTCTAATGACGCAAAGATGGCTAAATGGTGACATCATCGATTTTGTAAACCTCAGATATATAGAGTCACGCCAATAGTTTTTTTTCATTCGGACTCAGGGATAGTGCGTGTTGCATAAAAGGTTACATCGCATTCTTTTGGTCGCGCGGTAGATCTTTTTATTGCCAGACTTAGATTGATTACATTTTTTACAGTTTTTATTGGAAACGCGGTTGACAGATAGACGTCTATACGGCAAATTGAAGTTATGAAGACAATGATTCGCACCACCGGCATGATGATGATTACCACCTCGATGAGGGCGGTTGCTGGTTAGTGCACGAAAGTCACACATACCAAAAACCCGCCCTCCCAAAGAGAGCGGGTTTTTTTTTACCTGAATGATCTGCCAGATAGGCGATACAAAAAGGAGCGACAAATGAAAGTGTTAAAGTTTGGTGGTTCATCTCTGGCTGATGCCCAACGTTATCTGACTGTGACAGATATTAGTATTGATACACACCAAACCGATGGCGCTGCAGTTGTTTTATCTGCTCCTAAAGGGGTGACAAATGCGCTGGCGTTATTGTGTGAGCAAGCTGCAGCCAATGAGGATTTTCTGCCCTTATTCGATAAGCTGACCACCTTAGTTAGTGGCATTGCTGCAGACTTGCAGGCGGAGCTTGACGGCTTTGACTACGAAAGAGTGATTACCTTTATCAATGAGCAGCTTACTGCGCTAAAAAAGCAGCTTGATGGTATACGGCTACTGGGGTGTGCACCCGAATCAGTGGGGGCAGGCATCTTAAGTATGGGCGAGTACATCAGTGTAACCTTATTTGGTGCTATTTTGTCGGCGCGCAATATTAATAATCAGGTGCTGGATCCTGTTAACTACATCCAGGCGCAGGGTGATTATCTGGATAGTATTGCAGATGTCGCGGTCAGTAAGGCACGTTTCAGTGATGTACCACAAGACGGTAGCGTTCTGCTGGTAATGCCCGGTTTTGTTGCAGCAAACGAAGCAGGCCAGAAAGTAACACTGGGACGCAATGGTTCTGATTATTCTGCGGCGATTCTGGCCGCCTGTATTGATGCACAGACCTGTGAAATCTGGACTGACGTTGATGGTGTTTACAATGCTGACCCCAACCAGGTGGAAGGCGCTATTTTACTGGATAAACTGACCTACCAGGAAGCGATGGAGCTGTCCTACTTCGGTGCCAAAGTACTTCACCCTAAAACAATCGGCCCCATCGCTCAGCACCACATTCCCTGTCGAATCAGAAATACCCTCAACCCTGCGGCACCCGGTACACTGATATCCAAAGAGGCGAGCGAGACCTGGACATCTGTGAAAGGCATCAGTCAACTGGATGACATCACGATGTTCAACGTGGCAGGTCCGGGACTTAAAGGTATGGTAGGGATGGCCAGCCGGGTTTTTGAAGTTATGTCTAATGCGAATATCTCTATTAGTCTTATTACACAGTCCAGTTCTGAGTACAGCATCAGTTTCTGCATCGCTGAAAAAGACTCAGACAAAGCCCTGGCACTACTGGATGATGCGTTTGCGCTGGAGCTGCAAAATCAATTATTGGATCCAATTGAAGTACGTCGTAACCTGGCAATAGTGACGCTGGTAGGTGATGGAATGCGCCATACTAAAGGCCTTGCAGCTCGTTTCTTTAATGCTTTAGCGCAAGCCAGAGTCAACAATGTAGCTATTGCTCAGGGGTCCTCGGAACGTTCAATCTCAACGGTTATCGAAGCACCTAAAGCCCGCAAAGCGGTTAGGGTTATTCATCAGAACTTCTTTTCCAACAGGCACAATATTGATGTTTTTCTGGTGGGCTGCGGTAATGTCGGTACCGAGCTTCTCAGCCAGATTTCCCGACAACAGCCGTCATTGCTTAAACGCAATGTTCAATTGAGAGTTTATGGTATCGCTAACAGCAGAAAGCTGCTGCTAAGCGAGCAAGGGATTGATATCGCCGGGGACTGGGCTGAGCAGCTTGTTGCTTCACAAAATGCATTCAGCATCGACACGTTGCGTGAGTTTGTTAATGCTAACAGCCTGGTCAACCCGGTAATAGTTGATTGCACCAGTCACGCAGGTATTGCTAATCAGTATGTCGAAATGATGGAGCAGGGCTTTCATGTGGTAACGCCCAACAAAAAGGCGAACACCGATACGCTTGAATATTATCGACAGCTGCGTAAAACAGCACTGAAGACTAACCGGCAATATCTTTACGAAACGACCGTAGGCGCGGGATTGCCCGTTATTGATAACCTGCAGAAGTTGTTCAGCGCAGGCGACGTACTGCATCGCTTCGAGGGAATTCTTTCGGGCAGTTTGTCTTATGTTTTCGGCAAACTGGAAGAAGGGATGACACTGTCGCAAGCGACATCAACGGCGAAGCAGAATGGTTATACAGAACCGGATCCCCGTGATGACCTGAGCGGCATGGACGTAGCAAGAAAGTTGCTGATTATGGCCAGAGAAGCGGATTTGGAGCTTGAGCTCTCGGATATCGAGATTGAATCTGTGCTGCCTGAAGGGTTCGGAGAATCATTAAGCGTTGATGAATTCATGAACGAACTGCCCACCCTGGATGCTGAGTTTGATAAAAAGGTTCAGCAGGCTCAGGCACAGGGTAAAGTTCTGCGCTACATTGGTACTATTGAACAGGACAAATGCAAAGTCAGCATCCAGGCGGTCACACAGGAGCATCCACTGGCTGCGGTGAAAGACGGTGAAAATGCCCTTGCTATCAGCAGCGATTACTATCAACCTATCCCTTATGTTATTCGTGGGTATGGTGCTGGCGGAACAGTAACGGCAGCGGGCGTGTTTGCTGACATCTTGCGAACCATGCCATGGAAGCAAATTAACGGTTGAGGATGATTGCATGAGTGATTCAGGTAACCGAAGCAGCGCATTTGCGCCGGCATCAATTGGAAATGTAAGTCTGGGGTATGATGTCTTAGGCGCAGCCATAGAGCCAATTGACGGTGCGCGACTGGGCGATGAAGTGGTGGTTGAAGCAGCCGAACAGTTCAGTCTTACTGTCACCGGGCCGTTCGGTCATAAGCTGCCGGGCCATGTGAATCAAAACATCGTAACCCACTGCTATGAGCACTTCATTGAAGCGTGCGTAAAATACGGTCATACCACGCATCCGGTAGCCATGACACTACACAAAAACTTGCCCGTCGGCAGCGGTTTGGGGTCAAGCGCCAGTTCCATAGTGGCAGCGCTAAGCGCGCTGAACAACCATTTCGGTCATCCGTTTGATAAAGATGCGATGTTACTGATGATGGGAGAAATGGAAGGGCAGATCAGTGGCAGTATTCATTATGACAATGTCGCCCCCTGCTATCTGGGCGGAATGACACTGATGACGGGCAAACACAAACCCATTGCGCTTTCATTGCCCGTTTTTAATAACTGGTACTGGGCTGTCTGTTATTCGGGGATCAGTGTTTCTACCTCCGCGGCACGAGAGATCCTGCCGACCAGTGTAACTGTGCCTACAGCGCTGATGTTCGGTCAGCAGCTTGGGGTATTTATTCACGCTCTGCATACCAATGACGAACAACTTGCCGCCAGTGTGATGCAGGATGTTATCGCTGAGCCATTTCGAAAACAGCTATTACCGGGGTTTGATGATGCCCGGGACTATTGTCTTGCCAACGGCGCATTAGCGTTTGGCATTTCAGGATCAGGCCCCACTGTTTTTGCAGTTTGCCAGGATAAATCGACAGCAGAAGCGTTGACACAATGGCTTGATCAGAATTACAGGCAAAACGAAGACGGCTTTAGCCACGTATGTTGTATTCCCGATGTGGGTGCACAGGAACAGCAAAGGTAATTGATAAGTGGAATTAGTAAATTTAAAAGACGCCAGTGACACCGCGTCATTTTCTCAGGCGATTGTAAGAGGACTGGGTAAGAATCAGGGCCTTTATTTTCCCACCGCTATTCCGAAGCTGGCGAATATGGACCAGTTACTTGAAAAGCCATTTGTCGAACGCAGTATTGAAATACTGCATGCGCTGATTGGCGACGAACTTGGCGATGGCGTTTTGCAGGAAGTGGTGGAGCAGGCCTTCACGTTTCCGGCACCGGTAGAAAAAGTCTCTGATGACATTTATACACTGGAGCTTTTTCACGGTCCGACACTGGCATTTAAAGATTTTGGCGGGCGGTTCATGGCCCAGTGCTTGTCGCGTATTCTGGAGGGCAAACCGGTAACTATCTTGACGGCAACGTCTGGCGATACCGGTGCTGCAGTAGCCCATGCATTTCATGGCATTGAAAATATCAATGTAGTGATCTTGTTTCCAGACGGAAAAATCAGTCCGTTACAGGAAAAGCTGTTCTCTACACTAGGTGACAACATTCATACAGTGGCCATTGATGGTGATTTTGACGACTGTCAGGCGATGGTAAAGCGTGCATTCGATGACAAACAGGCCCGCGATGAGCTTCACCTTAATTCTGCCAATTCTATTAATATCAGCAGGTTGTTAGCACAGGTTTGCTATTACTTTGAGGCGGTCAGTCAGGTCCCTGAGAATGAGAGAGAGCATCTGGTTATCTCAGTCCCCAGCGGTAATTTCGGTAATCTGACCGCGGGGCTTATCGCACAGGCTATGGGTATGCCGGTGAAGCGGTTTATTGCCGCCACAAACCTTAATGATACCGTTCCGCGCTATCTGAAAACCGGAGAATGGGACCCGAAGAAAACGGTGGCCACCACGTCTAATGCCATGGATGTCAGCCAGCCTAATAACTGGCCCCGTATTGAGGGCTTAATAGAGCGCGGCTTTGTTGATAAAGATGTGCTTAAGGGCGAGTCCATTGATGAACAATACACGCAAATGGCTCTTCGTCAGCTGGCGCAGGCTGGTTATACCAGCGAGCCCCACGCAGCAATTGCATACCGCTCTGTTAGTCATGATCTTGCTCCGGGTGAGAAGGGCATGTTCCTGGGTACCGCCCATCCGGCCAAATTCCGCGAAACAGTAGAAAATGTTCTGGGCCAACCTATTAGTTTGCCTAAAATTCTGGCAGACGTAGCGGGTGAAGATAGTCTGGCTAAGAAACTTCCTGCAGATTATGAAGCACTGAAAAAGCACATGTTCGATACACTAAAGGGAAATGCGTGATTTGGGAAGATGTTATAGGCGCAGAAAAACAAAAGCCCTATTTTCAGACGCTGATGCAGCGTGTTGAAGAAGCGCGTCAGAGTGGAAAAACAGTATACCCGCCAAGGGAGGATGTGTTTAACGCGTTGAAACTCACTCCTTTTGAAAATGTAAAAGTGGTCATACTTGGTCAGGACCCTTACCACGGTCCTGACCAGGCACATGGCTTATGCTTTTCAGTGCAGCATGGAGTGGCGACACCGCCTTCACTAAAAAATATCTACAAGGAGCTGGCCCGGGATATCGACGGTTTCAGTATTCCCGGGCATGGTGATTTAACAAGTTGGGCGCAACAGGGCGTTTTGCTGCTAAATACTGTGCTGACGGTAGAGCAAGGCAATGCGCACAGCCATGCAAAATGGGGGTGGGAAACGCTGACTGATCAGATTATTCAGGCAGTCAGTGACCATAAGCAGAGTGTCGTTTTTTTATTGTGGGGCAGTCATGCCCAGAAAAAGGGTAAGAATATCGATAAATCAAAGCATTATGTACTTAATGCGCCGCACCCATCACCACTTTCTGCCCACCGTGGCTTCTTAGGCTGCGGGCATTTTTCAAAGACCAATACATTGTTACGCGAACAGAGTGAATCCGACATTATTTGGCAGGTGTGAAAACATCAACAAAGTGTCGAGCTGGTTGAAGTTTGAACTGTAAAGCGAGTACTCGCGTAACTATTTTAGTCGCAATTTTTAAATTGAAGTAGGCTGAAATTCGTCCTATAGTCAGATAAGTACAGAGCAAATATAAAGTAAGTAGAGAGATATGTTCAGGGGTAGGGTCTTAACATGTTATCGCACAAGGACTTGCAGTAAGCCCGAAAGAACGACTTCATTTTATCAGCAAGTAAGGGAAAGGAAGACAATCATGAAAAAAGTATTAGCTGTAACAGTACTACTTTGCACGTCACCATTTGCAATGGCGAGCACTAACTCAGCAACCTGTAGCGAATCACTTGAATGGCAGGACAGCGGCTTTGAAATGGGCAGCAAGGGCAAGGCCGCTACAGAATTTTACGCATTGGCAAAACAGTGCAACGGTAATGTCTCACAAACTGAAGAGGCCGCCTTTGTTAAAGGTTACATGGCAGGAATTCAAACGTTTTGCAATTACGAAAACGGCTTTGAGTTAGGTAAAGAAAATGCGTCAGTTCCTAATGTATGTCCGAAAAGTATGTTAGATGAAATCGCGCAAGGTTATAAGGACGGTAAGGCCCACCAAAATAGGCGCTTAAACGATATTCTTAGCACAGATACTGTTGGTATAGTGCCTCGCTACAACGTGCCATTCAGCAGTGGTCGATAGTCTATGCTTTGACTATGACTAGTCCTAAAAAAAAGCGCCTCTAAGGCGCTTTTTTTATATGGTTTAAATTGGCTATTGCTCACCCTGACACAGTTACTCAAGCGCATTTAACCAACCGTGTATCCGCCGTACTGTTTGCTCATCGGCTTTCAACTAAACTATCTTACTTTTTCAAAGCCGGGCGCTTAGCGTCCCCCGCAGATAAAAACGGAAGAGCAAAAACACTGAAGAATATCATCTTAAAACCAACCATTAAGGCTGTGTCTGCGACTAACCGAAAAATAGCGTAATTAGCGGAATTATCATGAGAATACTATTGCTTGCCGTGGTGTGGTTATATGCGGTGAATATTGCAATTGCTCAAGAAATTGAGGCATTGGATCAAAGCAAACTGAACTTCAGACAACTTGAAAAAATTATCAATCAGGAAGTCGACCGACCTGCAGTGCCATCATTATCGTTCGCATTAATACACCGGAATGAGGTGGTATTCAGTCACCAGACCGGCGTATTAAAGGCTGGTGACGAAGCTCAGGTGACAAACCAAACAGTTTATGAAGTAGCGTCACTGAGCAAACCGGTCTTTGCGGTAGGTGTGCTCAGGCTGGCAGAGCAGGGACTCATTGATCTGGATAAACCGCTTTATAAATACCTGCCTTTCGATGAACTGGAAAAAACAGATAAATCGTATCGGACGGTGACCGCCCGCATGGTGTTAGCGCACACTTCCGGATTCCCCAACTGGCGATGGTTTGACAAGCCCCCTGCATCGGTCGGTATCACTCGTGGTGACATGTTCATGAAAGCTGCGCCCGGAGAGTTTTCTTACTCCGGTGAGGCTTATCATTATCTGGCCCGCGTTGTCATGAAGCTAACTGACGCGGACGAAAAATCGTTGGATAAGGTTCTGACTGAACTGGTACCGGTTAAAGATAATAGTGACATTTTCTGGACGTGGGATCCTTCGCTATCACAACGTAAAGCATTTGGGCATAAGCAGGGGGAGCCGACAGATCGCGATTGGCCGATGTCATTTCCGGATGATACATCCGATAAAATAGGTGTAGCGGGAAGGCTTCATACAAACGCTGAAACATACGCACATTTTCTTACTGCGCTGTACAATGAACAATACATCAATCGCCGTTCGCTAATGAAGATGTTTACTGTGCAGTCAGCTATTCCACCGGACACTTTTGACTATAAAAGTAACTGTCTGGTTGGCTGGGGCCTGGGAGTCGCGCTGGGTGCCTCTGAGTTTGGCAGCAGACATTATCACGGCGGCAATAATGGTGACTTCCAGTCAGGCTTCACAATATACCGTTCGGGCGAAATCGGTTTTGTGTTCGTCACTAATGGTGACGACGGTGAACGACTTCATCGTCTCTTTGAGTCGATAATCGAAAATGGCACGCCATTGCCGACCAATGGTAAGCCTGCCCCGAAAGCACGTCACATTTCGTTTCTCGCCCAGCATTTTTAGTATATGGCTCAAGGCAATTACGTGCCATGCAATAGCCGAACACGCTATAAACCTGGCAATGTCAGAGCTGCGTCGTTCCCCCGTTTATACAGGCCATATTGCCTGTTACAGACGTAAGGTACGTATGCAGTTAATCTGGTTTATAAAACAAAAAACGGCCATTTGATATCAAATGGCCGTTTCATATTTTATCTCTGCATGGTCTCAAGCTCGTATTCAAAACCGGCGTCGATTTCAGCGAGCTCTTTTTCTAGTCTGTATCTATCCTGTAAAGCTTCAATTTCTCTCCACTTACGCTTTTTGCTTTTAGTTTTTGCTGGCGTTGCTTCGATGTCTAGCATGGAAAATAGATCTGACTTATCCACGAGGATCTCCTTTTATTTACCACTTACAACAGTGACAGAGCGAATCTATCTCTTCCTCTGTTCAATTTTGTATCACAGCTTCATTAAAAATAAAATAAAAAAGTTTACTTTTTATTAACAAAAGGTGACGTTTACATGACAGGGATCAATAAAGGGAGTTGCCGGGTAGTGCAGAAGCGACTACCCGATGGTGAGAGTAAGGCGTGATGACCTATTTTTGTGCATTCGCGCGCTGAAACTGAGCAATCAATTGTTGGGTTGATGCATCGAAGTTATCACTGCTTGCGTCGCCATTAATGCCATCAAGAACTTGATTACCAAGAACTTTTCCTAACTCTACACCCCACTGATCAAACGAGTTGACCTGCCAGATGGCACCCTGAACGAACACCTTGTGTTCATACAGAGCAACCAGCGAGCCAAGAACTTCGGGTGTCAGAGAATTAAACAACAATGTGTTGCTGGGTTTATTGCCTGGCATGGTTTTGTGCTGGGCGATGGCCTTGCGTGTGGCGTCATCCATATCGGTATCAGACAAATCCGCATAACATTCATCAAATGTTTTACCTTGCATGAGTGCCTGAGTTTGTCCAAAGCAATTGGAAGCAAGCATAGCGTGGTGCGTATCATCCTGATTAGGCACATTTAGCGGTAACATAAAGTCAGCCGGAATCAGCGATGTACCCTGGTGAATCAGCTGATGAAAGCTATGTTGGCCGTTTGTCCCTTCGCTACCCCAGATAACAGGGCCGGTCTCGTAGTCTACAACATCGCCTTGCTGAGTAACCTGCTTACCATTACTTTCCATATCCAGTTGCTGCACATAAGCAGGTAAACCGCGCAGGTAATGGTAATAGGGGAGTAAAACGTGCGACTGCGCGCCAAAAAAGTTTCTGTACCAGACGCCAAGCATCGCCATAATAACCGGCATGTTGGATTCAAGCGGCGCCTCACAGAAATGCTTATCCATGGCGTGAGCGCCTTTGAGCAGGCTATGAAAATGGTCAAATCCCAGCGACAGACAGATTGGCAAACCGATGGCAGACCACAGCGAATAGCGACCGCCGACCCAGTCCCACATCGGGAAAATGTTTTCTTCAGCGATACCAAATTCTGTAGCAGCTTTAACATTGGATGATACTGCGACAAAATGTTTGGCGATATCTTCCTGAGCTGCGCCACTGGCTAAAAACCAGTTTTTAGCAGTTTGCGTGTTTTGCAGGGTCTCCTGAGTAGAAAACGATTTAGAAGACATCACAACCAGTGTTTCTTCAGGGTCTACCGAGGCCAGAACGTCAGTGATGTGGCAACCGTCTACATTTGCCACAAAATGAACCTTAACGCCTTTTTGCTGATAAGGCTTTAGCGCCTCAGTCATAATTTTAGGGCCCAGGAAAGAGCCGCCGATACCGATGGCGACAATATCTTTAACTGCCTTGCCGGTATAGCCCTTGTGCTCGCCACTGTGGACCGATTCAGTGAAGGTGCGCATTTTGTCCAGCGTCGCCTTTACCTCTGGCATAACATCTTCACCGTCTACATAGACAGGCTTGTCAGTAAGATTACGCAAAGCAGTATGCAATACGGCACGGCCTTCTGTTTGATTGATGGCCTGCCCACCAAACATCGCATCACGCTGCTTTTCCACATTGCGCGCCCGCGCCAACGACATCAACCCGGACATAACATCATCGGTTACTCTGTTTTTAGAATAATCAAGAAACAGTCCACAAGTTTCAGCTTGCATTTTATCAGCCCGCTGCGGGTCGGTATTAAACCAGTCGCGCATGTGGTTGTCTTTTACTGATTCAGCGAGGGTTTTCAGATGTTGCCATTCAGGCTGGGTGGTAAGAGAGCTCATTAGCAAATCCTGCTTTATAACAATTAAACAAAAAAGGTTACACCAATATACAGCGTAACCTTTTTATCAATTCAAATGTAGTATTATATTAAGATTAGACATCCAGCTTCTGTTTCAGTACGTCTTCCAGTTTCACCTGGTCAGCGGCGAAATTTCTGATTCCTTCTGCCAGTTTCTGCGTGGCCATCGCATCTTCGTTCATCATCCAGCGGAATTCGATTTCTTCGATCTTATCGCCAGGTATTTTACTACTCCCTTCGTCGTTCAACTGACGCGGTAACTCAGATGTTTCATTCGCCAGTTCCTCCAGCAACGCTGGACTGATCGTCAATCTGTCACAACCTGCCAGTGCCTGAATCTCGCCGATATTTCTGAAACTTGCACCCATTACTACCGTGCTATAGCCATACTCTTTGTAATAGTTGTAAATTTCAGTCACCGATTGCACGCCCGGATCTTCCTGAGAGGTATAGTCTTTTTTGTCCGTATTGGCCTTATACCAGTCCAAAATGCGGCCTACGAAAGGAGAAATCAGAAACACGCCTGCTTCGGCACATGCTCTGGCTTGTGCAAAGTTGAACAGTAGCGTCAGGTTACAATGAATACCCTTCTTCTCAAGTTCCTCGGCGGCACGAATACCTTCCCAGGTCGATGCAATTTTGATCAGAATACGTGATTTATCGATACCTTCATCACTATAAAGCTCAATCAGGCGCTCAGCTTTCTTTATCGTCGCCTCAGTATCGAATGATAAGCGAGCATCTACCTCTGTAGAAATTCGACCAGGTACAGACGAGGAGATTTCTTTTCCGATCAGTACAGAAAGTTTATCGGCAGCATCAACCAGTTGCTGATCAGCATCTTTTGACTGAAGTTTTGCCCACGCCACTGCGTCGCCGATGATATCTTTATAGTGTGGCAGGCTGGCTGCCTTCAAAAGCAAAGACGGGTTGGTTGTAGCATCGACCGGTTGGTATTTCTTGATAGCTTCGATATCGCCGGTGTCGGCAACCACGGTTGTCATTTCACGAAGTGCTTCTAACTGATTACTCATAGTTCTCTCTGAATTAGTCAAAAAAATGCAATAGACGAAATTAACGGAAAACCCGTATCGGTTCGTTTTTGATTACCCCAGCAGGGCATGCGCGTTGTAGGGTTATTATGGTTAGAATCTTAAAGCAGATCGCAAAATCTTTTCACGCGAATCTGTGATACCACAATAAAAGTCGTTTAAGCTTATTTATCAAATTGGGGTTGTTTAATGCTATTCAACCAATTAATTGATTACGATGATAAATTTTTTCGTCTTTAAACACTCTACCTAAAAACATAGACTACATGCATTATTTAAATTAGGAATGACTTTATGTTAGTTGTGGTATCGCCAGCTAAGAACCTTGATTACGAATCGCCGGTACCGGCGAATGAATCTACTCAACCTGTGCTTTTAGAGGATGCACAAGAACTGGTAGAGCGTTGTAAAGCACTCTCGCCGGCTGACTTATCCTCACTAATGGGAATAAGCGATAAGCTTGCTGTACTCAATGCTAATCGATTCGCGGAGTTTTCTACCCCGTTTACTACTGAAAATGCGCGTCAGGCACTTTTTGCCTTTAATGGTGATGTCTATACCGGACTGGATGCCTACTCATTAAAAGACACCGACATTGACTATGCGCAGCGTCATTTGCGAATACTATCAGGACTGTATGGCGTACTAAGGCCGCTTGATTTGATGCAGCCTTACCGACTGGAGATGGGCACAAAGCTTGATACAGAAAGAGGTAAGGACTTGTACGCGTTTTGGGATAAAACTATTACCGAGAACCTGAATCAGGCACTTAAAGAGCAGGGTGATAACGTGTTGGTCAACCTGGCATCTAACGAATATTTTAAATCGGTGAAGAAAAAAGCGCTGGACGCGATGATCGTAACGCCGCAGTTTAAAGACAAAAAGAACGGCCAGTACAAGGTCATTAGCTTCTATGCAAAAAAAGCCAGAGGACTCATGGCGCGCTATATTGTCGAAAAGCAGGTGGACGACGTCGCTGGTCTCAAAGCTTTCGATGAGCAGGGTTATTATTTCAGCGAAGCGCAAAGCACTGACACGGACCTTGTCTTTTTAAGAGAAGAGCAAAAATAACGAGCAGGGCACAGTGCGCCGCATTCGCTGTGCATGCTGAGCCGGGTCGGGTTTACCCGTCTTGCTTCAGGGCAAGACGGGCGCGTTCAAGCTTATAGATCCGGTATAGATAACCCGGCGGCACGAAAACTGTGCCGATAATAAGTAGCGATTTGACAATGTCATCGGTAGTGGGCGTATAGACGCCCCACCAGATGGCCAGTATCGTTCCACTTGTCACTAGGGTAAACACTGCTTCACTGTACAGACGGATCTGACCAATGTTTATGAATTTCATATTTCACCATTACTTCTGTCCCGTAGCGCGATAATGCTGAATACAATGCTATCCGGTAATTCTATAAACTACCGTTTGGGCTACACAGTTTGAGCAAAATGAACTGAGCGCAGACAGGAGACGCTATTTTCTTACGTTCGCTGATGCCGCCCTTTAATTTTCTTTGAGAAAGAATACCAGGTGAGCGTAAGCTGATGAACTGTACGTGGGTAGGGATGTTACTCAGCAAATAACTTTTGCTGAAATTTTAGTGTACGCGTGGTTTGACCGCGTTGAAGTTCGATAGAGAAGCGGTAGGTATCTGCGTTTTCAAACGGAAAAGTCGCCAGATAATAAATAGCGTCACCTTCAGTCACTTTTTTAAAGCGAAGTGGCTGAGCATTACCTAGTAGATTAGTTGCGGTTCCTGACGCAGCGACATTTTGTGCCTCCAAGGATTCGCTGTTAAGAACTGACACGTTAACTAATGCGCTGTATTTACTGCGTACGATACCATACTGGCTCGCGACATCAGGTGTAAGAAATGATGTGTTTACCACAATATAATGGACATCCCACTGACCCAGTGTCACTTTCTGCTCGGCCTGGCTAACCCACGGGGTAAGCAACAATGCGAGTAAAAGCATGAGTCGGGGCAGTGCGATGGTTCCATGTTTCATCGTAGTCTCACTATATGTTTGTAAGGTTAGTACAACCCAAACGTGTCCTGAATCAGAAGCTGTATAAACTGCAGCGCAACAATAGCAACCAGGACGGATAGGTCCAGACCGCCAATAGGTGGAATAATCTTTCTGATAGGTGCCAGAAATGGCTCAGTCAGTTGGTGTAATACATACTCGATAGGGCTGCTACCCTGCGAAACCCAACTTAGGATTGCGCGAAGAATTAGCACCCAGAATATCAGCGAGAATGTTTCTTTAACGACATCAATAATTGCATAAAAGAACACCGCTAACGGATTGTTCAGGCCGGACCCAAAAACCAATGATAAAGTTGCCAGCTTGGCAAATGCAACCACTACCGCCAGAACAAAGGTGGCGGTATCAAACCGCCCCAATGATGGAATGATGCGGCGCAGCGGGCCCACGATAGGGTGCGTGGCTTTTACCACAAACTGGCTCAATGGGTTGTAAAAGTCGGCATGAACCAACTGTAGCCACAATCGTAAAATCACTACCATCAGGTACAGATTGAAGAGGGTAGAGATAAGAAATACCGATGCGCTCATCTATCACTTCCTGCTATAAGTTAAAGTTGTTTAGCCATTTCTTCAGCGCGGTCAACCGCTGCACGCATTGCCTTAGCAACGGTATCAGACAGCCCTTCATCAATCAGCGTGTTTACTGCCGCTGCAGTGGTGCCGCCCTTCGAGGTAACCTGCGCACGTAATTCGCTAAGTTCCAGATCCGGGTTGTTGCATACCATCTCTGCAGCCCCCAGCATGGCTTGTTGGACCATCAGTCTGGCGGCATCTTTATCAAAACCCATATTCATCGCTTCTTCCTGCATAGCCTGCAGGAACAGGAAGAAATAGGCCGGACTTGAACCCGCTGCAGCGATGACCCCATTAATATCGTCTTCGTTTTCTGCCCAAACAGTTTCGCCCACGCCGTTCATCATATCTTCTACGTACTGGCGATCTTCATCACTGATACTTTCATCGGCATATAAACCAGACATGCCTTTACCCAACAGACTTGGTGTATTGGGCATTACTCTGACCACCGGATAATCGCCACCCAGCATTTCTTTTAACCGTGAAACCGGGAGGCCGGCAGCAATAGAGATAAACAGCTTTCCGTCTAGATCGTTGTTTTCACGAAGCGCCTTACACATGTCGCCCATAACCTGAGGTTTGACAGATAAAACAATCGCATCGGCGAACGCACAGGCATCATCGTTTGACTGAGTAGTCTGAATCCCGAATTCTTCTTCAAGCTTTTCCAGGCGTGGTGCAGATGGATTACTGGCCAGTATGTGCGCGCTGTCGTAACCAGAATGAATCAGGCCACTGATGATGCTACGGCTCATGTTACCTGCGCCAATAAAAGCGAGTTTTCTCTGTTGCATAGGGATCCTTATCGGTTAATTGAAAATCTCGTGATAATTTATCCGCGCCGTGCACCGAAAATTGCCGTGCCTACGCGCACCATGGTGGAACCGTGGGCGACAGCCGCTTCCAAATCACCACTCATACCTACGGATAGGGTATCAAAATTGCTCAGCTTTGTATGGTACTGACCAAATAATTCTGCCAGTTGCTCAAGGGTATCATTCTGTTGTGCGTCGGTTACACCAGCCTGCGGAATCGCCATGATCCCCCTTAAGCGTAAATTTTCAAAGCCCTCAATTTGTTCAACCAGCGCGGAAAGCTCTTCTGCGCTAATGCCTGATTTGGAGGCTTCACCGTCCAGATTCAACTGTATACATACATTAAGCGGTGCCAGATGAGAGGGGCGCTGCTCATTCAGTCTGCGAGCAATTTTGAGTCTGTCTACTGACTGCACCCAGTCAAAATGTTCTGCAACCAACCGGGTTTTATTCGACTGAATCGGACCGACCATGTGCCACTGAATATCATCGAGTTCGGCCATAGCCTGAATTTTTTCTACCCCTTCCTGGATGTAGTTTTCGCCAAACAAACGTTGTCCCGCTTCATACGCTTGCCTGATATCAGATACCGGTTTTGTCTTTGATACCGCTAGTAATTGAACGGAATTTGAAGGACGATGAGAGCGAGCAGTCGCCTGATCTATTCGCTCGTGGGCTAACTTCAGTCGTTCTGCTATTGTTTGCATTGTGCACCTAACGATTTGGAGAAGTAGTCGTGGATATTACCGAACTTTTAGCGTTCAGTGTTAAGAATAACGCATCAGACTTGCACCTGTCAGCGGGCTTGCCGCCGATTATTCGAGTTGACGGTCAGATGCGCCGCCTCAATATCCCCGAGCTGGATCATAAACAGGTTCACAGCCTGATTTATGAAATCATGAATGATGCCCAGCGTAAGGAGTACGAAGAAAATCTTGAGGTCGATTTTTCTTTTGAGGTAAAAGATTTATCGCGCTTCAGGGTCAATGCATTTGTTCAGAACCGGGGCGCGGCGGCCGTACTACGGACCATCCCCTCACGCGTTTTATCGCTGGATGAACTTGGCGCACCGGACATTTTCAAACAGATAATCGACCAGCCTACTGGTCTGGTGCTTGTAACCGGTGCCACGGGGTCGGGTAAAAGTACTACGCTGGCGGCGATGATTGATCACATCAATAATTTTAAACGTGATCATATTCTTACTATAGAAGATCCCATCGAATTTGTTCACGAAAACAAACTCAGCCTTATCAACCAGAGGGAAGTGCACCGCGATACCCGTAGCTTTAATAACGCGCTGCGCTCTGCATTGCGTGAAGATCCCGATGTGATACTGGTGGGTGAATTGCGGGACCTTGAGACCATTCGCCTGGCGATGTCCGCTGCGGAAACCGGTCACCTTGTTTTCGGCACATTGCATACTAACTCTGCGCCTAAAACTATTGACCGTATAATTGATGTGTTTCCCGCTGAAGAAAAATCTATGATTCGCTCTATGCTGTCTGAATCGCTGCGTGCCGTTATCTCTCAAACACTGTTACAAAAAGCCGGGGGCGGACGAATCGCTGCGCACGAAATTATGCTGGGCGTACCGGCTATCCGAAACCTTATTCGTGAAGACAAGGTGCCGCAAATGTATTCGGTTATTCAGACCGGTCAGGCGCAGGGAATGCAAACCATGGAACAGTGTCTGCAACGACTGGTTGCCAAGGGGCTGGTATCACAGCAGGATGCCAGTGCCAAAGCTATCGATAAGTAAAAGAGGAATTAACGGTGTTAACTGATTACTTGCAACAGGCCACCGAGCAGGGGGCGTCGGATATTTTTATCACCACTGGTTTTCCGGTCAGTGCAAAAATTAATGGCCAGCTTACGCCTCTTGATGATCACACGCTGTCTCCTGAAGATGCTAAAAGCCTTGTTCACAGTGTGATGGAGCAGCGCTACATTGATGAGCTGGATACGACGAAGGAGGCCAATTTCGCAGTCGGTTTGGATGGTATCGGCCGGTTCCGGTGTAGTGCTTTCTGGCAGCGTGATTCCGTAGGCATGGTGGTACGCCGGATTGTGACCGATATACCCAAGGTAGACGACCTGGGCCTGCCGCCAATTCTTAAAGATGTGATTATGAGTAAGCGAGGCCTTATTCTGATGGTCGGTGCAACAGGTACCGGTAAATCAACGTCACTGGCTGCACTTATCGATCACAGAAATCATAACTCTCGTGGTCATATCCTGACTATCGAGGACCCGATAGAGTTTGTCCATCAGCATGGTAGTTGCGTGGTGACCCAGCGGGAGGTTGGTGTCGATACCCAGTCATTTGACGAAGCGCTTAAAAGCTCACTGCGTCAGGCGCCGGATGTTATTCTTTTAGGCGAAATCCGTTCGATGGAAACCATGGAATATGCGATGTCGTTTGCCGATACCGGTCACCTGTGTGTGGCAACGCTGCACGCCAACAATGCTAACCAGGCGATTGAGCGGATCATGCACCTGGCTCCGCGTGAACTACACGATAAGCTATTGTTCGATTTAAGCCTTAATTTGCGCGCTATCGTGGCTCAGCAGCTTGTACCCAATAAGGACGGCGGGCGCGTTGCTGCTATCGAAATTCTGCTCAACACACCGTTTATCCGGGAACTGATTCAGAACGACAGAATTGGCGAGCTCAAAGAAGCGATGAAAAAGAGTAAAGAGGCAGGCATGCAGACGTTTGATATGGCGCTGTATGAGCTTTATCAAAACGGTGATATTGAGCTTGAGCAGGCACTGCATCATGCTGACTCACCAAATGATCTGCGTCTGATGATCAAGCTTGATTCAGACAGTGGCTCAAGCCTTGGTTCGTTAAGTGATGTTTCTATCGATATGGACTGATCATGGAAAAGTTATTCGGAAGTGATGACCAGTTTCTTATACAGCGTCTGCGAAGTGAGCTGGAGGAAGCTGGCATTCCTTATCTGATGAAAAACGAATACGTTGCCGGGGCAGTGGGAGAGCTGCCGTGGCAGGATATTCAGCAGGAAGTGTGGTTGGTGGATGAAAGCTGGAGCCACCGGGCAAGTAAAGTCGTAGAGAGTCTGAGTAATAACGGCAAATGCTTTTGTGAAAACTCGGACTGGCAATGTGACCAGTGCCAGGAGCTTAACGAAGGTGCTTTTGCGATTTGCTGGCAGTGCCAGGCGCCCAAACCCGAGCCCTGTGAGCACTATCTGGCAGCCAAAGCTGCCGGTGAGAAAGATTAACACTACTGGTATTGATTTTCAGCCCAGCTGGTGAATATGACACACGCCGATACGCTGTCTATTTTCTCCTTGGTCAGTTTCTTGTAGCCACCAAGCTCGAACAACATAGCTTTGGCATCAGCAGTAGATAAGCGCTCGTCCCAGGTTTCTACCGGCCGGCGGAATCGACCATGCAAACGATTCGCAAACTTTTTAGCCCGCTGAGTGACATCCTGCTCTGTACCATCCATATTCAATGGCAGCCCCACTACGACAAGGTCAGGCTCCCACTGAGTGTAAAGACTTTCAACCCGCTCCCAGTCCGGAATGCCATCTCGGGCTTTTAGCGCTGGCAGCGGCGAAGCCGTAGCGGTTATTTCCTGTCCCACCGCGACACCAATGCTTTTTGTACCGAAATCAAAGGCCAGCACCGTGCGCTGGCCGGCGTCACGCATGGCCAACTCCGGGAGTTAGTTGCCACACATCAATGCCCAGCTTATTGACCGCTGCCTGCCACTTTTCGTGAATAGGCAGGTTAAACAGGATATCTGTGTCCGCCTCTATAGTAAGCCACGCATTCTCCTGCAATTCTTTTTCAAGCTGACCGGCAGACCATCCGGCATAACCCAGCGCGATGACCGACTTATCCGGCCCGGCATTTGTGCCTATAGCTGTTAGAATATCCTTGGATGTTGTAACGACAATATTATCTGCCAGCGTCAGGCTTGAGCCCCATTGCCCCTGGTCAGAATGAAGGACAAAACCGCGCTCCTGACTCACCGGACCGCCGGCAAGGATGATTTGCTCACGCTTGTCTTCAGTGACCTCGATCTCTTTGTCCGTTTGTTCAAGAAGCTGTTTGAGCGTCATCGTAGAGGGTTGATTGATAACAATGCCCATCGCGCCCTCATCGTTGTGTTCACAAATATAGGTAAGCGATCGTTCAAAATACGGGTCATCAAGCGAAGGCATCGCAATGAGAAGATGATTTTGTAAACTCTTAAGCTCTGTCATAAATTGACTCTCTGTTATTGCTTAAGACGACGCTCAATGGCATCAAACAGCATCGCCATAATATTGATATCAAAACTGGCTTCTATTTCTCTTACGCAGGTGGGGCTGGTTACGTTTATTTCAGTGACCTTGTCACCGATAACATCCAGACCAACAAACATCAGCCCGTGAGATTTGACCACCGGCGCAATTTTTTCTGCAACTTCCTTATCGCGCTCACTAAGTGGTTGCGGACGACCGGTGCCTCCGGCAGCAAGGTTGCCACGGGTTTCACCTTTACCCGGCAGGCGTGCCAGCGCATAGGGAACCACTTCACCATCAACAATAAGAATGCGCTTATCGCCATCGGCAATCTCGGGTAAGTACTGTTGTGCCATCATGTAACGCTGACCTTTATTGGTCAGAGTCTCAATAACGACCCCTAAGTTATTGCCATCGTCTTTAATTCTGAAGATCGAGGTACCGCCCATACCATCCAAAGGTTTGCAGATGATGTCTTTGTGCTTAGCGTGAAAGGCTTTGATACGTTCGCTGTCACTGCTTACAAGCGTGTCAGGTATAAGTTCGCTGAACCAGGCCGTGAAAAGCTTTTCATTATAATCGCGTAGCGCTTGCGGGTTATTTACAACCAGCGCGCCATCTTTTTCTGCCAGTGATAAAATTTGAGTAGCATATAGAAATTCACTGTCGAAAGGCGGATCTTTTCGCATTAGAAGCACGTCAATATCGCCAAGTGCTATCAACCGGGGTTCTTCCATTGAGAAGAAGTCTTCAGCCGTATCCTGCACAGATATGCGGCTTACTTTGCCCATCGGTTTGCCGTTATCCAGATACAAACTACTCATTTCCAGATAGAAAAGGGTGGCGCCTCGGCGCTGGGCCTCAAGCATCATGGCAAAACTGGTATCTTTATGTGGTTTAATCTGGGTAATGGGATCCATTACCACACCGACGGAATAGCTCATGGCTGTCTCTACTTAATTATTCAATGAACGGAATATGGCGTCCGCGCTCACTTTTTCAAGTTCACAGGGATACCCGTGAAATCACATATCGCCGTGGATACCCTGCAACAAACTTATACTGGCAATAGCGGCAGTTTCAGTGCGTAGTATTCTTGGCCCCATGTTGACCGCGCTGTAACCACATTCCTGTGCCTGGTGTACCTCCTGTTCGCTCAATCCGCCCTCGGGGCCAATCAGCAGACGGTATCCCTGAGTGATATAAGGGGTTTTACTAAAGCCACCTGTAGCAACAGGGCTTAGAACCAGGCGGTGCTGCTGGGTGGATGCTGACAAAAACTGGCTGAGATTCTGTACCGGGTGCAGTACAGGTAATCGGTTTCGTCCGCTTTGCTCGCAAGCGCCAATGATAACTTTATGCCATTGAGCAAATTTTTTCTCCCAGCGCTTTTGGTCCAGCTTCACTGTGCAGCGTTCGGTAATAACGGGTGTGATTTCCGTTACACCAAGCTCAACACTTTTCTGTAGCACCGTTTCCATGCGGTCACCTTTGGAAATACCCTGAGCCAGATGAACAGGCAATGCAGATTCAGTAGACAGTGACAGGCAAGCATCAACTTCGACCATCACCTCTTTTCTCGAAACGCTGATAATCTGCCCGCTGTACTCATTGCCATCGCCATTGAACAAAACAACTGGCTGGTTAGCTTTCATTCTCAGCACTGTACTGGCGTGGTGAGCTGCCTCATCAGATAAAGCAAATTCTTGGTCCAGGGGTACATTCTCAGGATGGTAAAAGCGGGGAATTCGCATAATTCTCAATATTATATAAAAAGTAGGCCCATAATAACGAGGAAGGCCCGGCAGAAGCAATGCTTGCCGGGCCTTTCATCAAAGCAAATATGCTGTCAGTAACAAGAGAACTAATTAGTTAACAGATACTGCCTTTGAAGCCGTTTTTTTAGGCAATGTAACTATATTCTGAGGTATGTTCTGAGAGTTAGCCTGCGCAGCATGACGCCTTGCATGAACGGTATTTTCGCCTTTGTCCGCTGTTAGAGCATAAATCAGCAAAAGGGATACAATGACAAAAAGCACTGTAAGAAATAACATTGTAATAATCCTTTCTTTTCGTTGAACAACGAATTTTCCAAACTGAAAACGTGATCGAATCCCACTTCGAAAACCTGTTTGGATATCTCAATTACCCGGACAGCGCATTCCTTGACTCGGGGAATTGAGAAGACTAATTATAGAAAAACCAGCCGCTATATACCAGTAATTACCACAGTGGGGGTGTCAGTTTTTACGTTCTGTTTAAAAATCAGCGTGTTGCAGCATGACAGGGCAACCGCGTTTTATATATACGGTGCGAGTGCGTCCTAAGTGCAATATTAGGCGAGAAAATTCACAGTCTGTCGACAGACAAAATAATACCCGTGTATAAATCTTAGTTAATCATTAACATAACTCATTGCCAGGACACTACCTTCCTTGCTAGATTATTCTTAGTTATCACTATTTTTAGGGAACACTGTATGGAAGAAAATCTAAAGCTGTTTACCGCAGATGACATCGAAATGTATGTCAACGATTATGCCATTCCATGGGCGATCAACATCGCCATGGCGATTATCATTTATCTGGTTGGTCGCCTGGTAGTAAGCATTGTGATGTCGATGTTTCGCCGGGTTATGGCGAAATCCAAATATGATGAGATGCTGATTAATTTCATCGAGTCTATTTTAGGCGCCATTCTGATGCTCTTTGTCATCGTCGCGTCTTTAAACGAATTAGGTGTCGATACGACATCCCTGGTTGCCATCGTGGGTGCCGCAGGCCTGGCTATCGGTCTCTCGCTGCAGGATTCGTTGAAAAACTTCGCCGCGGGTGTCATGTTGTTGGTTTTCAAACCCTTTAAATCGGGTAACTTCGTAGAAGCTGCAGGGACCACGGGTATCGTGCAGAAAATCGGGATATTTCATACCACGATGACGTCGTTGGATAACAAAGAAATCACCATCCCCAATGCGAATATTTATGATGACAATATCACCAATTACTCAGCCAAGGAAACGCGCCGTGCTGATATGGTTTTTGGTATTGGTTACGATGACGATTTGCGTAAAGCCAAGCGTATTCTTGAAGAAATGCTGGCAGAAGATGAACGTGTCCTTGAGGACCCCGCGCCGGCTGTCGGTGTGATGGAGTTGGGTGACAGTAGTGTTAACTTTACTGTTCGTCCCTGGGTTAACGCATCCGATTTGCTGGTATTTAAATGGGAATTTACTGAAAATGTGAAACTACGGTTTGACGAGGAAGGTATCTCCATCCCTTATCCACAAATGGATGTGCATTTTTTCAAAGAAGCAGATAACACGCAGGAAAAACCTGCAGCTTCTTCAGCCAACTCGCAAGGCTCATCACCTGGGGCGTAATGACTAAGAAGAGCCCGGGGTGTAGTAATGAAGAAAAGTCCGGGCGTATTTATAAAAAAACACCGCTGCATTGCGGTGTTTTTTTATTCTGGGTGGTTTATCGACGGCAAGCAGGCCGGTTGGAAGTTTGCTCATAAGTATCAAGAGCCTGTGACATATTCGCCTGCAAGTTTTCAATACGCGTTTGCGGCGCAGGGTGAGTTGACATCAGCTCCGGAGGACGTTGCCCGCCACTGGCCGCTTCCATGTTCTTCCATAGCTCAACGGACTGACGCGGATTAAATCCAGCTTTAGCCATTAACTGCAAACCGATAAGATCGGCTTCTGACTCGTGTGCACGACTGTAAGGCAGTTGTACTCCTACCTGAACACCCAAACCGATGGCCGCCATAATCGGCCCTGATTGCGGTACTTCGTTGGCAGCCAAAATCTGGCCCATTGCCTGTGTGCCTACGTTAATCAGTGCACCTTGTGACATACGCTCGTTGCCGTGCTCAGCGATAACATGGCCGATTTCATGGCCAATCACCGCAGCCAGCTGGTCCTGGTTTTTGGCCACTTCCATCAGCCCGGTATAAACGCCGATTTTGCCTCCCGGCAGCGCAAATGCATTGACCTGATCCTCATCAAACACAACCACTTCCCACTGCCCGTTATAAATCGACTTCGGCACGAAAGGGGTGAGGCTGTCAGCAATACATTCCACATACTGGTTTTTCACCGGCTGGCGGGAAACACTCTGCTTTTGTTTCATATCCGTAAATGCCTGCTCACCCATTTGAGCAAGCTGGTCAGAAGAAAACAGTAAAACCTGGTTACGGCCTGTAGGAGATGTAGCACACGCTACAACAGCCAGAGAAAGCGCAGCAACCAGTATCGACTTTACCCGTCCTGACATAAATGTTTCCTTAAATTTGTTAGATTTTTCAATTGGTTCAAAGAAGAGTTTACTGTGAGGTATGTATCGACACCAGCCTTAATCACAGCAACAATATCTATTCCTGCAACCTTATATGTCTGACAATGGCTCTCAGTTTACTTCTGGTCGCGTACAGTTTCTGAAGTAAGGGCTTCTTTTATGGTTTTACGCAGTGATACTTATGAATACTTTGTTTCATGACATTTTTGTCACAACGCGCTAAGCTAGAGCCATAACAGGTATCAGCGTTCTCAGCGCAGCCTCAGTACTGTTAAGACTCATAAAAAACAGAGGCTGAGGAGCGAATGAATCAGGTATTCATCACATTGTCCTATGCGTTAAAAGCTGAGCCATCAACAGTATAAGAGATTAAAATGGCAGAACAAATTGTTGTAAGTGGTGTAGGGGTCTGGAATCCGGAATTTACCATCACCAACGAAGAACTGGTAGATAGTTATAATGCCTGGGCGAATGCGTATAACGACGCGCATGAAGCTCAAATCGAGACCGGTGAGCTAACCGCGAAACCACTTTCCAGTGCTGAATTTATAGAAAAAGCGTCGGGTATAAAGCAGCGATACATCTATCAGAAAGACGGTGCGCTGGATATTGACAGAATGCGGCCAAATATTCCTGAGCGCGATGAGAGTACATTGAGTGATCAGGCGCAAATTGCTGTGGCAGCCGCCAGAAAAGCGCTGGCTGAAGCCAATAAATCGGCTGACGATGTGGACGCTGTCATTGTCTCATGTGCGTACACACAACGCGCTTACCCTGCCATCGCCATCGAGGTGCAGCAGGAACTCGGTATAAAGGGGTTTGGTTTTGATATGCTGGTAGCGTGTTCTGCCGCTACATTTGGTATGCATCGGGCTTACGAAATGATCGCATCGGGTAATGCCGGTTGTGTACTGGTGATTAACCCGGAACTGGTTTCTCCTCAAATTAATTATACCGACCGCGATAGCCATTTTATCTTCGGCGACGTAGCCACCGCGACGGTACTGGAAAATGCCGAATCCGCTTCTGCTGAACATGTGTACGAGGTGCTTAGTACGAAGGCGCTGACGAAGTACTCAAGCAATATTCGTTCGAATTTCGGTTATATGTCTCGTGCCAACGATGTCGACCCTTACGGTCCGGATAAATTGTTTCATCAGGCCGGACGCAAAGTATTTAAAGAGGTTTGCCCGTTAGCGGCAGAACACATTGAACAACATCTGGCGAAGCATCAGCTGACACCTGAAAATGTGCAGCGCTGGTGGCTGCATCAGGCAAACATCAATATGAATACGCTTATATGCAAGCGTTTGCTGGGCCGTGAAGCCACAGCCGAAGAAGCGCCGATTGTGCTGGATGAATACGCAAACACCGCATCAGCGGGCTCTGTTATTGCGTTTGGCTTAAATCATAAAGATCTGAAAACCGGCGATTACGGTGTACTGTGTTCATTTGGTGCTGGTTATTCTATTGGCAGCCTGGTACTGAAAAAACGTTAATTCACCTTAAATTATTACAATAATAATAGGGATGTAGATGATTGCGGATATCGGTTATGGCATGAATGCGTTGGGCTACCTGACGCTTCTGTTGTTGTTATTTACGGTTCGTAAATCAGGGTTGGCGAAGTATCTGTTAATTCTGGCCTCTATGGTGACATTTGGCTGGTCACTGGGTTTTGTAACCGTATTATTTGGTCCTCTCAGTATGCCGCACTTACTTAACGCAGATGCGTTTAAAATGCTGGTGTGGTTACTTTTCCTGGCCAGTTGTTTGCGAAAGGACTTCACCAGCCTCTGGCGAGTGCTCAGCCGTCCGGTCACCGCAGTTATACTGACCCCTCCTATCTTAACGCTGGTATTACCGCAATTATTACCGGTGGCCCCTTCCACCCATTTCTTGTTGATGACAATTTTATCGCTGGAAGTGCTGGTGCTGCTAGAGGTGTTATACCGTCAGGCTGGTAAAGACAGATGGGCATACAAGCCGCTGGTTATTTACCTTGGTGCTATTCACCTGTTTGAATTTTTCACCTACATGAATGCCACAATGGTCAATCAGGTGGGCTTGGGCTACATCGCTGCTCGCGGATATGTTTATTTAATGCTACTGCCGCTATTGGTGATGGCTATCCGGCGTATTAAGCACTGGGGTGTGGATATTTTCATCTCCAGACAGGTAGTGTTGCATAGCTCGATGCTGGTGGTCGCAGGTGTCTTCTTATCTGTGGTTGCTTTAGCAGGTTACGCGGTAAATTATTTTGGTGGCAGTTGGGGCGCTACCATTCAGATTCTGTTTTTTGCGTTATCGCTGACCATGCTTGGTGCAGTGATTATGTCCAACAGTCTGCGTAACAGAGCCAAGGTGTTTATCGCTAAGCACTTTTTCGCCAACCAGTTCGATTACCGGGTGGAGTGGGTCAAACTGACTAAAGCGCTCACCTCTGAGACTGATGGCATTAACGATGTGTACAACAATGCACTAATTGGGACCTGCGAGGCGGTCAATTACGAAAACGGCGTGATGGTCAAAGTGGTCGGTAGCAACGTGGAAGAAGTCGCCCGCCGTGGTCATGCTGTTCTTAGTGCTGATGATAAAGTCATTCTCAGACATCTTATACCGTTTTGCGCGACAACTAACTGGCTAATTGATTTGCAGGAGTATCAGGTAAACCCATTTAACTACGAAGGATTGCACGTTGACAGAAGCGTAGTGGCGAACAGTCAATTCCATCTTGTAGTGCCATTTTTTGAACAGGAAAAAATCTGGGGCTTTGCACTTCTGAGCTCAACCGATGATAAAGTAAATCTTAACTGGGAAGTCAGGGATTATTTGCATGCTGTCAGCGAACAGGTAACAACCTACATTTTGCATAGTGAGGCAGCCAAGGCTGTGGCTGAGAATGCGCAATTTGCCGCATTCAGCCGCATGTCAGCGTTTGTATTACACGATTTAAAAAACGTGATGGCGCAAATCGATTTGATACTCTGTAACGCAGAGCAACACAAAAATAACCCCGAATTTATTGACGACACGTTTGAAACGCTGCATTACACCAAAGCGAGAATGGATAAGATGCTGCGTGAGCTTAACGAGAAAAAAGTGAATGAAAAGGGCCTGGATTCAGCGCAAACCCTTTCTATTATCATTGCGCAGGTTATCGATGCAAGATGCCAGTCAGTGCAGCCTGTGCCGCAACTGAGCGTGGAAGAAGAGTCGCAGGTCATTGTCGACGCGGACAAGTTCGCGAACGTGATTTATCATCTGCTTAGTAATGCCCAACAAGCCACTGATGATGACGGCCGGGTGACAGTATGTTTATGTCTCGACCATAGTGAACACAAGCAATTGGTGAAAATCAGTGACACCGGTTGTGGCATGGACGAACAATTTATCGCAGAACGTTTATTTAAACCTTTTGATACAACAAAAGGTAACGCAGGGATGGGGATTGGCGCTTACGACGCTAAGCAGTATATGGCTTCTCTGGGTGGTCGACTGACAGTGGAAAGCCAGGTTGGAAAAGGAAGCTGTTTCACACTGGAATTCCCGCTGGATTAACCCGGATAACGAATAAAATAATAAGGTAAGTAAATGACCGATACGATACTGGTTGTAGATGATGATCTTGGTATTCAGAAGCAACTCAAATGGAGTTTTACAGATTACAATGTAGTGTTTGCCGATGATCGGACTTCTGCTATCGCGCAGTTACGTCGCCATGAGCCTAAGGTAGTAACACTGGATTTAGGTTTGCCACCGGATCCGGCAAATGCCTCTGAAGGGTTAAAGACTTTAGAGGAAATTATTGCACTGGCACCCCGTACCAAAGTAATTGTGGTAACAGGCAACAACGATAAAGAGAATGCACTGAAAGCCATTGAGCTGGGTGCCTATGATTTTTATCAGAAGCCTATTGATTCTGACACGATAAAGCTTTTGGTCAATCGTGCGCAAAACCTGGCCAAGCTTGAAGATGAAAACCGAATCCTGGCTAAAACACGCCCGGGTATGGGCAGAATCATCGGTAACAGTGATGCTATTCAGGCTGTCGTCAGACGCGCGGAAAAAATAGCTAATACCGATATCAGCACGTTATTGCAGGGCGAAAGCGGTACGGGCAAAGAAGTATTTGCCCGCAGTATCCATGATCATAGTCCAAGAAAAGATAAGCCATTTGTGGCAATCAACTGTGCCTCCATTCCTGAAAACCTGCTGGAGAGTGAGCTCTTTGGTTACGAAAAAGGTGCCTTTACCGGTGCCAACAAAACTACGCTGGGCAAGATAGAGACAGCACAGGGCGGAACCTTATTTCTCGACGAAATCGGCGATATGCCACTGGGCTTGCAGGCAAAGATGCTGCGTTTTCTACAAGAGCGTGTTATTGAACGTGTCGGTGGGCGTAATGAGATACCTGTAGATATCCGGGTGGTGTGCGCGACGCACCGTGATTTGCAAAATATGGTGGCAGAAGAAACATTCCGGGAAGATTTATATTACCGTATCGGTGAAATTCCTATCATGATCCCACCGTTAAGAGACCGTGACCAGGATATCATCTTGCTGGCCCGTACCTTTTTGAATCAGTACCGTGAAGAGTTTAACGCTAAGGCTAAAAGCTTCAGCGATGGCGCTATCAACGCGATGCTTGCACATCGCTGGCCAGGCAACATACGGGAATTGCAGAATAAGCTGAAGTCAGCGGTGATTATGGCTGAAGGCAGTTTGGTTCATGCTGAGGATTTAGGACTAATGGAGCCGGCGCAGGGCGCTGAACCTGAAACACTTAATCTGCGCGAAGTGCGGGAAATGGCTGAAAGCAGGGCAATTCGTCGTGCGTATCAGACTGCGGACAAGAATATGTCCAAAACCGCAGAGCTGCTTGGCGTGACCCGGCCGACACTTTATTCTCTGATAGATAAATATCATCTTGAAGATGTGAAAACCGGCGCCTGATGTCACAATGTAAATAAGAGAAGAACCCCGCTGATGCGGGGTTTTTTATTCGTAGGGCCAGGTGATAGAAGCGGTATTGTTCAGCGATGTTGCTATGTTTACTGAGGTTAACTTATAGCGTCCTGCCAGCGGGTTAGCCGGTGCTGAAACCGGCTTGTCGCTAATAGTGGCTTCCAGAAGTCCCACCCAGCAATCCCGACCGGAAAGCTTTGCCGCGTACAGGCAGTCATCCATAATAGAAAAAGCCTGTTCCCACTGCATTTTAAAAGGTTGCTGAGTGTCCAGCGGGAAAGCGCAAAAGCCGATACTGCAGGTGGCAGAAATTTTGGCGCCGTCCTCCAGCTCAAAGACATGGTCCTTTACCGCCTGTCTGAACCGTTCAATCAGTGAGGCCATCTTGGTCCGGCATGACTGACGACAAATAATTAAAAATTCCTCGCCGCCCCAACGGATTTGCAAGTCCGTATCACGAAATACGTCGCTGATTATTTGAGTAAACTGAACCAGGAAGCGGTCGCCACTCAGGTGGCCGTGTTCATCGTTAATTGCTTTGAAGTTGTCAATATCAATGAGATAGCACAATAAATCCGACTGGCCTTCATCAGCTTCAGCGTGCGTGTCGGTATAAGCAAACTGTGCGCGCTTAAGCTCACCGGGCAAACGTGACTTAAGGTAATAGCGGTTGTAAAGTCCGGTCAACGGATCGCGCAAACTGGCGTCTTCTAATGTTTTATAAGCATCTTTCAGCTGTTTGTTTTTTTGCTCAAGCTCTGCGGTGCGGGCTTTCACTTCTCGCTTAAGCAACAGGTTCTGCCTGCGATGGTTGTAGCGGCTATAGAGAAGAAACAGAAACATCAGCAGTGAAACCAGCGAACCGAGGATCAGCATGTTGCGAAGATTGCGCTGTTCTGCACGGGCCAGTTCAATGGCTTTATCACGCTTTAATGTATCAATCGATTCTGCCTGTCGCTCGACCTGTAGCTGAGCACTTTGCTGTAGCAGGGGCTGTATACGGGCCTCGTCGACCAGAGACGTAGTGAGCTTCTGACTTTTCTCCTGGGCCTGATAAGCCCAGCGGTATTTCTTCATTTGGAAAAGCAAATCTGCTTTTTCCCGTAAGAACTCGGCCTGTACACCTATCTGCCCATACTTTTGGGCCAACTCCTGACCTTGTCTGATATGTGTCAGTGCCTCTTCATGCTCATCAGTTATACGCATTGCCTGCGCGTGGACCAGATGAAGTTCAAGCTGGAGCGGAACAATATCCCGCTCAAGGGCAAAGTTCATTGCCTCGGAGATTGCTTTCATACCGTCGTTGATATTTCTCTCTATAACGGCTGTAAGCCCGAGCAGACTATGGGTAAGGTGCATTTCGGCTGACGCGTTCATGCCGGCGAATACACTCAGTGCATTGGCAAACCAGCCCTTAGCCTCAGGGTAGTTTTCCTGTCTGAGCATCAGTTTGCCCTGGCTGATGTACGCCTCGCCAAGAAAGAATGAATTAGGTAGCTGCTTCAGGGTTTCTACCGCATCATTTAAATACTGGCGCGCCATCTGGTACTGCTCAAGCTGCATATAGGCATTGCCAACAAAATACAACGCCCTGCCTACCACAGCAGGCTCCTGGCTGACCGGCTCTTCTCTGAGCACATGCTGAAGAAGCGCCAGAGCAGGTTCATAGCGGCCCTGACTAATCAGAATGCCACTGACAATCACCTTTTGTTCTGCCTGACCTGATGGGTTCTGCAATACCTGGTAGCTGTTCAGGGCTTGGTAAGCGTATTCCAGTGCTTCTGAAAATTCACAGCGCGCACGGTGTAAACGGGCTAGCTCGGAGTAAACAGACGCAGCCGGTGCCTGATTCTCCAGGCTGCTGAAAAGCTCCAGAGATTGCTCGAATGCATGAAGAGATTCATCATAGGCGCTTTGTAAACGTGAAAAGCGACCCTTATAAAAATAAGCGGCAGCTAATGCCTCGGTGGGGGCCTGTCCGGAAAACTGGTCAATCAACCCATTTAGTTTCGTGCTCGCTTCCAGGGGTTTGCCATTTTGGAACTGGGATACGACAGGATCTATCTGGCCGCACTCGCTACTGCTACACGTTAAAGGTAACATTGCTGTTGCTTGGTTCACCTGAGTAAGTATCAGGCAAATACTGGCTAGTATACAGCGCGTCGCGTTCATCCGGCCTTAAAGTTTTTGGTGTATGGCAGGCTTTAGCTCATATTATAAGCTTTGAATATACCATTCAATCACTTATTGTTCACCGCTGCCACCCATATGCGATCAAAAGATTATCTTGTACGTTAAATTAATGATGTTATTGCTTGAGTGCTAAGTACGACTGAATTTGGTCGCACGAACATTGTTATGGCTTATCTGGAGGAGGGCCGGTGAGACTATCCCGGGATGCCGGATGTGACAGCGTGAATCGGGTCGTGACATAAAAGTGGGCAACGTCTGAAAATGCTACTACTGAGCTTTTGCTCTTTTCTGCTGACGGCACGACTCGTTTGAGACTGTTCAGACCCATGCTCTTTCCTCTCTGCTATGAGTGATTAATGCAACTTCCTTACGGCGAACGTCAGGTGCATCATTACTCAGCAAAATGCTTTTCACTTTCACTTCGCGTTATCCACGGTTTTTATATCAACGATACTATCGTTAACTAAAAACAGGTTGGTCAGTAAACGTCCATAGTCAGCCTATCGGATTTTATAAGCAATTCACGCATGGCGAGCGATAGCTGAATATTATTTCTTATACCTGTCATCAGGGTAACTGGGGAAAGTGCCAAATCGTGATAAGCTTCGTATATGTACCGCACCGTCGTATTACTGAGGAAACTCTGTTGAATTGCCGTAATCTTTTATCCGTTATCCTGCTGCTATTTTCTCCGGCGGTATTTGCTAGTGACATAATTGGAAACCTGAAGGCTTTCAGTCAGCTATATAAGAACGAACTGGGCAATGTAAAACCTTGTGCCAACACGCGACTACAGCGTTATGCAGTATGTGCTAACGCGCTTAGAAATGATGGGAATGGTCCGTTCATTTTGCACCATGGCGAACCTACCCAAAATGTCGCGGTACTTTTTCACG
Organism: Salinimonas iocasae; assembly: GCF_006228385.1. GTDB lineage: Bacteria > Pseudomonadota > Gammaproteobacteria > Enterobacterales > Alteromonadaceae > Alteromonas > Alteromonas iocasae. Next base: position 997,949 of record NZ_CP039852.1, read on the forward strand.
GGCTCAGTGATTCACCGTATTTTATGCGTGCTATAGCCGCTAATCTTCATGCAAATGGATTTACTGTTATCGTGCCGCTTTTGCCCGGACATGGTTTACGGGATGCTGATGAGGATATGGAAGATCGGCAGCTTGCGGAGCGCTGGCAACGTCATGTAGATGACATCATGGTACTGGCAGATAAATTTGGTAATGATAAGTTCATAGGCGGTTTTTCAACCGGTGGTGCTTTGGCGGTGGATCAGTATCTGGACGACCCTGAGGGAATAAGCGGAATTATGCTGTTTTCAGGGGCGCTGGCATTAACTGATAACGCCGAATCTATGTGGAAAATATGGGGAATCAAAACTATTGCGAGCTGGATTGATGGAGAGTACGAAACCCATGGCCCGAATCCCTATAAATACCCCTCTGTTGCTGGTTTTGCCGGTTTGGAATTGATGGATATCATCGATAGTATTCGTAACCGTCTGGAAGCGGGGAAACGTATTGAAGTGCCGCTTTTTGTAGCGCACTCTCAGGCCGACGGTACCACACCCATTACAGGCGTGCGCTCACTGCTTGCCAATTCTGAAGCCACCAACACATTTTTTGAAATCGATGAGGGCTACGATCTGTGCCACGCTGATCTGCCGCTTAACACCAAGTTAGTGGCAGATATGCATTTTAAAACCAGCATGGTTAATCCAAATGAGCGGTGTGCAGTGCCAAAGGCAAACCCGTTATACCGTCAGATGATGTTCATGCTTAACGCATTTATAGATGCCAATACGCAAAAAGGTGCGACTCAGTATGATGTAAACCGACCTGCGCCAATCGAATTACCCAAGCCGCCACCGGGTCTGAAGCAGGGAAACTCGCTAAATGGCAATTTTTAGATAATAAAACGCCCACTATATGTGGGCGTCTAAACGTCTATTATAAGCGAGTCAAACGCTGTTAGTTCTTGTCGGCAGCGTAGCTTTCAACTTCAGACCAGACGCGCAGGAAATTCTCACCCAGCAGTTTCACGATATCTTCATCGCTATAACCACGGTTCAGCAATCCCTGCACCAGGTTCGGATACGCGGCCACATCTTTTAAATCAGTAGGCAGTGAATCGCCCACACCATCAAAATCTGAACCAATGCCAACATGATCAATGCCAATTAACTCAACCACATGATCGATATGGTCTAAAACTTCATCTAACGATGAGTAAGGGTAGAGGTTTTCTTCACGATACTGTTTTTCGAATTCATCAATATCGGCCTTGGTGTTTTCCTTTTTACGCAAAAAAGCGTTGGTTGCTTTGGCCAGGCCATCTCGCCACTGGCGCGCCTCTTTGCTGACAAAGCCTGAACCAAAGTTAATCATCACTATCCCGCCGTTCTCGCCTAGCTTTGTGAGCATGTCGTCACTCATGTTTCGCTCGAAACCCGGCGTGAAACTTCGTAATGATGAATGCGAGGCAATAACCGGGACCTTGGTTTGTGCAATAACCTGATGAAATGCGTCATCAGAAACATGAGATATATCAATCAGCATCCCAATATCGTTCATCGCCGTAACCAGCTTCTTGCCAAAAGGGCTCAGGCCTTTCCACTGACGACGTAAGTCGTAGGAAGAATCACTGATATGATTGGACTGTGAATGCGCAAGGGTAATGTAGCGAATACCGCGCTGATAAAAATGTTCCAGATTGGCCATGTCCCCCTGAATCGGTGAACCATTCTCCATTCCCATGGGCAGGGAAATCAGCCCTTTTTCAAACTGCTGTCGTACGTCTTCAACACTGGTAGCGATAGCGAACTTATCCGGCGCGCGGTAGACCATCGCCTGGACCAGATCGATAAGTTGGTGAGCAAGCTGTGTAGACTCCGGGGAGTTGTCAAGTGAAGCTGGCACATACACGGACATAAATGGTGCATTGAGTCCGCCTTTGCGCGCACGCGGATAATCAAAATCGCCGCCGTCTGTGGCGCGGGTTACATCAACCCATGTGTCATGAACGCGGTAGGGGACATCAATGTGACCATCGACAATAATATTCTTCTGAGCCAGTTTATTGGCCTTATCGGATACCTCAATAGCGTGGACACAGGAAGCCGAGACCCCCAGCGCCAGCGTAACGGCCGCTTTCACAACACGGTGCCTAAAAAACATAACAGTTCCTTTTTTATTGTAATAAGTTACGGGCGCAACCCGCCGGTGAATTCAAGCAGATTTTATATTGCCACGGTGCCGCTATGTTTCCAACAATTGGATAGCAACGCGGCATGCGCGGACCTCTTTACTGAAAAAGTTGTGTGAATTGCTTGTCATAAAAAGTTAAAACTTGATATGGTTCTGTCGCGTGACTTACGCCCGTAAATACGGGATACTGACCGCCTCTGTCTGTTTCATGCCCGTTTCAGGCACCTGTCAGGGCAGGGCGATTGTTGAAGTAAATAATGTGGTAATTATCCTATCTGAATAATACGTCGAAAAACGTTCAGGCGCAGACATGTATATGTGCACCGTGGTCATCACGTGGGCGAACGCAAATAATTACCACCCTTAACTGTTACGAGAAAAGATTATGGCGATTAACTATATCCCGCTAGATAAAGAAAAACATAAAAATACGAAATTAGCGGTGAATAACACCTTTGCTTTTGCAAAGAATACTCACCTGGCCGCAGCATCTATCAAAGAGTATGCGCAGCTGGCTTCTACCATGCCTATCGTGTTTATCAGAGATCCAAAGTCAGAGCGCTTCCATTCTGTTGCGATGCTGGGTATGGAGCAGGGTCAGAACCTGTTTCTGGCAACCGACCGCTGGAAAGGTCCGCACGTTCCAATGAATGTGATGCGTTATCCTTTTGATGTTCGTCCGGAAGGCGACAAGCTGGGTATCTACATCGACGAAAATGCAGAAATGTTGGGTGACGAAGGTCAGCCGTTATTTACTGAAGCAGGCGAACCGTCTGACTTTTTGAAAAATCGTCAGGAGTTCCTGGGTGAGCTGGCTAACAGCGAAATGATGACCCAGCGCTTCATTAAGCAGGTAACAGAACTAGACCTGCTTGAAGAAGTTCAGATTCGTCTGCAGTATCAGAATAACCAGCAACGCAACGTGACTGGCATGCTGAGCATCAATGAGAAGAAGCTACTGGAGTTGCCTGAAGAGAAGGTACTTGAGCTTCACAAAGCCGGTTTCCTGGGTGCGATGTACGCAATGATGCTTTCATTGGGTCAGCTTAACCGTCTGGTAGAGCTTTCCAAAGATACTGACAACCCAATTCAAAGCATGCAGATGAGCGCTGTTAAGAAAGAAGAAGCGCAAGAAGAAGCTACTGCACAATAATCTTCATTTATGATGTTAAAAACGGGCCGCAATGGCCCGTTTTTTTATTTATTTAAATTTTTTTGCATTTATTTTTTCCCCACCTTTTCAAAACTGTACTTTTTTTAACCTTATTTTCAATGGCTTTAGTCATTTACTGTATATAAAAACAGTTTAATCCCAGAGCGGACGCGGCCTCTGGCTCAGTTTTTTGCTTGACAGTGGGAACGTTCCCTACCTAAACTGTCAATCAGTGGGTAAAAGTGGCAAATTGTGGATCAAGAGAGAATGGATTTGCAGAACGGCACTCGATAAAACAAGAAAAACACAGCAAAAAATAAAAAAGGCTAGGGGAATGTTCCGCGGCGCTAATGCAATCAATCTGGACGCAAAGGGAAGGTTGGCTATACCAACAAAATACCGTCAACCTTTACTGGATGATTGTAACGGACAGCTAGTCTGCACCATAGATACACAACAAAGTTGTTTGCTGCTTTACCCACTTCCCGAATGGGAAGAAATTGAGCTTAAACTCAGCAAGTTTTCAAGTATGGTCCCCGCTGAACGTCGTATGCAGCGCTTACTGCTAGGCTATGCCACAGAAGGCGATATGGACAAAAGCGGGCGATTTCTTCTTTCTTCACCTCTACGCCAACACGCTAAACTCAATAAAGAAGTGATGTTAGTCGGGCAGCTTAATAAGTTTGAGATATGGGATGCCGATATCTGGGCGGCTCAGGTTGATGCTGATATGCACACTGAACGCGAAGGTAGTTTTGAGCTGACTGAACGTTTACAGGATTTCTCTTTATGACCAGCGAACTGGCTCACATTTCAGTCTTACTCAATGAATGCATCGAAGGGTTGGCGATTGACCCTGACGGTATTTATGTTGACGCAACCTTTGGCCGCGGTGGTCACTCTGCAAAAATTCTGGAGCAGTTGTCCGCTAATGGGCGTCTTATTGCTTTTGACCGGGATCCGCAGGCAATTAAAGCAGCCGAGCGGTTTGCTGACGATAAACGCTTTACCATCATCCATGAGCCATTTTCAGAAATGGAGAACCAGTTAACTGAAATGGGGCTGGCCGGGCATATCAATGGTGTTCTCATGGATCTCGGTGTATCTTCACCGCAATTAGATGACGCCAGTCGTGGGTTCAGCTTTTTGCGCGATGGTCCGCTGGATATGCGTATGGATACCTCTCGGGGCATGAGTGCAGCAGAGTGGCTTAACACGGCAGAAGAGCAGGATATCGCCCAGGTTATTAAAGAGTTTGGTGAAGAGAAGTTTGGTAAACGCATTGCACATGCCATCGTGAACCGTCGTCAGTCTGCGCCATTAAGTCGCACCGCGGAGCTGGCTGAACTCATTGATGAAGCGGTGCCGGTAAAAGATAAATATAAACATCCTGCTACACGCGCTTTTCAGGGGATTCGGATTTACATCAATGCCGAGCTTGACCAGCTTCGGGTTGGTTTAAAATGCGCGGTTGCGGTGTTAGGTGCGAAAGGGCGTTTAGCGGTAATTTCATTCCATTCGCTTGAAGACCGTCTCGTCAAACGCTTTATAAAAGACCAAAGCAAAGGAAAAGCAGTCCCGCATAATCTGCCGGTCACGCAGGCAGAAATTGATGCTGATAAAGTGCTCAGGCCAATCGGCAAAGCAATAAAACCGTCAGATGAAGAGATAAAACAGAACGTACGCTCACGCAGTTCGGTACTCAGGGTGGCAGAAAAGCTATGAGTTCTGAACGGCAGGACGCCCCTGAAGGTCAGCTGCATCTGGCCTACCTACTGCTCGCTGAATTAACCCGCAATAAACTGCGGGTTTTGTTGTATTTAATGGTTATCGCTTCGGCATTTGCCGTGATCCTTTCCAGTCATCATAACCGGCAGCAGAATATTGCCCTGGAAAAACTGATGCAGGAGCGCGATGAGCTTGATGTGCAGTGGCGTAACCTGGTGTTAGAGCAACGTGCGTTAACTGAACACAACCGTATTGAAGCAATGGTTGAAAAGCAGCTTGATATGCATCGTCCGGGCGCTAAAGAAGAAGTGGTGGTAAGAATTAAATGAGTCGCCAGATAAACACATCAAAAAAACGCAGTCGCGGTGCTCGTCAGAATGTTAAACCGAGTATGGTTCACTGGCGGTTTTTAACCGTTATGGGGGCGGTGGCGCTAGTATTTGTGGCCATTGCAGTACGCGCCGCATATATCCAGGTTATTTCGCCAGATAACCTGATAGAGCAGGGCGACAGCCGTACCTTGCGTACCCGCAACATGCCAACATACCGGGGCTTAATCAATGATCGTAATGGTGTTGAGCTTGCCGTAAGTGTGCCGGTTCGCGCTATTTATGCCGATCCAAAAATCGTCCACGAACAAAATGGGTTGTCAAAAACCCGCAGGTGGGAAGCACTGGCAGATGTGCTGGGCCGGGATGTCGAAACGCTCAGGAAAAAAGTGAGCAACCCCAGCCGACGGTTTGTTTATCTTCAGCGTCAGGTATCCCCCGCAATGGCAGATTATGTCAGTCAACTGGATATACCGGGCATTTATCTGCGTCGCGAAAGTCGCCGTTATTACCCGAACGGTGAGGTTACCGCTCAGCTTATCGGTATTACCAATGTTGATGATACCGGCATTGAAGGTCTGGAGCGTTTATATAACGACTGGCTAACCGGCACCCCCGGTTCCAAAATTATCCGGCGTGATGCCAAAGGTCGTCAGGTAGAGATTCTGGAAACCAAAGACGGCGAAGCCGCCGGTAACCTGACATTGACTATTGACCAGCGTATTCAGGCCCTGGCTTATCGTGAAATTAAAGAAGCAATGCTTTACTACCAGGCCACCTCCGCATCGGCAATGGTGCTTGATGTGGATACCGGTGAAATTCTGGCGATGGTCAATGCGCCATCTTTTAACCCTAATGATCGCTCAGATGTTTCACCACGGCGCATGCGTAACCGGGTGTTAACGGACGCATTTGAGCCGGGTTCATCCATGAAGCCACTTGCGGTGCTCTCTGCCCTGGAATTTGGCAATGTGGATATCGGCGATACGGTGGACACGCATCCTGGTTGGATGCGTCTGGGTGGCAGTCTGGTTAAAGATCATCGCAACTATGGCGAACTGACGTTAGAAGAAATTATTCAGCATTCCAGTAATATGGGCACCTCTCGCCTGGCGCTGGGCGTGCCTAAAAACTTCCTCCTGGATACTTACTATAATATGGGTCTGATGACCGATACCGGTACCAACATGCCCGGCGAGAGCAACGGGATATTCCACGAACGTAGTCGCTGGTCTGAGTTTGAACTGGCCACGCTGTCATTTGGCTATGGTATTTCGGTAACAACCGCTCAAATTGCCCGTATGTACGCCACTATTGCAAATGGTGGTACCAAGTATCCACTTAGCATTGTCAAAAGCCCTAAATCTAAGGGGTGGAAACCGCAGGCCGAGCGTGTGGTAAGTGAACGAAATGCTCAGGCGGTACGAAACATGCTGGAAAGCGTGGTGCAACGCGGCGGAACGGCTGTTAAAGCAGCCATTCCCGGCTACCGCGTTGGCGGCAAAACAGGTACCAGCCGAAAAGCCGTTGCCGGAGGCTATGGCGAAGAATACGTTAATATCTTTGCCGGCATCGCGCCACTGAGTGACCCTAAGCTGGTAACGGTAGTTTTAATCAATGAGCCTGGCGGTGATCTTTACCATGCCGGTGATACAGCTGCACCGACGTTCTCAGCCATTATGGGTGGAGCGCTGCAGCTTCTGAATATCCCGCCGGACGATAAGCAGGTCACATCGACACAGTGGCTTAGCGGAGATCAGCATGGCAGCTAATACCTTTACCCAAAGTATTCGTCCGTTATTGGCGAAATTTGGCATTGAAGCGCCAGATATCAGAATTAATGGCCTGACGCTTGATAGTCGTCAGGTCTCCAGAGATTTAGCATTTGTAGCGGTGCAGGGACACAACCTGGACGGCCGCGACTTTATTCCGCAGGCTATCAGTCTCGGTGCGCGGGTCATTATGACGCAAACTGACGACAGTGAGGCGCATGGTGCACTGGAAATGCGTGGCGGTACTGTCATTGTTCACCTGTATGACCTTCCGGTTATGTTGTCATCGCTGGCCGCTGCATTTTTCGATTATCCTGCAACCAAGCTTGAGACCGTTGCCGTTACCGGAACAAACGGTAAAACGTCGGTGGTTCAGTTACTTAGTCAGCTGAAATCGTTGCTAGACAGTCGTAGTGCTGCTATCGGTACACTGGGTAGCGGCGTTTATGAAGGCACGACGACTCGCTGGATACCTTCGCCGGCAGACAACACTACGCCCGATGCCATATATATGCAGCATATTCTGGCAGACTTTGTGCTTCAGAAAGTCCGTCAGGTGGCATTCGAAGCCTCCTCGCACGCCATCGTGCAAGGGCGGCTGAGCCAGGTAAAAACAGACTTTGCAGTATTTACAAATTTGTCTCGTGACCATCTGGATTATCACCAGACGATGGAAAACTATGCTGCGGCAAAGCGAGGCTTGCTCAGACAGCCCGGTTTGCGAGCGGTCGTACTCAATGCTGACGACAGAGAACACAAAAACTGGTGTGATGCCGCTCAGCCCGGCACAGAGGTTGTGCTGACCGCAGTAGGGCACAATTCTCCACTTTTATCAGAACATCGCCATTGTTTAGCCACAAATGTGCAATACCATCAGTCAGGGGTACAGTTCAGGCTGGAAAGCAGCTGGGGCACAACCGTTGTGCATGCGCCGTTACTCGGCGAATTTAATGTCAGAAACCTGCTTAGTGCAATGGCTATCCTGTTTGTCCAGGGTGAACGGTTTGATGATGTTGTACGGGTATTGCCAATGGCCACGCCGGTCAGCGGCAGAATGGAAGTCTTTTCATTCCCTCGACATGCCAACATTGTGGTGGATTACGCGCATACGCCAGATGCTCTTGACCAGGTGCTGAGCAGTGCCAGAGCACATACCGATGGTGAGTTGTGGTGCATCTTCGGGTGTGGCGGAGACCGCGATAAAGGTAAGCGCCCCCTGATGGGAGAGGTTGCTGAGCACAAAGCTGACTATGTGGTAATTACCACCGATAACAGTCGCTCAGAGAACCCTGCAAACATAGCCGATGATATTAAAGCCGGACTCACACAACCGGCATCAGCGGTGTTTGAGCCTGATCGGGAAGCCGCAATAAGATATTGCCTGGCGCATGCTAAGCCTGACGACTTAATTATCGTGGCCGGTAAAGGGCACGAAAACTATCAGATTATTGATCAGAAAAAAATTGATTATAACGAGCGGGCGGTTATAGCGCGCCTGCAGGAGGAGTACAGCAAATGATAATAACAACGCTGTCCTGGATTGCCGAAAAAGTACAGGGTCGCCTGCAGGGCCAGGACCTGGAAATTGGCGGGGTAAGTACAGATACACGCACATTGTCAGAGGGCGATTTGTTCATTGCCCTGACGGGGCCTAATTTCAATGGCCACACATTTTTACCACAGGCTATTGAAAAAGGTGCCAGCGCCATTATCGCCAGTGAACCGGTTGAAGCATCTGTGCCTGTTATTTATGTAGAGGATACCAGACGAGCACTCGGTGCCCTGGGAAGTGCAGTCAAGCAAAGTGTTGACGTTAAAACGGTGGCGATTACCGGTAGCAGCGGCAAAACAACGGTTAAAGAGATGACATCCGCCATACTGTCGCGCCGCGGCAATGTATTGGCCACGGCAGGCAACTTTAACAATGACATTGGCGTGCCTCTTACGCTGCTGCGGCTTGAGGAGCAACACGATTTTGCGGTAATGGAACTGGGCGCTAACCATCTGGGCGAAATTGCCTATACGACAGATTTGGTAAAGCCGGACGTGGCAACCGTCGTGAATGCGGCAGCCTCTCACCTTGAAGGCTTCGGTAGCTTACTGGGTGTGGCCAGGGCAAAAAGCGAAATTTTTAAGGGGCTGGATCAAGACGGTGTGGCACTGGTCAATGCAGACAGCCAGTTCTCAGAATTCTGGTTGGGTAAATTAAAGCATCAAAAAACGCTGACGTTTTCGCCGGACCAGAAAAACGAGGCAGACTATACCGCAGAAGATATCATTCTCGGCCTGGATGGGTGTGCAGAGTTTCAGATGCATACGCCCCGGGGGCGGGTCAGCATCCAGCTAACCGTGCCGGGTATACATAATGTGGGCAATGCGCTGGTAGCGGCTGCACTGAGTATTCAGGTCGGCGCTTCACTGGACGATGTTCGTGATGGGTTACGTGAGATGAGCCAGGTAAAAGGCCGGCTGAACGTAAAACAGTTGTCTGGTCAGGTTCGCCTGCTGGATGACACCTACAATGCTAATGTGGCGTCTGTGAATGCGGCCATCGACACATTATCAAGCTTTAGTGGCATGAAGGTGCTGGTATTGGGCGATATGGCTGAGCTGGGTGAAAAAGCCCGCTATTATCACGAGCAGGTGGGCGAATATGCCCGCCAAAAAGGCATTGACCACCTGTACTCACTGGGTGTACTCAGCCAACACGCCAGCTCGGTTTATCAGGAACTGGGTCAGCATTTTACGGATGCACAGAGCCTTGTCGCCTCACTTGAGTCGCTATGTGTAAATGAACAGCGCGATATTTCAATTCTGGTGAAAGGCTCGCGCAGTTCAAAGATGGAAAATGTAGTAGAAGCAATCGAGGTATCCCCGCTGGGAAAGCTTGAACGCCGTCGGGAGCGTATGGCATGTTAATTTGGCTGGCTGAGTGGTTAACCCAGTTCGAAACAGGATTTAACGTATTTTCATATCTGACAATGCGGGCAATTCTGAGCACCCTGACGGCGCTGCTTATCGCAATTATCATTGGCCCTAAAATGATTCGCGCGTTACAACGTATGCAAATCGGTCAGACTGTTCGTGATGACGGCCCTGAAAGTCATTTGTCTAAAGCCGGTACGCCAACAATGGGCGGGCTACTTATTTTAGCGGCTATTGTGGCCAGTGTGCTGCTTTGGGCTGACCTGACCAATCGCTATGTCCTGGTTACACTGGCGGTAGTGATTGGGTACGGCATCATTGGTTTTATTGACGATTACCGGAAGGTGATCCGCAAGGATTCCAAAGGGTTGATCGCGCGCTGGAAATACTTCTGGCAGTCTGTCATTGCCCTGGGTGTGGCGCTCTACTTGTACAGCACAGCCAGCACGCCGGCAGAAACCAGTTTGCTGGTACCATTTTTCAAAGATGTATTTCCACAACTGGGCCTGTTATTTATTGCCGTGGTTTACTTTGCGCTGGTGGGGACCAGTAATGCGGTCAACCTTACGGACGGACTAGACGGGCTGGCTATTGTGCCGACCATTCTAGTGGCGGGGGCGCTGGCTATTTTCGCCTATGTCACTGGTAATACAAACTTTGCCTCTTACCTCAATATTCCCTTTATCCCGTTGACCGGAGAACTGGTCATAGTGTGTACGGCAATAGTGGGCGCAGGTCTCGGTTTTCTATGGTTCAACACCTATCCGGCGCAGGTATTTATGGGCGATGTAGGCTCGCTGGCACTGGGCGGTACACTGGGAATTCTGGCTGTGTTAGTTCGCCAGGAAATTGTATTGATCATTATGGGTGGCGTATTTGTCATCGAAACATTATCAGTGATATTGCAGGTTGGCTCCTACAAACTACGAGGCCAGCGCATCTTCAGAATGGCGCCGATACACCACCATTATGAATTAAAAGGCTGGCCTGAACCGCGAGTCATCGTTCGGTTCTGGATCATCTCACTGATACTGGTGCTGGTCGGTTTAGCGACACTGAAACTCAGGTAATAAGTTATGTGTAGTACTGTCGAAAACAAAAATCTGGTGGTCGCTGGCTTTGGCAAAAGCGGGCAGGCGAGCGCACGGTTTTTGATCGACAAAGGTCTGAGCTTTTCAGTTTGGGACACCCGGCATGATATTGCTATACCCGACTGGGTGAACGGACCGTTTTATGCTGGTCAGCTACCGGATGATTTTTGGCAAAACACTGATATTGCTGTGGTATCGCCAGGGCTTGCGTTATCCCACCCCGAGCTTCAGCGTGCAACGGCGCATGGTGTTGAATTAATTGGCGAGATTGAACTGTTCGCCCGATACAACCAGGCGTCCGTTATCGGTATTACTGGCTCCAATGGTAAAACCACGGTGACACTTCTGGTTACCCACATTTTAAAAGCGGCTGGTATAGACGTTGTTGCAGCGGGCAACGTGGGAAGACCTGCGCTCAGTACCCTCAATGCCACACCTGACTGGGTCGTGCTGGAGCTGTCCAGTTTTCAGCTTGAAACTACACATTCTTTGCAACTGGAAGCGGCGACTATTCTTAATATCAGCGATGATCACCTGGACCGTCACAGAACACTGACCGCCTACAGTGATGCTAAACAGCGAATTTATAACAACGCCACTCACGCGTTGTGCTGGCGTGAACAACAGGTCACTTATCCATTGCAATTGTCGGTCACGGTTACCGAGTTTGGGGCATCTGCGACAAATGATGATTTTGGGTTGAGCGACGGATGGATAACCTGGCAGGGTAAAAAGGTGCTTGATATAAGCAAAGTAAAGCTCACCGGCACGCATAATATTCTTAATATTCAGGCGGCAATCGGGCTGGCGATGCTGGCAGGTGTTTCAACGTCAGCGGCAGCTGAAGCTGTCTATACGTTCGAGCCGGTACCTCATCGTTGTGTACAAATTGCCAACCACAATGATGTCCGCTGGATAGATGATTCAAAGGCCACCAATGCAGGTGCCACCCTTGCTGCAATTACAGGTATCAGACCACAGTGTTCAGGCAAACTTATTCTGATAGCCGGTGGCGATGCAAAAGGGGCTGATCTTTCCGTATTGAGCGAGGCATTAGAAGCGCATGTCGATACCCTGATTACTTTAGGCAAAGACGGACCGGCAATTGCTGCATTTTCTCCCAATGCTATTCAGGTCGAAACAATGCGTACAGCGGTACAACAGGCTAATAAACTAGCCTCGACCGGGGATATCGTTTTGTTATCTCCGGCATGTGCCAGCCTGGATATGTTTGAAAATTATGAACATCGTGCAGCTGTATTCAAAGACGCCATAAACGAGGTGTGTGCATGATTGCCAGCATGAATGCCAAATTAAGTGAACTATTCAGTGCCCGCCACGGTGTACCGGCGCAGTCTGCATCAGCAAATCTTTATGATAAACCACTGATTCTGGTCACCCTGGCCTTGATGTCGATAGGTCTAATCGTGGTAACTTCTGCCTCTATGCCGGTAGCAGAAAGAGAGTATGGTAATCCGTTCTTTTTCTCTATCCGCCATGGGATTTACCTGGTGTTATCCTTAATTGCTGCGGGAATTGTTTTACAAATTCCTATGCGATTCTGGCGCATTTTCAATCCCTACCTGCTTTTGTTTGCTATGGGTTTATTGCTGGCAGTACTTTTGGTAGGCAAAAGTATTAACGGTAGTACGCGCTGGATTGTTATCGGGCCAATGACGCTTCAGCCTGCTGAACCGGCGAAACTTTTTTTCTTTGCCTATCTGGCCGGGTATCTGGTGCGGCGTTACGAAGAGGTAACAGAAAACCTCAAAGGCTTTTTCAAACCTCTGGTTGTCCTGTTCTTTGTTGCAATCATGCTACTCATGCAGCCCGACTTTGGTACCGTGGTGGTCATGCTCACTACGACCATGGGGCTGCTGTTTCTTGCCGGTGCCAGGCTTTGGCAATTTTTCGGCGTTGTCTTTGTTGGTCTGGCTGCTGTTGTCGGCCTGATCGTGATGGAAGAATACCGCTTACGACGGGTTACATCTTTTCTTGACCCCTGGGCAGATCCGTTCGGTAGTGGGTACCAACTTACCCAGTCGCTGATGGCTTATGGCCGTGGCAGCTGGTTCGGACAGGGCCTGGGGAACAGTTATCAAAAACTGGAATTTCTGACTCAGGCTCATTCAGATTTCATCATGGCAATTCTGGCAGAAGAGTTAGGATTCGCCGGCGTATTGCTGATTCTGGGCCTGATTCTTTTTCTTGTGCTCCGGGCCTTACGGATTGGCAACCTTGCCTTGCAGGCGGGTCGCCCGTTTGAGGGATATCTGGCCTATGGTATCGGTATTTGGTTAAGCTTTCAGACCGCAGTAAATGTGGGTGCCAGTGTAGGCGTAGTGCCAACCAAAGGTCTGACATTACCGCTGGTTAGTTATGGCGGTACCAGCCTGATTGTAATGATGGTGGCCATAGCGCTGTTAATCAGAATCGATTTTGAAATCAGGCTTGATGGGCAATCGCCCTCGAAAAAGAAAAAGCCTGCTAAAAGACTGGAAAATAAATCAGAAGCAAAAGCAACTACCAGCGAACAGCGGGAAAGTAAGGCACAGGTTAAAACCATGCTTGAGGATGTTCAGCAGGAGGCGGGTTATGACTAGGCGTTGTCTAATCATGGCCGGGGGCACCGGCGGACATGTTTTTCCTGCACTTGCCGTTGCACATGAACTGGTTGCACAAGGCTGGCAGGTGGAGTGGCTGGGTACTGCAGAGCGAATGGAAGCTCAGGTGGTGCCTGAGCATGGGTTTCCCATTCATTTTTTGCCAGTCAAAGGTCTTCGCGGTAAAGGGTTTGCTGCACGCATGCAGGGCTTGACCGGTTTGTTCAGAAGCCTGGGGCAGGCCCGCATTTTAATAACGGCGATGAATCCTGATTTGGTGATAGGATTTGGCGGTTATGCCAGTGGGCCCGGGGGCGTTGCTGCCCGGCTGGCAAAAATACCGCTGGTCATTCATGAGCAAAATGCCGCCATCGGTATGACCAACAAATTACTGGGCAGAGTTGCGAACCGAATTTTGCTTGGTTTTAAGGAGGCGGCGACGCAATTTGGCCAGGCCGCATCCAAGTGTGTGGTCGTTGGAAACCCTATACGCAATGAAATTCGTCAACTGGCACAAAAAGCAAGTGTTCACTCACCGCTTAGGGTACTTGTTATTGGTGGTAGCCTGGGATCGGTTCCTTTGAATGCAATGGTGCCTGCGGCATTAATGTCTCATTCTCAGATTGACGTATGGCATCAAAGTGGAAAAGGCAATAAAGAGGCTCTGGACGATGCCTACAGCGGCGCACAATGTCAGTGGAAAGTTACCGAATTTATTGACGATATGGCGGATGCTTACGCCTGGGCGGATGTGATAATCTGCCGGGCCGGTGCATTAACTGTTGCCGAGGTAGCTGCAGCCGGCATATCTGCTGTATTTGTACCACTTCCTCATGCGGTCGATGATCACCAGACTAAGAACGCGGCGGCGCTGGTTAATGCAGGGGCCGCTACGCTGATTCCGCAAAATGAATTAGCAAAAAAATTACCCGACGTTATCGCCCGATGGATAACCTATCCTGAAGAATGTCTTGCGCGAGGCAGTAAAGCGCGTCAGCTGGCAATCGTCGATGCGACAGAACAAGCAGTAAACCAGTGTCTGCAACTGGTAGGAGATACGGCCTGATGGTTTTGGAAACGCCGTTTCAAAGTCCGCAGATGCGGAAAGTAAACAAGATATTTTTTATCGGAATAGGCGGCGCCGGCATGGGCGGCATCGCTGAAGTACTGGCCAACGAAGGCTATCTGATAGCCGGTTCGGATATTCAGCCTGGCGCAATGACAGAGCGGTTGAGCGAATTAGGCGCTCAGGTCTACATAGGTCATGCACAGGACAATGTTGTCGGTGCCGATGTTGTTGTTGTATCCAGTGCTATTAACGAACAAAACCCTGAAGTTCAGTATGCCCGCAAGCACCGGATACCTATTATCCGGCGCGCTGAAATGCTGGCAGAGCTGATGCGGTTTCGTCATGGTGTGGCCGTTGCCGGTACTCACGGTAAAACAACCACAACCAGCCTTATTGCTACTATTTTTGCCGAAGCTGAACTTGACCCTACATTCGTGATCGGCGGTTTGCTGAATAGCGCCGGCACCAATGCCCGGCTGGGCAAAAGCCGCTACCTCATTGCTGAAGCCGATGAGAGCGACGCCTCATTCCTGCATTTACAGCCTATGGTTGCGGTGGTGACCAATATTGAGGCTGATCATATGGACACCTACGAGGGTGACTTCAACAGAATGAAGGACACCTATATCGATTTTCTGCATAACCTGCCTTTTTACGGTCAGGCGATTATGTGCGGCGATGATGAAAATATCCAGTCAATGCGCGACAGAATTGGCCGCAGCATTACAACTTACGGGTTTGGCGAGGCTAACGATGTGCGGGCAGAAGGCGTCATTCTAGGCTTTAATCAGGCGCGTTTTACTGCCATCCGGACTGGGGCTCCCGCACTGGATGTTACGCTTAATTTAAGTGGGCGACACAATGTACTCAATGCGTTGGCGGCTATTGCGGTAGCCACTGATGAAGGTGTTGACGATGCAGCCATTACTAAGGCATTAGCCGAGTTCGGTGGGATCGGACGTCGTTTTGAAATGCTTGGTCAGTTCGATACCTCGGTGGGTCAGATGACGCTGGTGGATGATTATGGCCATCATCCCACCGAAGTGGCCGCTACCATTGCGGCGGCCAGGGCTAACTGGCCAGAACAGCGGCTGGTGATGATTTATCAGCCCCACAGATATTCGAGGACCCGCGATCTGTATGAGGATTTCGTAGAGGTGCTTTCGCAGGTCGATGTGCTGCTGATGCTTGATGTTTATGCCGCAAGCGAGCAACCCATTGATGGTGCAGACAGTAAATCACTGTGTCGATCAATGCGGGTGCGGGGGCAGCTTGAGCCGATTTATGTTGGTAATAAGGAAAACTTGCCCGGTATTCTTGCAAACATTTTACAGGATAATGACGTGGTTATGACGCAGGGAGCCGGAAATATTGGTCAGATAGCACGATTTCTCGCTGCCAACGATCTTGAGCCAAAAAAAATTTTGGATGAGAAAAAATAATGAATGGACGGTATCAGTCAGCTGACTTTGGACGGGTTGCTGTATTGCTGGGCGGCAATTCTGCTGAGCGGGAAGTGTCTCTGCGCTCCGGTCAGGCAGTGCTAGCAAGTCTTCTCAGGCAATCCGTTGATGCGTTCGCATTTGATCCGGCAGAGTCGCAACTAACTGATTTAATAAAAGAAAAGGTTGATCGCGTATTAATTATGCTGCATGGTCGGGGTGGTGAAGACGGCACTGTTCAGGGCGCGCTGGAATGGCTGGGTGTCCCGTATACAGGCAGCGGCGTTTTGGGCTCTGCGCTGGCCATGGATAAGATTCGCAGTAAGCAAATTTGGGAAAGTCGGGGATTACCTACGGCAAAATACCAGATTGCTGATAAAACAAGCTTTGAAGCTGGATCATGCAGCGCTATAATGAAAAAATTGGGGAATAAGGTCATGGTCAAGCCGGCGCGGGAAGGTTCCAGCATCGGTATGGCAAAAGTGACCAGCGCTAAACAACTCGAAACTGCCATTCAGGACGCCTTTAATTATGATAATCAGGTCCTGTTGGAACAGTTCATTGACGGACCAGAATACACTGTATCGCTGGTACAGGGTCGAGCCCTGCCGTCCATTCGAATGTCTACCCCCCATACGTTTTATGATTATGCGGCAAAATATCATGACAATACGACAGAGTATTTTTGTCCCAGTGGCTTAAGCGATAGTCAGGAAGCAGAACTGGCCACGCTGTGCAGCGAGGCATTTTATGCGCTTTCCGGCAAAGGCTGGGGACGTGTTGATGTCATGCAGCAAAGTGATGGTTCTTTTTGTTTGCTTGAATCGAATACGGTGCCAGGCATGACTGAGAAAAGCCTGGTACCAAAAGCTGCCAAAGTTGCCGGAATGAATTTTGATAGCCTGACCCGCGCCATACTGGAAACCAGTATGCCGGACGAACTGGCAGATTTTGGATAACACATGCAGTTGTTGAGTCGGGAACAGGTACGGTTTTACAGTGGTGTGCTGTTTTTGCTCGCTGTAGTTGCCAGCCTGGTTTATGGCTCGATGGTTGTACGCGACTGGCTCAAAGATGAGCAGCGAATGCCAGTGCAGGTGATTGATTTTTCGGGGCAGTACGAGCATATCAATATTGCGAGGCTGGAACGTAAAATCCGAAAGTCACAACCTGGCAGTTTTTTTGAGCTGGATGTGAATGAAGTGTTCAGACTTATTGAGGCACAGCCTTGGGTGTATAGGGCTTCAGTAAGAAAACAGTGGCCCAACCGATTAAAAATTTATCTGGTCGAGCAGCAACCGGTGGCCAGATGGAATGATGATATGCTGCTCAATCCTTACGGGGATACATTTGAAAGTGAAGGAATAACGCTTTCGTTACCGCAGTTATTCGGGCCTGGTGGTAGCGAAAAAACAGCGCTGGAAGGTTACAACGCCATGAAATCGTTGTTGGCGACATCGTCGATGAGTATCGCCGAGCTTTCTTTAAGTGAGCGTTTCGCCTGGCAGTTGCAGCTTACCAGCGGTATTAAGCTTAATTTAGGGCGCAAAGAGTTTATCGACCGGTTACAAAGATTTATTGATGTTTTTCCACTGCTCAGTAAGCAGGATAAGCCGGTCAAATATGTAGATTTGCGCTACGACACCGGATTAGCGGTAGGTTGGCAGTCTGATGAAAACGATAACAAACAAAGTTAGTAAGAGAGTATAAGTAACCATGTCAAAAACGGCTGAACGAAATTTGATCGTCGGACTGGATATCGGAACCAGTCAGGTGAAGGCGGTAGTGGGCGAAGCGCTCAACGACGGCCAGATCAGCATTGTTGGCGTGGGGACCCATGCTTCAAAAGGCATGGATAAGGGCGGCGTTAACGATCTTAATCTGGTCGTGAAATCTGTTCAAAGCGCTGTCAGTGAAATGGAGCTTATGGCTGATTGTCGTGTCTCATCAGTATTGATGTCGATTTCAGGGCGTCATGTGAAATGCCAGAACGAAAATGGCATGGTGCCAATTAACAATCAGGAAGTGACCCAGGAAGACGTCGACAACGTTATACATGCAGCTCGTTCAGTGCCTATTGCTGCTGAACGCAGATTGCTTCACGTCTTGCCTCAGGAATATACCATTGATGTACAGGAAGGGATTAAAAACCCTATAGGTATGTCTGGCGTGAGAATGGAAGCCGACGCTCATATCATTACCTGCGCGGATGATATGGCGAAAAATCTGACAAAATGCATAGAGCGATGCGATTTGCAGGCTGATCAGTTGATATTTTCGGCCCTTGCATCAAGTTACGCCGTATTAACGGATGACGAGAAAGAATTAGGCGTGTGTGTGGTCGATATTGGCGGTGGCACCATGGACATCGTGATTTACACCGATGGGGCTATTCGTCACACAGCCGTGATTCCTGTCGCCGGAAACCAGATTACCAGTGATATAGCGAAGATTTTTCGTACGCCAATCAGCAATGCTGAAGAGATAAAAGTGAATTATGCATGCGCGCTGAAAGACATGGTGAGCATGGAAGATAATATCGAGGTTCCAAGCGTAGGCGGGCGTCCTGCCAGAGCGATGTCACGACATACGCTGGCAGAAGTGATCGAGCCGCGGTATCAGGAACTATTTGAATTAGTGCACGATGAAATTCGTGCCAGTGGCCTGGAAGAACAAATTGCAGCAGGGCTTGTCCTGACTGGCGGTACCGCCAAGATGGAAGGGGCAGTTGAATTCGCTGAAGAGTTATTCCAAATGCCTGTGCGTGTGGGCAAACCCATCGAAGTAAGAGGGTTGTCCGAATATACTGACGATGCTGGTTTTGCCACTGTTGTAGGCTTACTACAATACGGCAAGCTACAGTCAGAGAATAAGAAAATCAGTAAGCCCAAACCGGTGGAGACGTTTTTACATCGGGTGCAAAGCTGGTTCAAAGGTGAATTTTAATTTTAAATTTTTGGGGGCGCTAAGGTTACGACATAAGGTCGACACGGATGCCATTGGCCTGCTGTAAGTGACGTAACTTAGTGTTAGAAGACGTACAACCGGAGAGTAAGTATGTTTGAATTAATGGATAGTCATGGCGAAGAAGCCGTAATAAAAGTTATCGGTGTCGGTGGCGGCGGCGGTAATGCTGTAGAACACATGGTTGCGCAAAGCATCGAAGGCGTTGAGTTTATCGCGGTAAATACCGATGCTCAGGTACTGAGAAGCTCAAGTGCTGATGTCACATTACAAATTGGCTCAAGTGTTACCAAGGGCCTGGGTGCAGGTGCCGATCCGAATGTGGGTCGCGATGCTGCGCAAGAAGATCGCGAGACAATCAGACAGTCGCTTGATGGCGCAGATATGGTTTTCATCACTGCCGGCATGGGCGGTGGTACAGGTACCGGTGCAGCGCCAGAGGTGGCAAAGATTGCACGTGAAATGGGAATTCTGACAGTTGCGGTAGTAACTAAGCCTTTCCCGTTTGAAGGTAAGAAACGCACATCATTCGCTGAGCAGGGAATTGTTGAACTTGCTAACAATGTTGACTCTCTAATTACTATCCCTAATGAAAAACTGCTTAAGGTGATGGGACCGGGTACGCCGTTACTGCAGGCATTTAGTGCTGCAAACGATGTGCTTCGTGGCGCGGTACAGGGTATTGCTGAACTTATTACACGCCCTGGTCTGATTAACGTCGACTTTGCAGACGTTCGTACCGTAATGTCTGAGATGGGCAAGGCGATGATGGGCAGTGGTGCAGCGACTGGTCCGGATCGCGCGGAAGAAGCTGCAGAAGCGGCTATCGCTAGTCCGCTACTGGAAGACATTGACCTGTCTGGCGCACGTGGAATACTGGTAAATATTACCGCTGGCCCCGATTTTGCAATTGATGAGTTTGAGACGGTAGGTAACGCGGTTAAAGCTTTTGCTTCAGAAAATGCCACTGTCGTTGTCGGTACGGTTATCGACATGGAAATGACAGAAGAGTTAAGAGTTACTGTCGTGGCAACAGGCATCGGCGCAGAGAAAAAACCAGATATTTCTCTGGTGAGTTCAGAAGGGTCTCGTCTGCAATCGTCAGCCAGAGAATTTGGCGGCAGCAGTGAAAGTCAGGGTCGCGCCAGCGTTGGTGGCACCGATGGCAATCAGGCACTTAAGGCAGATGATGAGGCACAGCCTAACAATGACCTGGAATACCTGGACATTCCGGCGTTCCTGCGAAAACAGGCTGATTAATTCGGTCTGTACTGAATAAATTGCGGTGTGACGTTAGCTGGTACGACGTCACGTAGTCCCTGTCAAACTGGCACAGTTTTGACAGGGCGTGGTTTTATCTGTATGATACGCGACCGCTTTTTGAATAGGTAAAAGCAAACAATGATTAGACAACGTACAATCAAAAATCCGGTTCAGGAAACTGGAATCGGTTTGCATAAAGGGGAAAAGGTCACTATGACTCTCCGGCCTGCGCCTGCGAACACGGGAATCGTGTTTCGGCGTATCGACCTGGACCCGTTTGTGGATATTCCTGCGCGCGCTAATGCTGTAGGTGACACCGTGTTGTGTACGTGTGTTAATAATGAAGATGGCGTAAGCATCCATACTGTAGAGCATTTGGCATCAGCCCTGGCGGGACTGGGAATCGACAACATTATTGTCGAGGTTAATAGCCATGAGCTTCCTATTATGGATGGCAGTGCAAGCCCGTTCATCTTTCTGCTTCAGTCAGCAGGCATTGAAGAGCTAAACGCACCTAAGCGTTTTATACGTATCAAAAAGCCGGTTCGCGTTGAAGATGGTGATAAATGGGCTGAACTCGTTCCCCATGATGGTTTCCGCGTTGATTTTAAAATCGACTTTGACCATCCGGTTATCAGCCAGACACGCCAGCACATGGTTATGGATTTTGATAGCTGCTCGTATGTTAATGAAGTCAGCCGTGCCCGCACGTTCGGTTTCATGCGCGATGTTGAGTACATGAATGCTAACAATCTTGCACTGGGTGCGAGTATGGAAAACGCCGTAGCACTAGATGAATTCCGCGTTCTGAACCCGGAAGGGCTCCGTTATGACGATGAGTTTCTGAAGCATAAAATTCTGGATGCCGTTGGTGATTTATACCTGGGTGGGCACAGCATTATCGGTGAACTTCGTGCATTTAAAACGGGTCATGGTCTGAATAATAAGTTGCTTAACAAAGTTCTTGAAACGCAGGATGCGTGGGAATTTGTAACTTACGAGAATCCGGAAGAGATGCCGATTCGTTATGCAGAGCCGGTACTGGCGTAGCAGAAAATTATATTGAAAAGCCGCCTTGATGGCGGCTTTTTTGTGCGTGCGACTTTGCATATCTACGCTAATCAGATTTAGTAGTAATCACTGCCACCCAGTCATTATTAGATGGTGGTTTTGGGAGTGTTATAGTGTTTCCGGATAGCGTGCCATGCCAGGGTTTCAGAGCGCCACCTTTTACCGGATCAAACCAGGATAATGTATTCCCGTCTGCATCCTGCAGACGTAACGTGGTAGTTTCACCAGCCGGTAAATAGATAACATACTGCTGCCCGGGCTCTGCAAAAGCATAGACACGCTCATTGCTAACCTGGTTGTTTATGGGTTTCATCGCCCAGTAACGCGTATGCTCGCTGAAAAATTTTAACGCGACATGCGTTTGCGACCATAAGTTATGGCGCGAGCGCAAATCTTCAGCTGTCAGGTCGTTGTGCGCCTGATGCGCGCCGAAGTACCATTCAACACCTGCACCGCCTGCCATAATACTTCCCCACAGGGCGTGTCGACGAAGGGAGTCATGGGTAGGGTCAACGTCATCTGTTTTGGCCCCCTCCATCCATTCACCAATTTCATCCATAGTTATTGCCCATGGCTTACCCGCTGAGTCGGATTTAGTTAGCCACTTTTGTACTTCAGCATTTACCTGCTCGCGGTGGTTTACCTGAAAGGATAATCCGTCCAGTGATTCAAGCCCCAATAAGGGCGATAGAATAGTCTCTTTCAGTTCAGGTACAGAGTGAGTGTGGATGATGACCGGATGGTCATAGGGATCGCTGGTTTTAAGATAATCTGCCATGGCGACACGCTGGGCGTCTGTTTGGGCGTCGGGCGAAAACTCGGCAGGACCATTTTCTTCACCCAGGTTCCAGATGAGTCCCGGAAGATGGCCAAAGCGTGCAATAAGTTCATCAAAATACAATCGGCGCATCGGGCCGGTGTCTCCACCGTCGAGTAATCGCTCATTTTCGGTTTCCTGGATAACAATATGCGCAGCTATACCTTTTGTTTGCATATGTTCCAACAGGATATTCCACTGCTCAAGCTTACTGACGTCAAAGCGATCAAAAGTATTCGGCGTTGTATACGGCCACACATCCTTACCGTCACCATTAATATTAAGCGTTAAAAAATAGGCGCTGTTCATACCCATTCCGGCAAGATAGTTCATCATACCTATAATGCTTTTCCCCTTACCATCTTGCCAGGTTGGATCTCCCGATTTCCAATCCTGGTGATGGGCGGCAAAGCGATGGATTTGCAAACCACTTTGCGCTTCGCCATCACGATTCTGGGTAGTAATGCGATAGGTGCCATCAAAGTCTTCGTATCCAAGCAGGTTTTCAGGGCTGTTTGTTCCGCCTTTTAACCAGTACTGATTATTACCAGACGTTTTGTAATAGCGCCCCTGAGTGTGAAGTCGCCCTAGGGAAAAGAATCCCTGCGCGGTGGCATCGGTTGGTTTTACTTCGAAACTTCCGGTGGCGTCTTCCAATTCTATAGGTTTACCTGCATAGGGCTCGCTATTAAGCGCAATGTCATTACCGGTATACATCGTCGCTTTATATTGCCAAAGCCCTGGTTCGGGTGGGGAAAACCTCACCCGCCAAATGTTGCCATCTGTTGCGCCTGTATTCGCAGCATTACCGTCAGCTGCGTAAAATCCGCGAACAAGTTTCTCAGTATCCCCATTGGTAAATTTCACCCACAAACGATAGTGGGTAAACGGGTTTTTACTGGCATTCTCTGCTGTGTCGGGTCCTTTAAAGTCGATTGCAAAAGGATGCCACTGCATGACTGAGTCCCGCGTTTGAGTCTTAATCTGGCAGCTCAACAGCGCCAACGCGCTACATAGCAGTACTATCAAGCGTAGAGCCTGAAAAGATTTGAGATTACTAACCATAGGTCACCTAATAAATTTGTAAGCGTTTACATGTTATTTTTGTGTTGCCATAAAGTAAAGGTTAGCCGAATTTTGTGGCCAACAGAGTAAAGCCTAGAATGTGGTAGTCACTGCCGGCGCACAAGGCGCTTATAACAAGGTTACCCGTAAGTTGAATGCAATCGAATTTGTTCATTAGTCCTAACAGCGGTAAACTAGACGAAGATACAATTTTTATATGTTGTGGAATGAAGCGAACAATAAATCTCATTGGCAAACAGAAGCGCTATCGGTATGCGATCAGTGTACGCACACTCGTCAGTATGACGGTGCTATCTTCGTTGCTGATGCTGATTTCAAGTCGTTCGACGCACCTTGTTAGTGAAGATATTGCTCGCCTGGCACTGGCAGAGCAATGGAATGAGAAAGACCGCGTAGCGTTACAGGCTCTTGAAGCAAAGACAGAAGCACAGCTCGCCGTGGTTATTTCGCAACTTGCCAAATTAAACAGCCAACTGTCACAGCTTGATTCGCGAGCAGGGCACCTGGCTGAACAATTAGGAATGGAAGCAAAAGATCTTACGGCTTTTGCTGATCACAACGTATCACAACCGATGGATAACGGCGTGGCACCCTTTGAGCAAGCGTTCATCGAAGCCAGAGCATCAATTGATTCAAAATCGCGTCAAATCGCGATGCTTGAAAGTCTGGTTAAAGGTCACCATATCCATCAGCAAAGCCAGTTATCCGGGCGTCCGGTAGAGTCTGGCTGGTTGTCTTCTTATTACGGTATGCGTAAAGACCCATTTTCTGGCAACCCTGCCATGCATAAAGGCTTAGACTTTGCCGGTGCATCCGGGGATGCTATTGTAACTACGGCCGCTGGGATTGTAACCTGGGCGGGCAAACGCTACGGCTACGGCAATTTGGTTGAAATTGAGCATAAGGATGGGTTTATCACCCGCTATGGTCACAATCAGTCTGTTGATGTTGCCGTGGGCGATGTTGTTACTAAAGGGCAAACTATCGCCCGCATGGGCAGCACTGGTCGCTCGACTGGTGCACACGTACATTACGAAGTAATAAGAAACGGCCAGCCTGTCGATCCTCTGCCTTTCACCCGACAATAAAGTCCTCCGTACACATTGTTGGCGGCGAAGAATAAGTAAACTAATAAGTTAGGGTGGCGAGCCTTACTGAACTCAAGTAAGGTGTCATTTTTCTAAAACATAGAGTTAGCGCATCAATAGCGCCCTCATAAGTAGTGGAATTTGCAACGTAATGTTTTCAAGCGTCCTGAGAAAAGTGTTCGGTAGCCGAAATGACCGACTAATAAAAAAACTAAAAAAATCTGTCGATGCCATTAACGGCCTGGAAAAGGAATTTGAAGCGCTTTCCGACGAAGAGCTGAAAGCTAAAACACAGGAATTTCAGCAGCGTATTGCAGATGGCGCGTCGCTGGATGATCTACTTGTGGAAGCTTTTGCAACAGTACGTGAGGCCAGTAAGCGTGTTTATGGTATGCGCCACTTCGACGTTCAGATGCTGGGTGGCCAAGTGCTGCATCATGGCAAGATTGCTGAGATGCGTACCGGTGAAGGTAAAACACTTACAGCGACACTACCGACTTATCTGAATGCATTGTCTGGTAAAGGTGTGCATGTTGTTACCGTTAACGATTACCTTGCTAAACGTGATGCTGACTGGAGTCGCGAGTTATTTGAATACCTTGGCATGACAGTTGGTTGTAACATTCCCGGTATGCCTCAGGATGCTAAACGTGCTGCCTATCAGGCTGATGTAACCTACGGCACCAACAACGAGTTTGGTTTTGATTACCTGCGCGATAATATGGCGTTCAGCCCTCAGGAGCGGGTACAGAGAGAACTGAACTTCGCGGTTGTGGATGAGGTTGACTCGATTTTGATCGATGAAGCCAGAACACCTCTGATTATCTCTGGCGCAGCGGAAGACAGCTCTGAGTTATATCGCAGCATCAACCATGTTATTCCCAAGCTTATTCAGCAGGAAAAAGAGGACGAGGAAGGTGAAGCCGGCGACGGTGATTACACCATTGATGAGAAAGCCAAACAAATTCACCTGACCGAGAATGGTCAGCTTCATGTTGAAGAAATCTTACATGAAGCCGGTATTCTGCCTGAAGGGGAGTCGTTGTTCGCTGCTGGCAATATCTCGTTGCTACACCACATTAATGCTGCGCTTCGTGCACACAAGTTGTTTCAAAGAGATGTAGATTACATCGTAAAAGACGACCAGATTGTTATCGTTGATGAGCATACCGGTCGAACGATGGAAGGGCGTCGTTGGTCAGAGGGCTTGCATCAGGCCGTTGAGGCAAAAGAAGGCGTCAATATCCAAAACGAAAACCAGACGCTGGCATCGATAACTTTCCAGAACTACTTCCGCTTGTTTAACAAACTGTCCGGTATGACCGGTACTGCTGATACCGAAGCGTTTGAGTTCAACCACATCTACAGCCTTGAAACGGTCGTTATTCCGACCAACAAGCCAATGGTTCGTAAGGATATGGCAGATCTTATCTATATGACGGCTGAGGAAAAGTACGAAGCAATCGTCAAAGATATTCAGGGATGTGTGGAGCGTGGTCAGCCGGTACTGGTAGGTACCATTTCAATTGAAAATTCTGAACTGCTGTCTAACGTCCTTAAAAAGGCAGGCATCAAGCATAAAGTGCTTAACGCCAAATTCCACGCTCAGGAAGCCGATATCATTGCTGAAGCTGGTCGCCCCGGTGCAGTGACCATCGCCACAAACATGGCCGGTCGTGGTACCGATATTGTTTTGGGTGGCAACTGGCAGTCGGAAGTTGAAAAGCTGGATAACCCGACTGATGCGCAAATTGAGAAAATAAAAGCTGAATGGAAAGCGCGCCACGATGCGGTGTTGGAGTCCGGCGGTTTGCACATTATCGGTACAGAGCGTCACGAGTCTCGTCGTATTGATAATCAGCTTCGTGGTCGTTCAGGTCGTCAGGGTGATGCAGGTTCAAGTCGCTTTTATCTGTCTCTGGATGATGCGTTGATGCGTATTTTTGCGTCGGAAAAAATGGCTGGCATGATGAAAAGGCTGGGCATGGAGCATGGTGAAGCCATTGAGCATCCCTGGGTATCACGTGCCATCGAGAACGCCCAGCGTAAAGTGGAAGGGCGCAACTTCGATGTGCGTAAGCAGTTGCTTGAATACGATGATGTTGCTAATGACCAGCGTAAAGTTATTTATGAACAGCGCAATGAATTGCTGGATGAAGGGAACATCAGCGAAACTATCGAAGTTATTCGTAAAGATGTACTCGACGGTGTTATCTCTGAATATATCCCGCCGCAGTCGCTGGAAGAAATGTGGGATATTCCTGCGCTTCAGGAACGCCTGAAAGCTGATTTTGCCGTTGATTTGCCACTTCAGGAGTGGCTGGACAATGATGACAAGCTTTTCGAAGAGAAATTACGTGAGCGCATCCTGGAAGAAGTCGAAGGCGCTTATAAAGAAAAAGAAGAGGTTGTCGGCGAGGATGTATTACGGCAGTTTGAAAAAGCGGTAATGCTCCAAAATCTTGATAGCCATTGGAAAGAGCATCTTGCTGCTATGGACCATTTGCGTCAGGGCATTCACTTACGCGGCTATGCGCAGAAAAATCCTAAACAGGAATACAAGCGCGAGTCTTTTGAGTTGTTCTCTGAGATGCTTGAGGCGCTTAAGCTTGAAGTGATAACAGTGTTAAGCCGTGTTCAGGTTAAAGCTGAATCTGATGTGGAAAAGGTTGAAGAGCAGCGTCGTCAGGCCGACGATGTGCCGAAAAACTTCGAACACGAAAAGGTTGAAAAAGCGCCTGAACAGGAGTCCGGACGCGTGCAGACTGAGGTGCGCGAAGGCCCTAAAGTTGGCAGAAATGACCCATGTCCTTGTGGCTCTGGTAAGAAGTATAAGCAATGTCATGGCAAGCTGAAGTAATGAAGCGAGTGGAAGTTGCTGTGGGTGTTGTAAAACGCGGCACCCAGACGTATGTCACGCTTCGTCATCAGGATCAGCATCAGGGTGGCAAATGGGAATTTCCCGGCGGTAAGAAAGAACTGGGCGAGAGTACGTTTGATGCACTTAAACGAGAGCTTGCTGAGGAAATCGGCATAACGGTAAACGGCAGCGAACCGCTGATTTTGATAGAGCATGACTACGGCGATAAGCACGTTGTGCTTGACGTTCACCTGGTGGAATCATTTGACGGTGAACCCTACGGGCGGGAAATGCAGCAGGGGAAGTGGCTGGATATTGATTCACTGGCGCCTGGGGATTTTCCGGCGGCTAACGTTTCAATTATTGAAGCCTTGCATAATCAGTAAACCTTAATAAAAAAGCCCCGAACACATCTTTGTCTTCGGGGCTTTTTTTGCCTTAGAAAACTACCGCGAGCTACACCGCTATAGTTTAGTCAGCGATGCGGTGGCAAAAGCAACATGCGTGGTGGCATAGGCAGCTTCGTTTATAAAGTGGGGATATATGACCGTATCCTGATCCCACGTTATTTCCGTACCGTCAAAGCATTTAAAAACCGGCGCACCGGGTAATAATGGCTGAAAGTCATTATCCTGCAGACTATGGTGGATCATAGCAATACGCGCGCCCGTTTCATCGACAGGAAAACAGATGTTTTCTCCTAATATGAATACATCACAGGGCGCAAGCTCAGGCAATGTTTGCGCATTATAGGCAATACAAAAATCCAGAATAGTTTCTGTCAGTGTCTGCGTAAGCTGAAAAATATCTTCGCGAAACACACCCTGGGGCTGACCGCCTACCTCTACCATCACGCCCTGTTTTCCCACGGTACATAAATAAGGGTGTTCGGAATAGGCTTTATCATCTTCAAGCAGGATATTAGCTTCAGGCATGTGATGCTTCACAAATCTTGCAAGCTGAATGTTGAATTCATCTTGCTGAAGAATGATCAATGTGGCGCCCATCTCGCTTGTCGTGTTGTGAATATCTATTACAAAATCTGTAGCAGAGTTGCCTTTCGGCCCTAACGTTTGGTTAAGCTGTCGGGCAAGTTGGGCTTCAGCTTCACTGCATTGCTGTTCCAGGCGGTGGGCAGTGAACTGGCGGTTCAGGTCATCATCAACATATCTGACATTGGCTTCAATAGCCGCACTGTTCACCAACCTCATCTCAGGCTGAAGTGCTCTGAAACGCTCGGGCAGGTTTCCGTTTTGCCAGTGGCGAACGAGCTGAATTCCACTGGTTTCGTTGCCGTGAGTCCCGCCCAGAATCGCGATGGAATTTAGCATATCAATATAGCCTTAATGTTTGAAAAAACTATCCTGCTGTTGACTGAGCATCGCTTCAATATCCTCAATCTCATCCTGAGAGGGTGCTTGTTCAGTTTGTTTGCTCTGGGCAGGGATGCTTCGCTCCTCACTAGCCCACTCACCTAAATCGATGAGTTGACATTTTTTGGAACAAAAAGGGCGAAATGGACTGCTTTGAGACCACTCAATTTCTTTTGTACAAATAGGGCACTTTACACGCATGCTCATACCTTTGGAATATCTGTAATATTGTGGATTGGTCTGAGAATTAACAGGCGGCCAGTGAAAATGAGACATCCTCATCAACAGAGGAAGACTTTCCTGGTTCGACATCAAACAACATAAATCGTAGCGCGAAGCGATATTTGTTGCCACTCAAGGTAGGATAAAACCCCTCATCAACAGAGCAGCGCACGCGGATCAGCTCATTTTTGTCTTCGGCCACACCCTGGTAAAACCCGTTTGACGCGGTAAGCGTTCTGAAGGTACCGCGCTCCCGAAGAAATGATAAACAGATGGAAATTGTTTCCTCAACACTAACCAGTGTCATCATCCATTTCTTCATTTCGTCCTGACGATGTGCCTGACTCTGGTTAATCCAGTAATGCAAATTAGGCAAATCGAAGCTGCACGCGCCACCAGGAATGGCAAAACGTTGTCTGATAGATGCCAGAAACTTATCTTCTTTTAACTCAGTGCCAAACTTTTTGCCCAGCTTGAGCTTTTCGCGCATTGTAACAATGGTGTTCAGCGTTTGCTTAAGCGCGCTGGCATCAATGTTGGGATGTTCCGACCAGTGGCGAAGATTTTTTTCGTGGGCATCGAGGTCTTTGATGATATCGGTTCGGATATCTATCCGCTCGAACAGATCCAGCAACGTAAACAGCTGGTCGAAAAAATAAAGCTGTAGCTGCGCAGAGGGGACTG
This sequence comes from Salinimonas iocasae, assembly GCF_006228385.1. Lineage (GTDB taxonomy): Bacteria > Pseudomonadota > Gammaproteobacteria > Enterobacterales > Alteromonadaceae > Alteromonas > Alteromonas iocasae. Next base: position 1,027,664 of record NZ_CP039852.1, read on the forward strand.
ACGCGCCGCTTTTAAGTTGCGCAATGAGTTGTTCAATGCGCAGGTAATTTCGCACCTTTTCTTTGAGTGGAAATTCGAAAACGGTGTCAGACATGTACTTCCTCGTGAATGCTTAATCAGAGCACTTAAACGCAAAAATACAAAAATTTCAAGTAAAAGGGGTTAAAGGTCCTGTGCGATGGTCAGATAACGCGCATGGAGGCTCTCTACCTGTTCTTTAAGACCTGCGAGTGAACCACTATTGTCGATAATATCATCGGCTGCAGACAGCCGGGTTTCGCGGCTAGCCTGGGCATTCATAATCCGCTTTATAGTAGCTTCGTTACTTTGTTTATCCCGCGCGCAGGCGCGGCTGATTTGCAAAGACTCGGGGATATCGATCACTAATACTCGGTCAGTCATAGTAGTAAGGTTGTTTTCAAGCAATAAGGGTACGGACAAGATGCAGTAAGGGTAGGCAACTGCGTTTATTTCGCTAAGCATTTGTTGACGTATTGTGGGATGGAGCAGGGCATTAAGCCAGGCTTTTTCAGCGGGGTCTGCAAAAACTTTTTCTCTTAGCGCGGCACGGTCTAATGCACCGTCATCATTCAAAATGCCTTCTCCAAAATGCTCAGTAATTTTCTGAAGGGCGGCAGTCCCCGGTTCCACAACTTGTCTGGCAACAATGTCGGCATCAATAACAGGTACGCCTAACGCTGCAAATGCATCGGTAGCTGCGCTCTTGCCGCTACCTATTCCACCGGTCAGGCCGACAACAAATGTTTTCGATTTTTCGCTCAAGGCGTTATCCATTGTAGATAAGCATCAATAATAGGCTGTTTGTACAGCAAAGTCAGGAATCCGGCAACTGCGAGGTAAGGGCCAAACGGAATGGCCAGGTCGCCGCTCTGCTTACGGGAAAAATGTATAAGTAGACCGATGATCGCGCCAACTAGCGAAGACAGAATGATGATAACCGGTAAGCCTTGCCAGCCTGTAAAAGCGCCCAGCGCTGCGAGCAATTTAAAGTCACCATACCCCATACCTTCCTTACCGGTAATCAGTTTAAACAGCCAGTATACAGACCAAAGACTCAGATAGCCGGCTGCCGCCCCAATAATAGCTGTGGCAGGGTCAACGAATACAGTGTCCAGACTTAGCAATAAGCCAAACCATAACAGGGGAAGAGTTAACTGATCCGGTAGAAGCATATGGTCCAGGTCTATCATCACCAGTGGGACCAGGAACCAAACGACTATGACCGCAGCTACAGCCTGCATGCCTGGGCCAAAGTGCCAGGCCGCCAGAGCACTGAATAATGCAGTGGCAAGTTCTACGCAAGGGTAACGCACTGAAATTGCAGTGCCACAGCCGGCGCATTTACCTTTTAAAAGTAGATAACTGAGAACAGGAATATTTTCCCATGCGCGAATGCGATGCCCGCAGGATGGACAGGTACTGTCTGGCTTCATCAGATTATACGTCTCAGCGGGCTTTATCTCTTCCTCACTGACATACGCTTCATATTCTGCTTTAAAGCCGCGTTCCATCATGATGGGAAGACGATGAATAACAACGTTTAAAAAACTGCCAATCATTAAACTTGTCACAAAGACAACGAAAAGAAAAAAGAAAGGGCTTTGTGCACTAAGTTCAACGACTGTGTTCATAGAAGTGATTTCAAAAAAATAAAAAGTTTGCCAGCGCAGCTGCTCAGGGGCAACCGCAAAAGCGAAAAAGGAACGTTAAACCACGTTCCCCATTTGGAAGATAGGCAGATACATTGCCACAATCAGGCCGCCGATTACGACACCAAGTACCGCCATAATCATAGGCTCGATAAGGCTGGTCAGACCGTCAACCATATCATCAACCTCGGCCTCGTAGATGCTGGCTACTTTGCTAAGCATATCATCTACCGCACCGGACTCTTCACCAATGGCCACCATTTGAGTCACCATATCCGGAAAGACGCCAGTTGTGCGCATGGCAGTGTTCATTTGTAAGCCGCCGGCCACTTCTTTTTTAATAAAAAGAATTGCATCGCGGTATACGGCATTGCCTGACGCGCCTGCTGCTGAATCAAGTGCGCCGATAAGCGGAACACCGGCACTGAATGTTGTTGATAGTGTACGGGTAAAGCGCGCAACGGCGGCTTTCTGCAGGATCTCGCCGACTACCGGTATCTTTAGAACAGTAGCATCAACTCGGTCACGCAGCGCTTTAGACTTGCGGTGGGCACGTACAAACATAAAGCCGGCACCAACAATACCCATGCCAATGAATATCCCGAAATCCTGCACAAACCGGGAAATACCTAATACAAACTGAGTGAAAGCAGGCAGTTCGGCCCCAAAGCTACTGAAAATTTCTTCAAACTGAGGCACTACAAAGACCAAAAGAATTGTTGTAACAATAAAAGCAACGACTAAAACGGCGATAGGGTAGAACATCGCTTTTTTAACTTTGGACTTTAGTGCTTCTGCTTTTTCTTTATAGGTGGCAATACGATCGTAGATATTTTCAAGTGAACCGGACTGCTCACCGGTTTCTACCAAATCACAATACAGGTCATCAAAATACAGGGGGTGTTTGCGTAATGCTGTAGATAATGGAGTTCCTGCGCGGACTTCATCGGCAATAGAAGACAAAAGTCTTCTCATTCCTGGTTTGCTAGTCCCTTGTGCTATCATTTCCAAAGATTGTAGTAAGGTAACGCCAGCACCAAGCATGGTAGAAATTTGTCTTGAAACTACCGAAATGTCGGCGGCATTGATTTTTTTTTCTCTGCCACTAAAAAGAGACTTTTGCCGTTTTTTGACTTTCTGAGCTGATATGCCCTGCCTTCTCAAGAGATTCTTTGCTTCAAGCACACTTGCAGCTGATATCTCACCTTTACGATTAGCACCTTGTTTATCTTTACCTTGATAATCAAAAACGACTGCGGCTCTGGACATAACTCTTACCTCACAGAAAAAAGCCCAGCATTGCTGGGCCTATCCAATATTTCTAAATTAACATAGTGAAGCGTCAGAGCATGTTTCTGCCCAAGTAACAACGCCGTTTGTGAATGTAGGAGTTAAGGTATAAGTTTCACCTTCAAGGCCACTTACTGGAGTAGTGCTATCGCCTTCAGCCGTAGCAACAATAGCAGTACCATCCCACGTAACACTGGCAACCAAAGTTGATGGAGTTGTTAAATCAGCAGGTACGCCATTTGTACCAGCAGTACAAGTAGTCAAACCACTTTCTGTTTGTGCACATACTTCAATAGCAGTTTTATGGCCTTGGGTTGCCATTACAACTTCAGAGAAACGTGCTTTTTTAGTGTAGTTATTGTAAGCAGGCAGAGCTACCGCAGCCAGAATACCGATGATAGCAACGACGATCATCAGTTCGATTAGGGTGAAGCCTTTTTGGTTTGAAGGTTTGAATTGTTTCATGATAGTTCTCCGGGTTCGCGTATAATGCGTTTATCTAAATTAGTTCATTCAAAGTTTACGTTTTATACCTGGTTTGTTTTTGTTTAACGCCCCCGGTACTTGATGCTCAGTATAGGGTGGAAGACCCCAGTGACAAGTATTGGAAACTATACATATGTTTAGGAATTAGCCGATTGGCAAAATGGAGGGTGGGCCTGCCAACCTGATGTTAGCAGGCTATAAAAGTGTTTATTTTACAGGGCTTTGCTCGCTATTCATAGCGACCCGTAACGACAAATCAATGGCCTGAACATGCTTGGTTAAAGCACCTGAAGATATAAAATCAACCCCCAATGTGGCCAGCGACGACAGCCTTTCATCAGTAATATTTCCAGAGACTTCAAGTTTACTTTTTCCGTTAGTCATGGAAACTGCGCGTTGGATCTGTTCGTTGGTAAAATTGTCCAGCATGATGATATCCGCGCCCGCGTCAAGTGCCTGAGAAAGCTCATCCAGACTTTCTACCTCCACCTCTACGGGTTTGTCAGCATGTCTTGACTTGGCAGTAGACACAGCCCTGGCGATAGAGCCGCACGCAAAAATATGGTTCTCTTTAATCAGGTATGCGTCAAATAACCCAATCCGGTGATTTTCACCACCTCCACACTTGACGGCATATTTTTGTGCCAGACGAAGTCCGGGAAGGGTTTTGCGGGTGTCGAGAATTTTTGTCTTTGAACCGTCCAGTAACGAGGCATATCGGCGGGTGACGGTAGCTGTCCCGGACAACGTTTGCAAAAAGTTAAGCGCGGTACGCTCAGCCGTTAATATGCTGCGGGCGCTACCCGTCAGAGTAACAAGCGTTTCATTTGCCTGAACGACGTCGCCGTCAGCGACGTGCCATTGCAAAGTGACCTGGCTATCGATTTGTGAAAATGTCTCGTCCACCCATTGCACGCCACAAATCACTGCCGGCTCACGCGTGATAATCGTGGCACTGGCCTGTGTCGCCTCATCGATCAGATTAGCCGTTATATCATTGTCAGCGTTGACCTCACCGCCTAAATCTTCGATCAGTGCGGTGTGAATCTGTTGATAAATATCCTTGGGGGTGGGGTATGTCATAAGTGCAGAATCCAATACCTTTAATTTAAGGTCCGCAATATTAACCAATCCTGGCGCTGAGTAAACTCTAACTGTTTTAAAACACTCATCCCCAGCAAGATCTGTCCGTCCCCCAGGCCCGGATTGAGGTGTGCCTGCACATTCGACAGCTCAATATCACCGATTGTCAGGCTATCAATAGTGGTTTGCGCCACCCTTACTACACCGTTTGCGGTTTGTGCCAGGCCACTTCTGCCAGCAGTCAGGCCAAGGCTGTTTTGCATAGAAGCGGGAATTGCGACATTGGTCGCACCGGTGTCGATAAGAAAGGTCACGGGCTGACCGTTGATGGTTCCGTTAGTAACATAATGTCCCTGACGATTTTGTCTGAGCCTTACTTCGGTCTGACCGTCAATTCGCATTGACTCAGGTTCCTGATTCGGGTTGCGCTGCGACTCAAGCACATCACCGAAGATCAAAGTCAGTAAGCCCAGCCCGCATATCCATGCCAGTATAAACATCCATTTTCCTGCTGAACTTTCATTACTCATAACAACTACTCTTATCTTTTGATTTCACAATCCAAACTTGGTGACATTGACTTGCTGCAGGTGACGGGTAAGGTAAACGCACACATTTAAACTTGTATATGGGTTAGCTGGTGAAAACATACCCCGGTGCAACACAAAAACATTCTCCCTTTTTTGATGAACGGCCGCCAGGCACTGAAATCTCGCTGTTGGTCATTCACAATATATCGTTACCGCCGGGACAGTTTAACACACCGGGTATCGAACAATTATTTACCGGTACGATTAACCCTGAAGATGACCCATTCTATAAAGAAATTGCTGGCTTAAAAGTTTCGGCACACTGTGTGATTTATCGTGATGGCACTATCGACCAATTTGTCCCATTTACTCAACGCGCCTGGCACGCCGGATTATCTGTGTA